>NZ_JBFYLB010000101.1:0-24720 GCF_041305605.1 Methanomethylovorans sp.
CGCAGGGCACAGGATACACGAGATTTCCAGAGGTACCATTCTCGCGGTGGGACAGGACGACGTTGCAGAGAGCATGATGATCGTGATGTATGCTCTCGAAGGGAAGGCGGAAGAGATATCAATACAAACAGGAGCTCTGGACGTGCTGGCCAACCAGATATCCGGAATGGTACTTGATTTCGGAGAACTTGACATTTCACGCCTGCATTCGATCTTCAGGAGAGCTTATCCTTTCCGTGACCTGACCCTGCAGGAACTGGAACGTGTTGTGGAACAGGTCACAGAATATCGGCTGGTGTGGAGAGAAGAAGGTTCAAGCGTACTGGGAAGGCGGCGAAAGAGCTGGCAGTATTATTATGAGAACCTGTCCATGATACCCGATGAGAAAAAGTACGAAGTATTCGATATGGTTTCCGGCAGGCCTGTCGGAATGCTGGATGAGGCTTTTGTTGTAACGTCTGCAACTATTGGTGCTGTGTTCATCACTAAAGGTGACATGTGGCGGGTTATAGACATTGACACCGAAAGGGACAGGATAAAAGTGGAGCCCGTTAAGGCAAAGGGTGAGATCCCCAGCTGGGTGGGAGAGGAAATACCTGTACCTTTTGATGTTGCTCAGGCGGTTGGACGTCTTCGTGCTTTTATAAGGGATTCACTTCTACGGAACATTCCAGAAGAAGAAATAGCAGAAGAGCTTATGCGCAAGTACCATGTTGACATGGCAGGTGCTTTAGAGGGAATCTCGCTTGTGGCTGGGCATGTTGCAGCCGGGCTTAAAGTGCCGGACGATAAGACATTAGTCATCGAAAGTGATGAAGATGCAGTTGTCGTTAATGCTTGTTTTGGTCATAATACTAATGAAACCTTAGCCAAAGTACTGACAGCATTGCTTGCGGCACGCTTTGGAAGCAGTGTGGTGCAGGAAATAGACCCTTACCGCATACGTCTACAGGGACCAAGAAGGCTCAAACCTGTTGATATAAAGTCGATGATACTTGATATTGGGCCTGACCATATTGAACCTGTCATAGAGATGACTCTCAAGAACACGTCTCTTATGAAATGGAAAATGGTGCACGTTGCCAGAAAGTTCGGAGCATTGAGCAAAGATCTGGATTATGACAGGATCAGCATGAAAAAGCTCCTTGAAATATACAAAGGCACTTCCATGTACGATGAAGTTATCCGGGAGATCCTGCACGACATGCTGGATATAGAAAAAGCCCGCGAGGTTTTATCCTTGATATCTTCCGGTGCTCTTCAAATGGAAATCAGTGGCCCAACACCTATCGGCTCATCCGGATTCTCTATGAAACGTGATCTTGTAGCTCCGGAGAAGGCTGACAGGTCTATTGTGCTTGCCTTGAAAGAGCGCATCATGCATGATAATATCATATTGTTCTGTGTGCACTGTAAAAAGTGGGTGTCCCACAGAAAAGTTATGAACGTTCCGGATGATATCAAATGCCCTGTATGTGGATCTAAAATGGTGGCTGCCCTCAAACCATGGGAAGAGGAAGAGATCAACATCTTGAAAAAATATAATAGCTCTACCTCCAATGAAGATGTGAAACGCATCCGAAGAGTATATAGGAACGCTAATTTTGTAAGGGCCCATGGACAAAAGGCTGTCATTGCTCTTGCTTCCAGAGGAGTAGGTCCGGAAACGGCTTCCCGCATCATACAGAAGAACAGGTCTGATGAAGAGGATTTCTACAGGGACATTCTGGGAGCAGAGCGCAACTATGCCAAAACAAAGAGATTCTGGGATTGATATTGCAGTTAAATGCTCATCTGCTTCAGAAGGAGAAGCCTGACAATATAAAGGTATTTTACCGTTTTTGAGCAGAAATATATATTTCGTCCAGTATAAAGTACTATTCCCAATAGTTTTATATTTGATGTATTGCAAATTCAGGTGACTAACTCTTTAATTGGAGAGAAGGATTAATTATGAGCGACTTAAACATGAAGGAAAGGTTTTTAAAAGCATTGAAATGTGAGGAAGTCGACAAGGTCCCAGTTCTGTCTGTTACACAGACCGCTATTGTCGAGCTCATGGACAAGACAGGCGCTGCATGGCCAGAAGCACACAGCGATGCAAAGCTCATGGCAGAACTCGCATATGCTTCATACGAAGTCTGTGGTCTTGAGGGCGTAAGGGCACCATACTGTCTTACAGTTCTTGCTCAGGCAATGGGCTGTGAGGTCAACATGGGTACAAAGAACAGACAGCCATCTGTTACAGCCCACCCATACCCGGACAGTGTTGCAAACCTGAAGATGCCTGAGAACCTCCTTGCACAGGGCAGAATTCCCACTGTACTGGAAGCAATGAAGATCCTTAAGCAGAAGACAGATGGAAAGGTTCCTGTAATAGCAGGTATGGAAGGACCGATCACCCTTGCATCAGACCTCTGTGGTGTCAAGAGGTTCATGAAATGGTCCATAAAGGACAAGGCTTCTTACAACACCATACTCGACTTCGCAACTGACGCATGCATTGCATACGCAAATGCTCTGGCAGATGCTGGTGCAGATGTGATCAGTGTACCAGACCCAGTAGCTTCTCCTGACCTCATGGCACCAGCTGCCTTTGAAGCAGACCTCAAGCCAAGGCTCCAGAAGTTCGCAGCAGCAGTAAAGGTTCCAATGATCCTTCACATCTGCGGTGATGTAACTCCAATTATCCCCGCAATGGCAGACTGTGGCTTTGTATCCATTAGTATCGAAGAGAAGGTAAAGGACATGGCAGGCGCAAAGGCAAAGGTTGCAGGCAAAGTATCCATTTGTGGTAACGTGTCAAGCCCCTTCGTTCTGCTTGCAGGCACACCTGAAAAGGTAAAGGAAGCAGCCACAACTGCTCTAAAGGCAGGCGTGGATGTACTTGCACCAGGTTGCGGTATCGCACCGGACACCCCTGTTGCCAACCTTAAGGCAATGGTCGAAGCAAGGAACGAATATTACAAGTAAAATCTTTTGCATTATTTGTGGTCTTCATGACCACATACCTTTTCTTTTTTGAAGGACAAAATTTTCTGCTTAGGGAAACAGTTAAACGGAGTTTTTAATTTGCGTGCTCCCATTTAATATAGCAATTATAGATAGGGTAAGATCATGAAATTCAGCCTTGGAATTGATGCCGGAGGAACATATACTGATGCAGTTCTTGTAAAGGATACAGACGGTTCGATAGTGGCCACAAGTAAGGCCCTTACTACATATCCTGATCTCATAAGAGGAATTCGTGATGCTATAGATGGCCTTCGAACTGATGATCTTGACAAAGTAAGTCTTGTTTCTGTCTCAACCACACTTGCAACGAACACTGTGCTCGAAGGAACAGGAAGTCCGGTAGCTCTGATACTGGTAGGTGATCATCCAACCAAAGGAACATACCCTGCAAAGCATTACACAATGGTTACCGGAGGCCATACATTCGATGGAGAAGAAAACATGCCTTTGGATTGTATAGCCGTAAAGAATTTTGCTTTGAAGGTGAAAGAGTTCGTATCTGCTTTTGCAGTATCTTCATTTTTCAGCATACGCAACCCCGAGCATGAACTTACTGTTAGGGAGATAGTGCGTGAGGCTACAGGATTGCCTGTTGTATGCGGTCATGAACTTTCTCAGGATCTGGGTGCTTATGAACGGGCTGTCACTGCCACGCTTAATGCTCAGCTTTTACCTATTTGTCGCAGCTTCATTGATTCTATGATAAACGAAATACAGAGAAGGGAAATGAATGCAAGGCTGATAATGTTGAAGTGTGATGGAACCGTAATTGGTATAAGGGAAGCTCTGGAAAAACCGATAGAATCTATTTTTTCAGGCCCTGCAGCAAGTCTTGTAGGTGCTTCTTACCTCTGCGGACTGGATACTTGTGCTGTAATTGATGTGGGAGGAACAAGTACAGATGTATCCAGTGTGATAGATGGCGTACCTGAAATTACCGATACAGGCGCTGTAGTTGGAGGCTGGAAGACCAGGGTAAGGGCTACCAGGATGGAAACGTCTGCCTTGGGAGGGGATAGTCAGGTATGGGTAAAGAGTAAACATATATTCATAGGTCCCAGAAGAGTGATACCTTTATGCCTGGCTGCTGAACGATATCCCATGTTCATTGATAAACTGAAAAGATGCGTAATACCCTCACGCAGTTCACTGGATATGAACATCCAGCCGGCAAGATTCTATATAAGGACAGGGTTTGAACCAATCGAACTGGATGAATTTGAGACTGAAGTGCTGAGTGTCATTGGTAATGAACCTTTAACTATAGAAGAGATCGCATCCTCTTCTCACAAATATCCTTCTTCAGTCATTCTTGATGCCCTTGTAAGTAAAAGGCTGATACAACCTATAGGTTTTACCCCCACGGATGCGCTGCATATACTAGGAGAGTATACCCGCTGGAACACACAAGCCGCTTTTATAGGGGCAAGCCACCTATCCCGTCTAATAAAGAAAGATGCTCTGGGATTTGCACTTGCCGTAAAGGCAAAGATGGTCCATAGCATTGCATTTGACCTAATGTATTTCTTGCTGAAGGATGTTGATAGAAAGGGAATAGAGCAGATAATCAATGGTGAGTTTCCGGCTCTTTTCAAGCTGAATATGCCTGTAGTAATGCTAGGTGGACCAGTGACTTCTTTCAAAGAGGATCTTTCGAAAATAATAGATGCCGATATTAGGGTCCCGGAACATGCAGCAGTGGGAAATGCAGCAGGTGCTCTTTTTGGAAAGGGAATAAAGAGAGTGGAAATTTTCATTCGCCCTTTCTCAATATCAGAACCTGACAGGAATTACCTGGTGTTTTCTCCATCCGGAAGGCAAAAGGCAGAAACTTACAGTGAAGCTCTGGACTATGCAAAGAGGATTGGCACCCAGATAGTGAACGAATACATGGATGATTGTGGAGTAAGTAAACACAATATGGATATAGAGTTCTCACAGCAATTATTTTCTCCAGAGGACTGGAAACATGCTCCCCTTGAGACAAAGATAGTAATTATGGCCGTGGGTTTCCCTAAGGGTAAAAATTACTCTTAATCTTTAGCCCCATTTTTAGAATACAAAACATAAGTTATGGGACACTAAGTTCACAAAAAAAAGAAAAAAGAAAGGAACTCAAGTTTAGAACTTGTAGTTCGCTTCTGGCTTGAATACTTTTACTTCGGACTTGTACAGTGCGAGCATGTCGCTCATGAACTTGTCGGACTCGTCGGTGAGTGCATTGATTGCCTTCTCTGCGTCTGCAAGTGCATTTATTTCGAAGCGGGACATCTGCAGCTTACCCTCGGCCTTTGCGGCATTAAGGATGTTGACTGTCTCAACTGCAGCGTTCTTTGAACGGAGGTACAGGTCGTTTCCGTTCTTGGAAATTGCCTTACCAACCTTCCATGCGTTGTCGTATGCAAGAACATAGCCCTGTGGGTCTCTGTACCTGTCGGACATCATCATCATGTCACGGAGCACCTTTCCGTTTCCGGTGTTGAGTGCAACGTTCATGAGTGCTGCATCCATGCTCAGGGTCTGTGCCCAGCACTGGACTGAGGTACCACCGAATTCACCGTGGTATTCGACAGACTCGTTGGACCAGAGGTCACAGCACTGCATTGTCAGGTTACCCATGACATCAGCGTGTGCGCATGTTGCGGACTTTCCTTCCTGGGCGATTGGAACACCGGAAATGGCCTTCACAATGGTGTTCTCGTATCCACAGTCCTTACCTGGACCCTTTGCACCTGCTTCATATCCACAGAGTGTCCTTCCTGCAGAGATAGTCCTTGCAATGATTGCGAGGGTGTGAGCAAGGTTCTTGTCAAGCAGTCCACCTGCAATGAACATTGCGGTGTTTGCCTGTGAACAGTCAGTGTCACCAGCAGGGATTACACCCTTCTTCTGGGCGATCTTGGCGATGTCCTGCCAGATCATGGTCATATCAAGGGAGCCAAGGCATCCTATTGAGTAGATCAAACCTGGTACATCGTTTCTCAGGATTGCGTAGTCTAGGACTTCTTTTCCACCCATTGTTTCGATGGACAGGAAGTCTGCTCCGCCTTCTGCAACTGCTTCGAAGGATTCCATGAGCAAGTCGTACTTTGGACCGATGAGTGCAAGGTAGTCGCGCTCTTCACGGATATCACCAGGGGTGTGCCTGAGACCGCACTTTATACCATACTCTTCATGGTATTCTTCAAGGATGGTCTTCTGAACGTGAGCAATTTCGCCTCCCCATGCGGGGTTGTTGGTCATCTGCTGCACGTGTTCTGTCTCGAGTGAGATAGATGGGAAACCAATCTGTACAGCCCTTGCAAGGATGTCAGTTGTGAGCCTGCGGTATTCGGAGATCAGTTTCTCCTTTGACTGTCCGGCCTCTGGCCTTGGTGCGTAGTTAACCTCGGCTGTAACATAGCCGGCACCGACTTCCAGACCTAACTTTGCCTTTACGGGGTGCTTTGCGTTACCGAAGAGCATGTCGTCGGCCTTGGTGTATGCCATATCAGTGTATCTTTTTACTGTCATTATTGTCACCTCAATTTAATGCATGTGGAAGTGTTCTTTAAGCTGCTTCAAGCTCTTTCCTGCGAGGATCATATCTGCCATCTGTGGGGCATTTGCGGCTTCCTCACCATAGACACCAAGCTCATATGTGACTACGAAGTCCTGGTTCACAGCTCCGCCACCACACTGGAATGGTACCTTTATGCCGGCTTCAAGGAGCCTGTCGTTTACTTCCTTAAAGGCATACATTGTTGTTGTCATGAGTGCTGTACCAGTGACCATCATTGGCTTCTCTTTCTTTACAGCTGCAATGACCTCATCTACTGGAACATCACGGCCAAGGTCTACTACCTCATAGCCTGCTGCTCTTAACAGGGCTGCGACGATTGTCTTACCAATGTCGTGAACGTCACCCTCTGCTACGTGGCAGACGATTTTGCCCTTTGGAACTGGGGCTGAACCGGATTTCTCTTTACAGTACTCGATACCTGCGAGCATTGCATCTGCTGACATCATCACGTTTGGCAGGAAAACTACACCAATGTCATACAGGTCTGTAACGATCTTCATTCCTGGCATCAGTACATCGTCAATCATCTTGATTGGGTTTGCACCGGCAGCCACTGCCTTCTTGAGGCCTTCGACGACATCGTCCTCTTCGCCCTCAAAGATTGCTTTGGATATTGACTTAGCTGGCTCAGCTTTTGGGTATTTCTCAGCGGCCATGTCCTCAGGTGTCTGTGCTTTCTCCATCTGCACATTGTACCTAATTAGTATTTTACTGGGGTCTAAATCCATTTGTTTACCTCCTTATTGGTTCATGTTGCATGCATAAATGCACAGCAACTTAAACATGTGGCAATTAGATAACAGAACGAAGAAGCTGTAATGAGAGTTATCCCCTTACACCTTACATCTTCTACCTGTTTTCCTTCCTTACCACATAAGCAACTACAATTACTGCACATATAAGTATTGCGGTTAACGCCTTTTTTGCAACCATATTTTAAATTGATATACCGGATAATTTTAATAAAAATCTATTTTTTAAATTAAAATAATAATTTGGAGCTGTTTAATGAATACGTGCTTAAAAGAAACTTAAATAGGCTTTAAATTAGCCATTTTTTAATATTTTCTGAATTAAGGGTATTATAAAAGCTTTTTACCCCTAAAAAGCTTCTAAAACCTTCTATTCACGTCTTAATTGGAATATCCCAGTAGATACATGCATCGTATAGAAGCCTTATTGAGTTTACATATATACCCAAGTACCCACCTCATACATTCATACGAAATTTCTTTTTTTAGTTGTGGTACAAAATGCGTCAACTTTTGGTATAAAGTCCATTGTTAAAACAGCACCCAACAAAAAGATTTAAATATATGCACTTTTTCGATCGGCTGGAGAAAAGCCTTAACTAAAAAAAATAATGTTGTGTGCTTAACTTTAGCCCATCTAAACATCATAAACTCAAAGAAACGTGATGTTGGTGTTTTCCACTCTTTTTATGGACAGTTATGCCTTTTAATTCAAATGCCTCGATAACACTGGAATCAACTATATCCATCAAAATCGCTTTATCAATGTTGGAAACCGCAGACAGTATCTTGAACCTGGGGACCTCGGTATTTGAACTTATGAGTTCCATGATTGGTTCCTCATAATGGGCCGTAATGTTCATTTTCACGGTCTCACTACCATTTTCCAGGAACATCTTAATGTGGCCCACAAACTCAGGGCTGTGTTCCAGTACTCTGGCTTTGATCATTCCCATAGTATCCTGCACAACAGTCCGAGCAACATCGGAGAGTATAGTCTCACCAGCCACAATGAACTCTGTGGCATAACTGCTAATCCCCGAAGCTTCTATGGAATCCATACTTTCATCACCGACCTGTCCCCCTTCCATAGCCTGTAATTCCGGACTAACTGTTCGAAGCTTACCAGCAATTTTTCCGGCTGTGTCTTCTTCTAATATTAACCTGATAAAATTGTACCAATGTTCGTCCTGCAGCTTTGTAGAAAGCTGGATAACCCTGGCCTTTGGATTCAGCTGCTGCACCGAAGCCTCGACTATGGAGATCTGAAGTGGCTCCATAAGATCAACCTTATTGATTCCCAGGATATCTGCATCGATGATCTGGCGCATCGAGAAATGCTTGACCTCCTTCATGAGCTGCTTGAACCTGCTACCATCAATCAGTGTGACCAATGGTGCAACCACCGTACCTTTTAGATCCATCAGATTTATCTCATTCTTGATCACCTGAGGGAAAGCAATGCCGGTGGGTTCAATAAGCAAAATATCCGGCTGAAAATCCTTCATGAGCAGAGAGATAGTAATCTTCATGTTCACTTTAAGGCTGCAGCAGATGCAACCGCTGGTAAGTTCAGTAGTATCCAGCCCATACTTGGAAATAACATCTCCATCGATCCCTATCTCACCGATCTCATTCACGATGACAGCGACCTTGTTTCCCTGAGCACTGAGCTCTTTGCCAAGTCTTATGATTGTCGAGGTCTTACCACTACCTAAAAACCCACCAATAACTAATACTCTCATTGAAATACCGTCCCTAAAAAAGAAAGTGGAGAATTATATCTCCATTACCTTCAGGTTCTTCCACTGGAATTTATCCGGTGGGCATGCCCTGATACATCTCTTGCAATTAGAGCCATCACATAGGTCAGACCTGATCATCACAAGACCATCATCATCTATAGTAAGGGCATCAGTTGGACACACCTTGACACACTTCTTGCACTCCGGGCAGTCCACTTTCATCGTGAGATAAGTTCCCACCTGGTCCAGTACTTCAAGACCTTCTTCACCCAACACAGGTATATCTCTCTGTACACGCCTGTCCACTTTAACTATCTTTGAAGCCTCTTCCAGAACAGGCAGCCCTTTCTTCTTGAGCATTTTCTGGAGCATCTTGAAGGGCATGCCTTCAGTCCAGTAGGATATTTCCTGGATATAGGCTTCCTTGAATGCAGGATCAGTTGCGAACATGATATGATTGCTCAGGATCTTCTTTGCGATTGCCTGCAATTCCCAGAGTCTTTCCTCCGAAATCAATATTTCCTTGGCAAGAGAAAGTGAAGTGTTACCTATTTGTATTACTTCATCCACATTGAAAGGCACCATACCTACGTGATGAGCTTTGATCGCATCCATGTATGTTCCGGCAGCACCAGACATGTATGCTTTGCGTATATCACTCATTTCGATACCCGCAGCTTTACACAAAGCAAGATGCCCAGCACGGAGAGCACCCATTGCAAGTCCTGCTTCACTTACGTCCTTCTCAAAGAACATCACCTTATCCTGCAAATGCAAGTTATGATCAGGAGTATTGATCTTAGGCAGTTGTATGATCCCATTCTTCATACCAGCATCAACGACCGCAATTACACCGGTTCCTGTTATGCCCTTTGCTTTAAGTGGATGGTCTTCGATGACCTCTCCGGTCTTTGGGTCCACGAGTTTTGCCTTTATGGTGTTCATTTCCTCATCAAGCACGTAGTTCCTGAGATTACCATTTTCAAACTCCACATCGGCAATAACAAAGGGGGATGCAAGCTTTCCATGTGCGATCTGCTGTCCTTCCAGCGCAGGGCCTGCTGCAGCAGAACCTGTGTAAATTGTACCGTCAACTATCAGTGCCATCTCGGCATTAGTTCCATAGTCAGTGGCTATGGAAATATCTTTGGCGTCCAGGAAACCAGATTTAATGATGAGAGCAAGAGCATCCGCACCTATTTCATGCCTTATGGCTGGCGGAACCCTCAGGGTGGCATTCGGATATACCTCAAGACCGGGCACATCGCTACAATTTAAGATTACTGCGTCTCTTTTTTGCTCTTTGATGTTCAATTTTTCCTTTTTCCTTTCACCTGCGTATGCAAGGTCATCAATGGGTATGCCCTGGAAGATGGATAACTGAATTGGATTACCGCAAATTGCTATCCTTTCAAGTTCCTCCGGTTTGATCCCAAGCTGTTCGATGACTTTCCTTACAGCATTCACGTGAAGTCCATGTGCAAGATCCTGTCCATAGTTAATAGCAAAATCCATATGGTCCATGATATTTGCACCCGGAAGCGGGTTTCTCAGTGTAATAACTGTCTTTTTGATCTCCCCGGTATCAAGATCGATCTTCTGTGCACGGATCCCACTGGTTCCTATATCTACTGCAACACCTAGTCTCATCTTTGTTCCTCGGATACGTGTTCTAAATAAATGATGTATTTTCTATTTGTGAACTATATATTCTTTTACCTTACATCCTGCAAAAAAACAGTCTGATCCTTTTTTCCTACTGAACAGGCAGTTGATTTCCAAAGACTACTGTCAAATAAAGTCAGTAGCTACATACTTTGATATACTATTAATTATAGTGTTGGTCGCCACTTATGGTAGAGTAGGATACATTATTCCTTTTCAATTAGTCTTGACCCTTTATCAGTAAGCATATATTGTTCACTACTCATATCTCCTGTTAGACACACCGTGCATGAAGAACATGAACCACACCCATGAGAAACATATGCCTCTGTTTTTCTTAAGTAGCCCATCTGTTCCATGATCCTTAGACGGTCTTTTAACTGCTCTCCTGACATACCCATCAGAAGAGCAGCCTCATTTAATGAAAGGCGTTCAACAAATATATACCTCAATATGTCAACTATCATACGAAATCCCTAGTTTATTTTTGCATTCCCCTGAAATCTTTTTTCCACAGAAAGTATCCACCCAATGACAATATACCAAGATATATGGCTGGCCTGAAATCATCACCGAAGCTCCAGCCAGTCATTTCAGGATCATTCAACAAATATGATTCCATCCAGTTGCCAGTCATCACAAGCATATAAACAGTTGTAAATATTAGTGAAATTAGTATGCCTACATATACATAAGCGATACCTTCTTTCAGTCCGCTTCTTATTTCCATTAAGCCGTACAGAAAGATGCTGCCAATAAGCACTAGTACCAAACTGCCCATCAGATCGGAAGGAGCAAAAAGAAATCCAAATGCAGTATTTTCAAGGGAATGTACTAAACTGATATCAAACATAGCACATATGCTCAATACAAGCTGGATGCTGCCTGCCAATACATACAAGAAGCCAGTAATAGATGCAAATAGCATTTTTTCTCTTAATGTTCCCGGATCATGTTTCATATACATCCCTCATGTAAGCAGATTTCCTCCCTGGAACACTACAAAGGCCAGCAACCAGGCAACAGCTAATCCATATGCGACAGAAAAGGCAGTCCATTTCCATGATCCGGTCTCTTTTTTAATTATTCCCACTGCTGCTATGCAGGGCATATACAGTAGACTGAAAACCATCAAGCTCAGTGCCGTGATCTGATATAAGTGCGGGTCAGCAAGCAGGCTGTCTGTTAGTGCAAATTGATCATCACCAACCCCGTACAGAACTCCCAGAGACGCCACCACTATCTCCTTTGCAACAAATCCAAATAGCAAAGAAACAGACAGCTTCCAGTCGAAACCAAGCGGACCTAGAAGAGGCTGAATAGCATGCCCTATCATGCCGATCAAACTATCTTCACTACCATATTCAACTCCCCACGGCAAGGCCGCTAGCAGCCAGATCACAACAGAGCCTCCCAGGATTATAGTTCCTGCTTTTCGAATATACATCGAACCATTGTCCCACATGTGGCGTATGCTGGTCTTAAGGGTTGGGACCCTGTATGGCGGAAGCTCCAGGATAAATGGAGCTGGATGACCTTTAAGAGTAGTAGTGCGCAATAACTTTGCAGAGGCTACAGCTACAAGGATACCCAGCAGGTAAATACAAAAGATAACAGTCCCTGCATTTTCGCTAAAAAAAGTACCAGCAAACAGTATATAAATAGGTAATCTTGCTCCGCAGGAAATGAAGGGAACCACCATTATAGTGGCCATGCGATCCATCCTGTCCTCTATACTTCGGGTGGCCATAATAGCAGGCACATTGCATCCAAACCCCAGTAACATGGGAATAAATGACTTACCCTGTAATCCGATCTTGTACATGATCCGGTCTACAATAAAAGCAGCTCTGGCCAGATATCCGCTGTCCTCAAGCATAGAAAGCAAGAAGAAAAGTATAAAGATGTTGGGTATGAATGCGAACACTGAGCCGACACCTCCAATAATACCTTCCCCCACCAGTGATGCAAGCCACCCGGGATGTATGTAAACTGCCGAAACCTCACCCAGCCATACAAATATCCTTTCAATGATTGTCATAAATGGAGTAGCAAAGCTGAAAGTAAGTTCAAAGGCACCCCACATAAGAGAGAGGAATATAGGAATTCCGAGGTACTTATTGGTCATGACCCTGTCTATCATATCTGAAGTTGTCATCCGGGTCATGCAGCGCTCACACATCTGAGGGAACATGGCACTTATGACCTCGTACCTTTTGTCTGCCATCATAGCTTCATATTCTTCTATGTCCAGACTTGCAAGGATAGCTTTGATCTGTGTGGTTATGGAACTTCCGGCAATCTTACGCAGAATGTTCTCATCACCGTCCAGCAGCCTCACTGCCAGCCACCGCAGAGGATACCTTGAGGCAAGATCCGGCTCCTGAGAAAGCACCTTCTCAATCTCGATTATACTGGATTCTATCGCATCACCATAACCAATCTCCCGTCCATGGTGCTTTTCCTTTTGCTTTTCAGCTATCACAGTATCCAGAAGTTCAGATATACCTATGTTCTTGCTCGCGATTGTGCGGACAACAGGCATTGCAAGGATCTTCTCCATTTTCCCTACATGCAGCTTGTCCCCCCTTTCTTCTGCCAGATCGTACATATTAAGAGCAATGACCATTTTTGAGCCAAGTTCCATGAGTTGTGTGGTCAAGTACAAATTTCGTTCAATGTTTGTAGCGTCCACTATCTGTACCACTACATCCGGCCTTTCATCCACAATAAAATCTCTCGCCACGATCTCGTCAAGAGAATAAGCAGTGAGACTATAAGTGCCAGGAAGATCGACGACCTCTATCTCGTATCCCTTGTATAGTTTGAAACCACTTTTCTTTTCAACTGTAACTCCTGGCCAATTTCCCACATGTTGCCTGGAACCGGTGATCACATTGAATAGAGTAGTCTTACCTACATTAGGATTACCTGTGAGGGCCACTTTTATTTTTTCCATTTCTATCTCCCTCCTCACATCGATCTACAAAAACAGGAAGCATCAAAATTTGAACCTCATTAAGAATATACCGGTGCATCTGTAATTAGTCGACTTTGTCTACCACAATATTTACAGCTTCTTGCTTTCTTATGGATAAGCTATAACCCTTTATCCGAAACTCAATGGGATCACCCAACGGAGCAGTTCTTATAACTTCTATTTCTGAACCTGGGACCAAGCCCATATCCATGAGCTTCCTTCTTACAGTGCTTTTAGCAAGTACTTTAATTATCCTTGCTTTTTCTCCGGGTTGAAGATTATTGAGCGTGCTTTCCACCATGCATTTCCCTTTTCTTAACTAACTGCCTTCTTTGAGCATTAAACATGGTTTTAGATATATAGCAATTTCGGATTAGCTAATTTATTTAAGTACACAAAAGAATTACAAACAAGGCGATACGGAAAATAAAAGATATAAATAGCCAGGTAGCTTTTCAGTTCTGGTCTTCCTTATGCTTTTTTCCATGTATCGGGCATTCACCCTGCGAAGAAAGGGTACAAGCTATATTTTCGCCTGTGTCGTAAAAATATTTAAAGTGATCAAGACACAAAGGTAATTCCTGATTTAAGTTCATATATTCCACGAACTTAGTGAACCTATCGAAGGTTTGGGGAGTAAGTATGTGTTCGATCCTGCAGGCGTCATGATTGGCTATTTCTTCATCAAGACCGATTATCAGCAAAAAATCCCTAATGGTGCTGTGCTTTTCCATTGTTTTCTTTGCTATCCTTTCCCCTTCAGGGGTAAGTGTGACCCCACCATACTTCTCATAATTGATGTACCCCATTTTAGTAAGCTTCTTGAACATACCGGTGACACTAGGGGAACTGAGGTCCAGTTCTCTGGATATATCTTTTACCTGAGCATAACCTTTCTTTTCGATTATTTTCTCAATAGCCTTCAAATAGTCTTCAGTTCTTTCAGTGGTCATGGGACATTACCTTGCTGGATAAGCTAATAACATTTGGAAGGAGAGTTGCATTACTATTTAAGTATAGCGATTTACTTATATACTGACTAAAAAAAGATAGGATACAATAGGATACACTATCCTTGGAGGTACTTTTCGAGCCTATCCAGACCTTCCGCGATGTTCTCAATACTATTGGCATACGAAAAACGCAAATATCCTTCAGCCCCGTCACCAAAGTCAATACCCGGCGTCACAGCAACTCCTGCTTCCTCCAGGATCCTCCAGCTAAGTTCCAGTGAACTTGCTCCGTATTCCCTGGCATCTGCCAGTACATAGTAAGCACCCATAGGCGGCGCTCTTACATGAAGTCCTATATCCTTTATTCTGTTTAGCATGTAGCGTCTGCGTTCATTATATGTCCTGACCATCTCATAGACCTGATCCTGCGGACCGGTGAGTGCCGCTACACCGGCATGCTGCACGAAGGCGTTGGTGGATATGAAGAAGTTCTGCTGAATCTTCTGCAGTGTGCGCACATGTTCTCTTGGTACTATCAAATACCCTAATCTCCAGCCGGTCATAGCATAAAGTTTAGAAAGACCATTGAGTACAAAAGCATTATCAGTATATTCAAGGATGGTATGATCTTCACCCTCATAGACTAGCCCTTGGTATATCTCATCAGATATAATAGGCACGTCACCAGCAATCTCTGCCAGTTCCATAAGCTGCTTTGCAGTCATTACCTGCCCCGTGGGATTACAAGGTGAATTGATAAGTATTGCTTTTGTTTTGGAATTGATGGCCTTGTGAAGTTCCTGTGGTTCCAGTATGAATCCATTATCTTCTTTTGTATAGATGAAATGGGGTTTAGCTTGCATAGCACGCACAAAGTTAGGATAGCATGCATAATGAGGGTTTGACATGATGACCTCATCCCCTTGCTCCAGCAAGGCTATGAAGAGCAATAAAAGACCAGGACTGGTTCCTGAAGTCACAATGATCTGCCCAGGTTCAACTTCCAGTCCAAATTTCCGATTGTAATTGTCGGCAATCGCCTCGCGCAGTTGCGAGATTCCTTGACTGTGAGTGTATTTAGTCTCACCTGCGCACATGGCAGCAGAAGCTGCTTTACATATATGTGGCGCAGTGGCAAAATCTGGCTCTCCTATTTCCAGATGTATGATCTGCTTCCCTGCCCTCTCCAGTTCCTGTGCCCTCTCAAGTATTTCCATCACATGGAAAGGGGGCATGTCCATCACGTTTCCGGAAAACATATCCTTAGCATAAGAGTTCATACACTTAAAATGTATGGATTAAAATGTGCAAAAAAGATTGGGAACTATAATAAATAGGAAAAAAGGGACAGGGATTATTTCTTCTCCCTGGCATAGGCAACAATTGCCTCTTTGATACCCCACTTAAAGGCAACTACAACTGCAATACCCCATGCAAGGGGACCCATTAGCAGATAGAATATGCTTGTATCTATGAGCATGGCATCCAGGGCTAAGAGCATAACCACCAGCGAAAGAATGCCTCTGAAGGCAGGTACCCATATATCAGCATTCTCTACTTTCATGCCTTTCATGACATTCCCGATGTAGTCAGCGAAGAAGTCAATAGCAAGCAAGCCAATGATCAGTATCAGTACACCTGCAAACAGGTTTGGCAGATAGTTTATCATGCTTTCGATGAGCTGTGCAATCATTGTCAGGTTAAGTATATTCAATGCTGCCACTATGAAGACGAGGTACCCGAATATTCTAAAAATACCTGACATTATACCTGAGATCTTCATTCCACTTGCTTTGATCGTTGTCCCTATGGGAGTGTTTTCGAGTTTGTCATCTATTCCCGTAGCCATGAGTACATTACGTATGAGATCTGCGAGGAAATCCACCACAAGAAGCCCGACCAATAATGTAACAAAAGCAGACAGGATTAGAGGAATGAACAGGATTATCGAAGCAATGAAGTCTGCAACTACCTGGATCCTCAACAGATCAATGATAATAACCGCAAATATCAGATAAATGAACCATCTGATCACTGCATCGAAGAATCCAACTGTGCTCCCCCCGGTTTTTTTGATCATGTTCCCAATTATTGTCTTGTCCAAGAGATTGTCAAGACCGATCTTGTCCAAGATCTTCGATCCGATCCTACCCAACGCTTTTCCTACGATCATTCCTACTATCAAGAGCAGAATTACAGCTAACAATGTTGGAATAAATGCTATTACTTGGTCTATCATTGTGTACACACTATCTAATATCGGCGATGCCATATTACCACTTCCCGAATTTCAAAAGCTGGGGAGAAAAGAGAGATACCCTACACTAATCAATAATCTCTTTTATCTAACCCCTTTAAGTAGTTTCGTTTTATAGTATTTAACTGTTCGTTTTTATTTAAAGTATATAAAAATTATATTAACGAGATGTTTTTAAATTCTTACATGAGAGTGTTGTCCTGTATCAATTTGCCTCAGGCGTATACTACATGTACCAGCAGTACCAAAAATAGACAATCTAAAGGAGGGCCTATGTGCTGAAGAGCTCAATAGACAGAATAAAAAGAATAAGATCTCTTCCTATCATAGAGGGATACTATCTTGTACTGGGTGGTGGAAAGATCGGTACAAGCTTCACAGAGCATGCACGTAAGCATAGCTTTCCCCTTGTGCTTTTGATAGATAATGATATGAATGCGCCAGCTTCTTCGGGCACAGAGTTCATAAAAGATGCAAATGCCCTTAGTAAGTTCCTTGAAGGCAAATTAGCATCTCCACTTAACAAAGAAAGATCGAATATCTATTTTTATTGTGCCGGACTTAATGCAGTCCCTTTTATCCTGTCCTTTGGAATGCCTGAATATATCGTACCTGCCATACCATGCCATGTGACTGCATATCTTGTGAAGGAGTACTTCAATTGTCCTGATCAAAGAGAACAAACTGTCACAGAGATGTGCATCACACCTGAAGATAAAGATCTTACACAGTTCTTTGATCAATTCACATCTCATTTCCCGGAAAATATTGTAGCAGGCCTCTATCCTGAACAGGGAATAACTATATTATCGTACGCAGGATCGGGAGAGATATGCCCCGATGGATGTCCAGGCCCAGAGAAGTTTTGTCCGAATTTCAGAAGAGAGAAGCCAAAAACAATAACAAATTACCTACGGGATCTGCTTCCTTATACAAAAGGCTGGGTTTTTGAAAGCTACCAGATGAAACCAGGTATAGGTGCAATGAGAGGTGCTGATATGAAACAGAATCTACTGGAAATGTCTGAATACGTCTATTCACTTGGTACATGTGATAGCAGGATTACTCGTATTATTGCACCAAAAGATATCTTTTTTATCGCCACTACCTGCAACTGCCATGGTGTGGTAAGCCTTTTTAGGATCTGCTCTCAAAAGGACAGAAGTTAATGCAAATATATATTATCGTTAAATTATAATTACTATACATGAAGATTTAGTAAGGTAAAATATGCACGACCTATACCAACTATATGTACTGCTTAAAAATGCAGGATATACATCAAGGATAACACGTTGGGAATATGTTCCTTTAGAGATGGAGTCTTCCAGGAACGATTCCCCTGATCCGAATATTAGAGCCATTGAGAACGAGTTATCGCCTGCACAACTGGAGGAACAAAGCATAGATGCTTTCTTGCGGGCGGTAAAGGATGATATATCGATCATCGCTTTTAATGTACCTCCTCCTGGCTTTCCTGATGATTCGGAGCCCTTGATTAAAAGAACAGAGGCAATGACCCCACATTCCTTGGAAGAGCTTGAAGAGATGGAGAGAGCAGGTTATAAAATAACTGATGTTTCCAATAACCTGGAAAGAATGGAAACTCCCATCATTTCAGGAAATGATACAACATGGAAAATACCTTTGTGTATAAATGGAAAAAGAATCATATATAAACTGGAAAGCTTCCGAAGCTCCAGGATGCAGAACATTCGCACACTATTGGAGTTAGGCCAGCCTCTTTGCGAGTTCATTGCAGAAAGAACATTGATATTCGATACACTGGATGCCCTTGCAGGGTGCATAGAAAGGAAACAATGAAAATAAACATCTGTGCCGGGTTTTCAGATTCCCAGCACAAGATCCTCAAATGCACATATATTGTCCGGAGATGCCACAATGTGTGGCCTTAGGACATCAATACCTATATTCATGGTCACGGATGCTGCGAATATCTCCTGGATATCTATGTCCCCATGTTCGAAAAGGTCACCAAGGGCTTTCATCCCTTCAATGAAACCAAGTTCTATGACTTCCAGCAGGCTTACGCCTGCATCCAGTGCCTCATAAGATACTTGCTCTGCAGTGCTGTTATCATGTTCAATGACGGCCCTCTTTGCTTTTGCGAGGATGTTTGTGACTTCTGTTTCAAATTGCATGATTATCATCAGGTGTTTCTCTCGTCTGTATTCTACGATACTTTAAAGGTCTCAAACCCTTCTAATAGCAAAATACTTCAGGCAAATAAATAGATTATCAACTGTGAATATATATTCTTGTGTAAAGCATATAGAGTATATAGTAACCCAGTTTAATCTGAACCATATTTGTATCTTGCTTCACGGGTATTAATCAGAGAGATTTTATAAAAATATAGTATATATAAGTTTCGTATACAGACTTTTTTATGAGTAAAGTAAAGAAAGGAGTGATGATTCAATATTGCTGAGAAACGGAACTATTTATAAGGAGCACAATCAATCGTTGCAATGCAGATCCTCAATGATACCCGAGGTTTGAATCAAATACCTCCATGTGAAATGCTCTCGCATTTCAAAGTTATTCTTCCCCATGGAAGAAAACAATGAAGGATTATCGAATGTTTCAGAGATCTTATCGGCAAGGTCCCTGGGATTTCGGGATTCATATAGAACACAGTTATAACCGGGAATCAAGCAGGATTCCTTTCCAATAACATCAGCAACAATTATTGGTTTACCGGCAGCAATGTACTCTTTTGTCTTTCGGGATGAAAAGAAGCCAGGATAACTTGAATGTGCATCTATTTTATCGTAGGGTAAAATGCAAATATCGAACATGTGCATGATCGACAATGCTTCTTTTTGGGGTTTGCGGCCTGCGAAGATCACATTCCCATAGCCCTTATACGTATCCATCAACTTGGGAGCGTTAAACCCTTCACCCACAATTACGAACAAAACGTCCGGAACATATTCGGCTGCCTGGCACATGTCTTCTACGTTCATGAAAGACTCCCAGTTACCTACAAAACCCACGATCTTCTTATAATCCTTGAGATCCAATGTGTGGATACCAGTATTTGCATCATCGATCTTTTGTATGTCAACGCCATTTGGAATTAAGATGCACTTATTTTTGTACTTCTGTATTTGGGCCTCAATGCCTTCACTGACAACAATCATACGATCACTGAGTTCCAAAGTGATCGCATCGATAAATTTCACAACGAAACTTCTCAGATGTCTTCCTCGTTGAGACAATTCCAGATCATACTTTCCATGGAAA
The DNA here is from genome assembly GCF_041305605.1 of Methanomethylovorans sp. Taxonomy (GTDB): domain Archaea; phylum Halobacteriota; class Methanosarcinia; order Methanosarcinales; family Methanosarcinaceae; genus Methanomethylovorans. The sequence continues at coordinate 20,200 of NZ_JBFYLB010000101.1, forward strand.
TCTGAATACACCTTGACACCTATGAGTTTCAATAGGACCAATAGCATAATTGAGTCATAGCCTCTCAATATAGCAAAATCCCGATGATGGGTAATTGCAAACCTGAATGCAAAAAGTGTTAATTGCAATCTGTAAAGTATGCCTTTCAATAACAAAAATTTGCCATCAATGCTTATGAAAGGCTGTACTTGAATCAGATCATCCAGATCAATCTCATCTTTATCACTGGACTGCATGATCAAGTAAGTATCTTGAAACTCTTTTTTGAGTTCGCTGAATATATGTAAAGCCCTTGAGGATTGCACAACACTATAAGAGGGCACATTAGCCAGTAATATAAATCCTTTCTTAGATGCCATGGGAAACAAACACAATCTTTAGAAGATCATAGTACTTGACAGCATACACAATATTTTCAGGATATGTGTATAAGAGGAGGGAGTTGTTATGAACAAAGACTTAGCATCTTAACGGTATAGGTCCACTCCTGAATTTGAGTATATCTTATCATACTTTGATAATGAACTTGACATTGCTGCATCATTACCATCTTCCGAATCATAGATATAGTTCGAGCTGTCTCCGCCGAAATATATCCCTCCGTTTAAGAACTGCTTTTGCCTTATGATCACATATCCATAATAAGTTGGAATCTCCTCAACATCGGAAATCAGGTAACTGTTGAAGAAAGGCAATCCAAATTCTTTGGATCTACTGAAATTCTCTTGAATGAAGAATCGGTCTACATTATAATCAGAGTGTAATTCAGATCCGGAATCAACATGGTCCATAAAATGATTAAATCCTTCGATCTCATCTGAAGTGAAATATTTTCTAACAGGATCTGACAAGAAACCCTTTGACTCCGGCCCACTATACAAAACCGAGGTGAATACAAACACAGCCAACAATACAGAAATAACTACTAACCAGACCGGTTTTTTTCCACTGTTAGACAGATAATTGAATAACAAATAAATACCTGCTGCCATAGCAAATGCCATAAATGGACTTATCAATAACATAAACCTATCAAATCTAAATAAGGTCATTGTTTGCCACAGGGTCTGAATTGGAGTTGGGATATAGAGTACGAGTGTAAGTAGAGCAAACAATGCAAACACCGAGAGATAATCCACATAGTTCCTCTTATCAGCTTTGATACGATCCCACAGAAGATATCCGATCCCAATTAGAGCAAAGAATAAAAATACCGATATATCAAGATGTTGGATTATATATATCCACTCATAACCAATCTGCACAGTATCTTTAATTTGGAATTCTTCATAGAATTGAAGGTTAGATCGGCTTTGTAACAGTTCTTCCACGAACACATTTGCAAAGTAGAACCAATACCCAATGAACATTGCAGAGAACAAAGATAAATATGTACCATTAACATATTTTTCACTAGACAAGATACGCTCACAAAATAACAGAAGGAACAGTACAATAGCGATCTGAGCTGCTGAAACCTGATGGACAAGCACCACAAAGAGCGTAACAAGTACGGCAAGTCCCTGATATACAAAACCATGACCATTGGCGTCTTTTTTATACAGCAGATATAGGATTACGATGAAACCTGCATAGGCAATAGTCCTTGTGATCATGTACATCCCATAATAAATAACAGTACTGTTCACAGAATATACAAGACATGATAAAAGGGCTAGAGTAGAGTTATTTGTAGTTTTAATTAAGAAATAATAGATAAAAATAACTAATACTGAATAGATAAAACCTGCACCAATAAAGTAGGAGTGTGGCACATCTAATCCCAACAAGTAAGAAAACTCAGAGTTTAAAATATGGAACAGGGGAAAGCTTGAATAAAATGTGCTCAGATCTACCGGAATTACGTGCCCCGACAGATTTGTCACTTCTGCTAAAAACATATGAGACATGATATCAGTGCCGCCAAAATACAGAGGATATTTTAGCGTAACGCTATAGATCAAGTTTAAAGTAGATAGAAATAGTTCGATCAGAATAATATTAGCGTTTGAAGACTTGGAAAAGATCTGATTCAAAATCAATACATAGATCAATGTGACTGTTGCAAAGTAATACCACGATCTAGTGGTACTCAAGAACAGAAGTACAATAGACAATAGATAAAGCGTTATAAAAGCTAAAACTGCAGTTCTTTGATTCAAAGAAATTCCTTTGAGAAGGGATTCATCATGACCAAGATCCTTTCTGTACATTTTTGACAAAAATACGGCAGAGAATATTGCTGGTACTGCTACTAACAAACCTCTAATTGCAAAATCTGGACGGTCTATAATATAGGCAATCGCAATGCCAGCAGCAACCATTGCAATGATGAATAGGGGAAAAATACTTGCAACAAATCTTAATACTTTATGAATTGTACCAATTTTCTTTTCCTGCATTTATAGACTCCTGAAATATGGGACTGACTTTTAAGTAGCTCCGTCAAAGATAAAGCTTCTTTTATTCCCATTATAGGTCAAATAGCCTCCTATAACGACAGTACTATTCTCTCCCTTTTATGGCTTAAAATCCCCATCTTAGAATATAAAATTAACTCAAGAATACTATAATGATATCTTTTCTAAAATTTGTTGTTCTTGCTTCGGACATACCAGCAAATCCTCAACTGGCTACTACATTTAACTTTATTTGTAAAAATGTAACAACATATCTAAGCGAAACTTCTCCAATGCAAGTTTGTATTGGGCAAGAATTTAAATAATACAATACTGCATACGACTACCTACTTCTGACTAATCAGTGACAGAAGCGCACTTTTTCAAAAGCTATAAATAATAGTAATAGCCAACCGCTATCCTACTACTATTGCATGGTTAGGACCCAGCGGGCCAACTCCCGCATTGCAGGTAGTTGTTGCGAGGAAGTGAAAATATGGCAAATCTAAGACAGCCAAATGCAAATGAAGCTACTGGGACCTTTAACAGGTCAAAGAGCGTTGTACCGATGTCTGGCATATGTACCCGCTGCGTGGATGGGTGCCGTGGGAACTGTGAGATATTCAAATCATCCTTCAGAGGACGTGAAGTTATCTACCCCGGACCATTCGGAGAGATCACTGCTGGTGCAGACAAAAACTACCCAATAGACTATTCCCATCTTAACATTCAGGGATATGCTGTTGGTGCAGTTGGAATGGCCGAAGGGATGATACCTGGCCCAGAGACAGCAAGATTCCCAAATGTCAACACCGAAACAGAGTACGGCTGGGATAAGAAAGTAAAGATGAAGTTACCCATTTTCACCGGAGCCTTGGGTTCCACGGATATCGCCAGAAAGAACTGGGAACATTTTGCCATTGGTGCCGCAATATCAGGTGTCACCATAGTTTGTGGTGAGAACGTATGTGGCATAGACCCACAGCTCAAGCGCGGAAGCGATGGACTTGTGAAAGAATCACCTGAAATGGACCGCAGAATAGCCCTTTACCAGAAGTTCTACGACGGATACGGAGAAATGCTTGTCCAGATGAACGTAGAGGACACGAACCTCGGTGTCGCAGAATACATTTCAAGCAAACATGAAATGGATACTATCGAACTTAAGTGGGGACAGGGAGCAAAATGTATTGGCGGAGAGATAAAAGTAAAGGATCTCGACCGTGCTATCGAGCTTAAGAAAAGAGGCTACATCGTTACCCCGGACCCTGAACTTGCATCTGTGCAGGAAGCATTCAAGCTCGGCGCTATCAGAGAATTCGAGAGACATTCCAGGCTTGGGTTCGTTACCGAAGAGGGATTCCATGCAGAATGCGACAGATTGAGAGACCTTGGTTTCAAGCGCATCACCCTTAAGACTGGTGCTTATTCCATGACAGAGACTGCAATGGCCATAAAATACAGCTCCGATGCAAAGATCGACCTGCTCACCTATGATGGTGCTCCGGGAGGTACCGGTATGAGCCCCTGGCCAATGATGGAAGAATGGGGAATACCAACATTCTACCTGCAATCCCTGGTCTATGAGTTTGCTGAGAAATTATCAAAGCGTGGAAAGAGAATACCGGACCTTGCTATGGCAGGAGGATTCTCCAGCGAGGATGGAATTTATAAAGCACTTGCAATGGGCGCACCACACTTCAAGGCAGTATGCATGGGCCGTGCACTTATGATACCAGGCATGGTAGGCAAAAATATAGGCAACTGGCTGAAAGAGGACGACCTGCCAAAGACCGTTTCTGAGTTCGGGCACAGACCTGAAGAGATCTTCATTCACTTTGAAGAGCTTCAGGAAATATACGGTAACGATATGAAAGAGATCCCGCTGGGTGCTGTTGGTATCTACTCTTATGCACAGAAGACAAAGGTCGGACTGCAGCAGCTCATGGCTGGTTCAAGAAGGTTCAGTTTGCCCACATTATCACGCAAGGACCTCATGGCTCTGACAGAAGAAGCCGCAAAGGTCTCAGGCATAGCCTATGTGATGGATGCCTACAGGAATATTGCCGAAGAGATACTTGACAGCTAATTAAGCTGGCTAATGTACTCTCTTCCTATTTCT
>NZ_JBFYLB010000102.1:0-8736 GCF_041305605.1 Methanomethylovorans sp.
CCATTGAACCCGGCTTGTTCTCCAGGCAGGCGAAAGATGCGATTGCACAACAGGTTTCTGTCTGGCCGTAGCCTTCATAGATGTTAAGGCCAGTCCCTTCTCTCCACACTTTGATAACTTCAGGATTCAGCGGTTCACCTGCGCTACAGCAATGACGAAGTTGTGTGAGGTCGAACTTGCTAAGGTCAGCAAGTATGAGCATTCTGTAAATAGTGGGTGGACAGCAGAAGGTTGTGACCTCGTACTTCTCGATAAGTGGAAGAAGCTCGGTTGCTTCAAATTTTCCTCTGATGTCATACACAAGAATGCATGAGCCAGCGATCCATTGCCCGAATATTTTACCCCATGCGCATTTTGCCCAGCCGGTGTCCGAGAAAGTGAAATGCAGGTCATTTTCGGTCAGGTCCTGCCACAGTTCAGCAGTGACCCTGTGACCCAACGGATATGCGTGGTTGTGAAGTGCCATCTTGGCTTTACCCGTCGTTCCCGAGGTGAAGTAGATCAACATCGGATCGGTGGAATGAGTAAGTACAGGTATTGATACCGAGTGATGGGAAACGGGTGCAGGATACAGGAGCTCATGCTGGAAACTTATCCAATGATCTCTTTTCCCGTCAATAACCATGCATTCTTTAAGAGTGGGGCATTCGATCCGTATCTCATCGACCTTAGGTGCATTTTCCATGTCCGTAATTATCATTTTGAATTTGCCTGCGTTGATCCTGTACCCAATGTCACTTGGTGTCAGAAGTATCGGACATGGGCATGCAACAGCACCAAGTTTTATCAGTGCAAGTACAAATATCCACCATTGGGGTACGCGATGAAGCATCAGAACGACTTTATCGCCCTTGTTGATCCCGTATTTGAGAAGAATATTTGCTGCCTGGTTGGAGAGTTTCATCATGTCTCTGAAGGTGTACTTTTTCTCTTCACCCTGTTGATCGACCCAGATCATGGCAAGTTTATTACGGTCTTCCTTTGCCCAGGCATCAATTACGTCATATCCGAAATTGAAATACTCGGGAATTTCACTGTTCCATTCCTCCCTGGCCTTGTCGTAGTCACACATATTGCGTGGGCTCTCTTTAATATTCAATAGGCGAGCGTTCTTTGAAAAACAATTATCTTCTGCCTGCTCCAGTTGAGAGCGTGGGATTCTCCAGAGCCTGCCCAGTTTTACGCCATCCATGATCCCTTCCTGAAGCCATGTATGCACGGTCTTTGTTTCCACTCTGAGCTGTTTAGCCACTTCATGTGGTGTGAGGTAATGTGGTTTTTCCGGTGTCATTATACATGTCGAAGTAGTCAAGGTATTTTAATGCTTTTTTTTAATTTGTCCTTAATAGTTATGATTTAGATCAACGAGGTCATGTGCTGTATTAAGTTTTCTTATACTGACTGGAAGAACATTGTTTTCCCTGAGGGTACATGTATCACATGAAACAGAATACTGGATCTGATAAGACTTTTATCCAAGATGTACATGTAAAGGAAAAATCGGATGCAAAAGAAGTTTAAAACTCTACAGTATAGTTCCGGGCATTTAATCGACATATATATCTAAATTAATTAATAAAATTTACTTTAAATGTTGACGCTTACATACTTAATATTAATTGTTGTTAGATGAACAGTATTTTGCTTGTTAGGAGATGCCGCAAATGAAAAAAGCATTACTTGACGTGTTATTTGCTTCAGATAAGAGAAAGAAAGTTCTCCTATTGTTGCAGGAGGAGTCAAAAGAAACGGAAACTCTCCTCAAGTCTTTGGAAACAACAAGACAGGCATTACTTCCACAGATGAAGATCCTGGAAGAGAATCATCTTGTTTTTCACTATGAAGACGCTTATGAATTGACACCTGTCGGAAAACTAATAGTTGACGAGATGGTTCCTTTATTGGGTACCACTGATGTTTTCGATAGTGATATTGATTACTGGGGAACTCGTAAACTTGATTTTATTCCGCCTCATCTCTTTAAAAGAATAAAAGAACTTAAGGAATGCCAAGTAATAAATCCAGCTATCCAGGATCTATATGCTCTGCCACAAGAATTTTATGGAACATATGATCTGTCCGCGGAGAATTCCAGAAGGGCTGAGACCTTCTATGGAGTTACTGCATTTTTTTATCCAAATGCTGCAAAGGTGTTCACCGAGATGCTTCATGGTCAGGTGGAGATAAATCTTATTGTTACACAGGATATGGTTGACAAGATCCAAAGTAATGACCGTGCTGATTATGCGGAAATTGTTAAAAATGAATTGTTCCATTTGTTCGTCTACCCCAAAAAAATAGACTTTATATCTATTGGATTTAACGAACACTGCTTACTCATGCGCTTGCTGGATAGTAAGGGGAACTACGATTATATGTATGTTCTAAGTTCCAGCCAAAGTGCGCTTGTGTGGGGGAAAGAACTCTTCGAATATTACCTGAAGGATTCTGTACCAGTGCCGAAAATCTAAGTGGTACTTTCTTTTTTATTTAACTTTATTTTATGTTATTTTAGTTTCATTTCAGGACGAATGGAACGCAGAATCTTCGAATCCTTCTCTTATATAGTAGACTTTTTATACTTTCATTGCATATATACCTGCCAAATAACGAGTGAAAAAACGTGCCTGAAAAAAACAATTCACATGGCCCTACCGTGCTATGTTTTGTTTATATCCGCAGTCGTTCTTTTCACATAAGGTGATTACCGTGTCAGAACTTGCAGAATGCTTTTTAGGACTTGCACTCACGATCGTGTTTGCATCTGTTATCTTCTAATTTCTCATTTATTTCTTTTTTAAAGCACTCGATATATAGTCGCTAGAATACGATCGGTTCAGATGCTCATGTAGGTTCCTGCATGAAATTATCACTAGCAAGAACAGTTTAGCCTATGATATTCGAGGGCCTTTCAGATTCCTTGTTGGTCTGACAGTTATCAATCTGGTAGAACCTGAAAGAATGAATACTAAAGACTTCATTAGAACAGAGAGTTACTCCCTCAGGCTAAAACCTTCAGAGCTAAGAAGATTACTTAGGAGTTCAATAACTGGATGAAATGATTTACAAGAATAATATCTATCGAGTAAATAAAAAGTGGGTTATTCAATATAATTGAACAGCCCGCTTTATAATATCGCATTCGGTCTCTTTATATACTTAATCTGTCTACGACTTCACCTTTTTCCAATGCATCAAGTATGTCATCAATATCGTCTTCAGTTACCTCGCCATACCATACCTGCTGAGGATAGATTATTACTATCGGTCCTTTCTCACAAAGACCCACACATCCGGTCGAAGTAACCATCACTTTAGTTTCCAAATCTCTGTTCATTATTTCTTCGGTAAACATCGCTACCAGATTATGTGATTCTTTTTTCTGGCATGCTCCCTGCACTTTTCCGTTTAGTCTTGTACTTGCGCAAATAAATATATGATTTTCTGGTTTTTGCATGATAGGTCTCCTTAAATTTATTTTTAAGCTATGTCTTTAATTCACATGTATACGGAAGTCAATTACTGATAAAATAATATTTAAAGCTTTGTATCACTGGTCTTTATCAAATAATGTAAAAACCAACTTTGCTCAGTATCATGCTTTTGAAAATGAAGAAAACAGGATTGAGATAGCAAGGAAATTCATTGAAGCTAAGTTTGATAAGTCTAAGTAGTGCTTGATCTCTATAGACAAAGTAATAGATCTACTGTAAAAATCTAACAATCTTTATACTAAGATAATTTATATAGCAGGGATAAGAAGAGAACGAGAAACATGAAACAAAAGTCTTATTCAATTGCAGCGGTTTTATGGTATGTGGCAGCAATATGTTTTTTTATCGCGGCAGGAATCAGTAAAAACAGCACATATGTGGCATTAGGTGCACTTTACATATGTATTGGTTCTTTCTATCTGATATTGTATAACAAACGTAAAAATCATAGTGAAGAAGGAGAAAAGTAATTTTTACACTTTACTCCCCAATGGGCTATCTTTCTTTATCTGGCGAAGCAGGAAAATATCCAGTTATATCAAAGTATGCCTTTATATATCACTCCTCCAATTGGAAAAATGTCCTGAATACCTCGATGGAATCTAGGAAGTCCTGTTTTCCCATCAGTTCCCTGGTTGAATGCATTGCCAGCATCGGCACTCCTACATCCACCACATGAACAGGCACATATTTGCTAAGCAAAGGACCCAGGGTCGTTCCTCCTGGTTGATCCGAATGGTTCACGAATTTTTGATATTTCACACTGGCTTTGTCACACAGTTGCTGAAAAGCTGCAATGGTCTCTACTTCAGATGCATAGGAACGATTGCAACTGATCTTAATAGCCATCCCTTTGTTCATTACAGGCTTGTTGGTGATATCGCTCTTTTCACCGTAATTGGGATGCAACCCATGGGCACAGTCAGCTGAGATCACAAAGAAGTTCATCAGTTCATGGATGGATCCTTGTTCCCTTCTAGCCGTTCCCATACGGATCCTTTCCAGAATATTGCTCAGCATCACGGAGTCAGCACCTTGCCTGGTCATAGAACCAATTTCTTCATTGTCCATGAATGCCACCACGTTGATCCCGTCCTTATGCTTCGACTCTACAAGAGCTTCCATAGCAGCATACACCATGGACAGATCATCGATCCTCGGGCAGGAGATGAATTCCCCTTTTGAGCCCACCAGCATACCTTCTTCACTACAATATACGTTCAGGTCCATATCCAGAATATCTTCACGATCGACCCCGGCTTCCTTCGCGACCAGATCCAGCATATAATTATCCTTGATCTCATCTTCGATCAACTGGGTCAAAAGAGGTTGCATTTCTTTTTGAACCTTGATCTCCACACCTTTATTGACCTCACGGTTCATATGGATGGCCAGATTAGGGATGATAAGTATAGGTCTTTGAAAATCCAGATGGATCACTTTCGGTTTCAGCACTTCATCGGACCTCACGGCTATCCTTCCGGCAATGGATAAAGGACGGTCGAACCATGTATTCAGAATAGGTCCACCGTAACGTTCCACATTCAGTGTCAACATTCCTTCACTGTTCACCTCCGGATTGGGCTTGATCCGGAATCCCGGATTATCCGTGTGAGCAGCGATTATTTTCACACTTTTTATCGGAAATTGGCCGCTTCCGACAGTAAAGCCCACCAGCATGGAAGGATAGGGGGTCAGATAGTATTTCCCTGATGCATTCAACATCCATATCTCATTCATTTCCAGTTCCATAAAGCCTTCAGCTTCCAGACGTTCTCTTATGACATCTACTGTCTGAACGGATGTTGTCGCTTTTTTTATGAATCCAAAAAAATCACTGATATAATCCATATTTGCCACCTTTCTCATGATGTCCATATGCATTCAGCTTTACAATGGACTTTGAACTAGTTTCTCGTCATAGCATCTCATTGTGTGAGAGAGATCACATAATGACAAAATCTTTTTCTTTTGTTTTAGTATCATAGTAGATAAAAGATTCTCAGGATACTTAATACTGTAACTTTTTAAAACGTGGATATATTAAACATATCTATAGATATTGTTAATAACAATGATTTATAGCAAAAGGTGCTGGTTTAAATAACTTTTTTACAGAGTCTTTCAATGCAAATCTATAAATATTAAAATGTTCTTCATAAAAATGCAAATACACCATCCGTGTGAAGTAATGTTACACGTGGAAGTAATGTTCGTCCTTTCAGAAAAATTCTGAAGGTGAGTGTACGTGCAAACTCAAATTGGAAGGGAACATGGTTCAAAGAAGATTCTGTTTAGTCTTATCTGAATACGTTATTATTGTAGCTTTTGCTTTGTATAGACGTTTTATCCAAGCAACAGAACAAAAACTGAAACTTTTTCTATTTAATAGTAGCTGTTTTTCCCTTTCACATCGAGGTAGGAACAATGAGAAGGGACAAAATAGTACATCTCTCTGGCAAAGCCGAAATTATTGGCTCCAATGCTATCAAAAGAACAAAACTGGCAAACAGAGATCTCTGCTGTTTGGAGTGTAGGAACGATTTAGACATTGCCCACTTGAATGACTCTGAAATAGTTCACCATGATACAAGGATCAGATCTGCAAACTGGCATGTTACAATGAACTGCAATTACAACTGCAGATTCTGCTTCTACAAGAACATGACTGGGGAGTTCAAGGATATCAAAAAAGCCAAGCATATACTTGAAACATTAAAGGCCAAAGGAATTGAAAAGATCAACTTTGCTGGCGGCGAACCCCTGTTATGCAAAAATCTGGACTACCTTTTGAAGATGGCAAAGAATATGGGCTTTATAGTTAGCATTGTCACAAATGCAGCTCTGCTCAATGAGAATAATCTCAGAAAAAAGATCGGGTGTGTGGACTGGGTGGGTATTTCCGTGGATTCTGCAGATGAAGAGATTGAAAAACAATTGGGAAGGGGGAACGGGAATCATGTGGGACATGTTAGTATGGTTTGCGAACTCGTTCACAAGTATGGCATGAGGTTAAAGATCAATACCACAGTTACTAAGATGAACTATTTTGAAGATATGAAGTCGTTCATATCATCTCTGTGCCCGGAAAGATGGAAGATTTTCCAGGTATTGCACATGAAAGGTCAGAATGATGATGCTCTGGATCTCTTTATTACCTTGGACGAGTTTGAGAAGTTCAAGAGCATAAACGGGGGACTGATACTTGACAACGGTACATCCCCTATATTAGAATCAGCTGATGATATGCTTGATTCCTATTTAATAATAGGTCCGGATGGGAACATTCTCCTAAGCAATGGCAACCAGCGTTCTTCAATTCCTCTTGGATCCTGGGAGCAGATGGACATTGAAGATCTGGTTAATGCAGGCAAATACGTAGAAAGAGAAGGTAACTATGATTGGAACTGAGCTTGTTCTTTTTTTTTTGGAAGATCTTCCTAAACATTTGATTCCGAATGAACCATTACTTCTTATGCTTTTGAAAATGACAACTAAAATCGTGCTATAAAGAGCAAGTATCATGAATATCAAATTGCTGACTCACATAGTAGGTGAACAGGTGCAAAAAACAATAGAATCAATCAAAAGAATTGACTTGCGTTTATTCTTAGCATTGCTTTTGACTGGATTGCTACCAACAATATACAATACTGTACGTATCTTCTTTCTGGGGAATCTTCCGAACGATTGGGGGATCAACATTGCCTCACAACTCATGTGGGTTAATCTTCTCTACGAAATATTACAGGAATCTCTAATCCTGCCTTTATATTTCATACTTGGTAAAGCAATATCAAATACTAAAGAATTCACCAATCGTCTAAAGGGTAGCATGGTGGTGGTATTCTCCATTTATGTCACACTTTCTTTATTAATATCTATATTTGCCGAGCCGATGGTCGTGACAATGGCACAAAATCCCATGATGGTAAATGCTACAGTATCATACATACGCTTGGAAACAATAGCATACATCTTCCTGACAATGTGGAAATTTATAATGCTCATACTTCTCTTGATTGGAAGAGATAGACTGATATATATCGTGCTCATGGTGCAGATGATTCTTACTATATTATTAGATACATTATTCATCTCCGAACTTAGTTTTTCGTTGAAACTTGGTGTGAATGGTATCGCAATAACTAACATTATCGTAAATATAGCCCTATTTGTAGTCTTTTTAATCTTACTCAAGAAAGAGAAGAATATCGACATATTCCAAAAGGGTAAATTGAATTTTAACTGGCTCAAACAATGGACGGTAATTGCAGGTTATTCTGGTCTTGAAACTTTGGTACGGAATCTAGCATTTATGTACATGGTAGTGAGAATGGTAAACATTGTCAACGAGCCGGGAACGTTCTGGGTCACTAATAGTTTTATCTGGGGATGGTTGCTACTTCCAGTACTGCAACTGGGTGAATTGATTAAATGTGATTGTTCTAAGGGTGAAGAGAATATTAGCAAGAATTTCAGAGGGTATGTAGGAATCACGACAATAATCGTTGCAATATGGTTGGTGACGATACCATTATGGGAACCATTCATTAAGAATGTGCTGAATATGAGTAACTATGCTGTGATATTTCACTTGGTGATGATTTCGTTACCTTTCTACATCACATTTGCATATAACAACCTCATAGATTCAATATTTTATGGGATCGGGAAAACGGAATACATGTTGTTCCAATCAGTTTTGGTGAATGTCACATTCTACGGTACTCTTTTCATTCTTTTCCAAATGGGCATATATAATCCCACATTAGAATTGATCACATTGATGTTTGCGGTAGGAATTGCGGTAGATTCATTACTCACTTTTGTTATGTACTGGTACCTATCAAAGAAAGGTAAGATAGTCCACAAATATGAACTGGCTGTTCCAACGGTTACAGATTAATATATGAGGTCACCAAAGGATTTTAATTAAGGGATAAGTCTTTTTGAGAGCCATTAATACAGTTAGATTAGATGCTCATGTAGGATTTTTACATGAGATTAAACCAAGCAGGAATAGTTTAGCCTATGACCTGATTCCAGTTGTTAAACGATTTATTACTTAAAGCCGAGTTCTTTTTTGCTATTAATGTATAGAACCTATTGCAAGACAAGATTAACGAGGTCAATAGATTTATAAAGGCTGACTAGCTTCAACAGATTATTCGAACGTATCCCTGAATGAGCAGTGGGTTCGTTCCTGATAGATTGACCTGAAACAGATACAGGAAAGTGA
>NZ_JBFYLB010000103.1:0-3750 GCF_041305605.1 Methanomethylovorans sp.
GTCAGATCAGACAGGTAGACAGCTGTTGATCTCCAATCCTCTTTTTGTGCAGAAGTGTAATACTGGGATAGTAAGGGAACAGTGAGAACGGATAGCAAAAGCACAAAAGAAAGCATGATCAAATTCCGCGTTCTATTATTAGCTGAAGATTCCCTGATCTTCTTTGAAGGGGACAAAAAGCTAGCTATGCCCGTAATGCCTCTGGAGACAAATATTAAATATGCAGGCAGCAGGAATAACAGGTACCTTGGACTGAAAGGCATACTGGCAGCAAGTATGTAGCTAACTAGGAGAGGTATGAAAAGATATAATCCCAGATAGGCACACTGCTCTTTTTGGCGAATAGCTGCAACTACAAGACCTGTAATGAAAAGGAGTATGAAAAATGCTGATGATGATGGGACCCTGGTACTGAACTCCAGAAGCATAGTAGGTACGAAGCTTGCTGATTGGCCGATACCCCACGTAGGAGTTCCGGAGGTTCTGAGAATGGCCTGCTTAACGAAAGGCACCATTAAAGGCAAAGTCGATATGAAAAGTGCTGCCATAGCCACCAGAAATCCCTTTAAGGATGGGACATCCTGCAAAGACAAAGACTTTTTCTTATATGCAGGAATAGCGACATTCAGCAACAAATAAAAGACAACTTCCGGGATGAACACGAAGACTGCATAATAATGAGAATAAAAAGCAAGCGTTGAAGAAATAATATATAGTACCCAACTATTCCGGTTATTGTCATGAACTGCGACATAGAAGAAATATAGTGACATGGAAGCAAACAAAAGCATTTGTGCATACATCCTGGCTTCCTGGGAATACCACAGGTGCATCATGGAGATAGCAAGCAGAAAGGCACTTATGATCCCCTCTTCTTTTCCAAAGAAGCGCTTACCCATGAAATATGTTACAGGTATAGTGAGAGTTCCAAATATCGCAGAAGGGAACCTTAAACTGAACTCGCTTGAGCTGAACAGGGTCATAAAATGCAGAAATACCATGTGCAGAGGCGCCTGGCTGGACTCTATAGCTTTAGCCCAGGTCCCTCCAAAGGTCTCTTGTATGTAACCAAAACTCGCACCTTCATCCAGCCAGATGGATTGATGACCAAGACGATATATACGCAGGAGAGCACCGAGCAATGTTATAGCAATAAGGAGCAATAAATACTTATCATAAAGCATGTACTGTACCATAGATGATGATGGATCCACATCCTGGATAGCAGGATTCAGGACCGCCTTATCCTTCACTCTCTTTTTCCCCATTACTAGACCTACCTTTATTGACATGTGCCGAATGTTCGATACCAAAATAGAACGCAACTATTTAATATATTGCATTAATGTAAATAAAAATACTTATTTCCCTTATTGTTTGGAAATATCTGCATGGACGGATCAGATGAATGAAGAAAAACCCCGGATATCAGCTTTATTGACAAGCAAAAAGACTGTATTTTCATTCATCCTGTCGTTCTCTATACTCTACCTGCTAGTGCGTAGCATAAACATAGATGATGTCATAGCCATAGCAAAAGGGACGAACATGTTTCTCTATGTTGCCGCTTTTGTCATGCATTATTTGTCCATAGTGGTAAGAGGAGTTAGATGGAATAGATTGCTGCAGACCATCCGGATCCAGCCGGGAATTGCCATTGCAACGGAAATGGTTTTCCTGTCCTGGTTTGTGAACTGTATCGTTCCTGCAAAGCTTGGTGATGTATACAGAAGTTACCTGCTCAAGAAGAAGAACAGTGCGCCCATATCTGCATCAATTGGCTCTATATTTATCGAACGTGTATGCGATGTTACAATATTGCTGCTACTGCTAACACTAAGTGGCCTGCTCATTTTCAGGAAGAATATGCCTACACAGATCTCTGAAGCCTTAGGAATCGGATATATCCTGCTTGCTGTGATCACCCTGGGACTGATAGTTTTATGGGTATTCAAAGAGAGATTATTGGAAATTGTACCCAATAGATTTCTTTTCCACTTCAATAACCTGCACAATGGACTGTACAGGTCGTTCTCTGATGGTCCAACGGTATTTTTTGTGATCACCCTGACCACGTTGGCATGGGCAATGGAGGCAGCAAGGTTTTTCCTGGTGACCCGGGCCCTTGGACTGCAAATAGGTTTTGAGGTAATTATATTTGTGGTACTCGCAGCCTCCTTGCTGACAGCTATTCCCCTTACACCTGCCGGGCTGGGAGCTGTTGAAGTATCCATCGTTTTCATCCTGAATATAATTGGTATCGATGCAACGCTTGGTACTTCCCTGGCACTGCTCGATAGGCTGATAAGTTACTGGAGCATGCTGGTGACCGGTTCTATAGCATATATGATCAGTGATAGGACCTAAAAAATCGGCCAGGAATGATTATATATTAGTAAAAATAAGAAATACAAAAAAATAAATCGATCATACAAGAGGAGATGAAAACATTAAATCACTCATCCTTGCCGGTGGGTCTGGAACAAGATTATGGCCACTGAGCAGGAAACATAATCCAAAACAGTTCCTGAAACTTGAAGATACATCCTTCTTCCAGAACACCTTAATGCGCTGCCTGGAAGTCTCTGATATATCCGAGATCTTCGTTGTGACAAACGATTCACAGAGATTCTTTGTTACGGGTCAGGCCAAAGAGCTGGGATATGACCTGCCTCCCGAAAACGTACTGATAGAACCTGAGCCGAAGAACACGCTCCCGGCTATTAGTTTCGGTATGCAGGAAATAGTAAAAAGATTCGGAAAATCTATTGTTGGGGTTTTTTCCTCGGACCATGTACTTGACATACGTGCAATGGAGACCATTAAGAACGCACAGTTGCTTGCAATGGAGAATCTGGTCACTTTTGGTATAGTTCCCACATCACCACATACCGGATACGGATACATAAAGCCATCTGAAAAGATCGGTGCTGGCTACAAGGTAGCTGAGTTCAGGGAAAAACCAAATCATGATGACGCCTTGAAGTATCTGAAAGAAGGATGTCTCTGGAATAGCGGAATGTTCCTTTTTGACACTGATGTATTCTTCAGGGAATTAAAGGAACACGAAAAAACATTTTTTGAGGCCTTCGATCCTAAGATCGATCCTGATACAACTATTGAAGAAATATACGGAAAAGTTAGGACGGTCTCCATAGATTACGGAATCATGGAAAAATCAAGGAATGTTGTGGTTGTACGACTGGAACATAAATGGAGCGACCTTGGGAATTTTAATGCTATATATGAGGAATCCGAGAAAGATGACAATGGAAACGTGATCTATGAATGCGAGGACATTCTGATCAATTCCAGGAACAACCTCGTTTATTCCAAATGTGACAAGCTTGTAGCTCTTATAGATGTGGAAAACATGGCAGTCGTCGATACACCGGATGCACTGCTCGTGTGCCCGAGAAAAAGCAGCCAGAAAGTAAAGCAAGTAGCTGATGCTTTACACAACAAGAATGATGAGAGAGCATATCTGCAGCAGACAGTATACAGGCCATGGGGTTCTTATACTGTAATGGAAAAATCTGACAGGCATAAAATAAAGAATATAACTGTAGAACCAAAAAAGAAGCTGAGCCTGCAGCTCCATTACCACCGCAGTGAGCACTGGATAGTTGTCAAAGGTATGGCTACCGTACAGGTAGACGACGAAACGTTTTTCCTGAGGCAGGGAGAAAGCACTTTCATTAGAGCCGGTATGAGGCATAGGCTTGTTAATGAAGGAAAGTTACCTCTGGA
>NZ_JBFYLB010000104.1:0-5198 GCF_041305605.1 Methanomethylovorans sp.
CCCAGCTAACTTTATACCCCATCCCTTCCTCTTTTCTATCCAGAACAAACCAATAACCCACTGGAAGTTTCACCATGACCCTCATTTCATCCATTAACCCAACCACAGGAAAAGTTATCAAACAATTTCAACCCCACTCCAATGAAGAAATAAATATAGCTCTCAGAAAAGCAGATACCGTGTTCCATGAATGGAAAGAACTTGATGTATCCGAACGCAGCAAACTTTTAAGTGATTTCTCACAACTGTTGCGGAACAAAAAACAGGAGCTTGGAGAACTTATCACCCTGGAGATGGGCAAGGTCATAAAGCAGTCAGTGGCCGAGGTTGTGAAGTGTGCCGATACCATCGATTATTTTGCGGTACATGCAGAGGAACTTATGCAGCCAGAGAAGGCAGAAACAGATGCCGCCCAGTCCATGGTATCTTACGAGCCCATGGGGCCAGTACTGGCCATCAAGCCCTGGAACTTCCCTTTCTGGCAGGTGCTCAGTGCAACTTCCCATATCCTTGCAGCAGGCAACGTAATGCTGCTCAAGCATTCCAGTTACGTACCTATGTGCGCCCTGAAAATGGAGGAACTGCTCCTGGAAGCAGGATTTCCTGAGGGGGTATTTCGGACATTGTTGATCGACGGTCCCACAGCTTCCTCGCTCATCTCAAGGGACGAGATCAAAGCAGTTTCATTCACTGGAGGCGAGATTGCGGGAAAAAAAGTAGCAGAGCTTGCAGCCCGCAATATGAAGAAGTTCGTACTTGAACTTGGAGGCAGCGACCCATTCATAGTGCTGGCTGACGCGGATGTTGAAAAAGCAGCAACTGTGGCTGTACCCAGCAGGTGCATCAATACAGGCCAGACGTGCATAGCAGCCAAGAGGTTCATAGTGGTCCAGGAAGTGGCAGAGGAGTTTACCAGTAAGTTTGTAGATGTCACAGAAAAACTCAAACTCGGAGATCCAATGGACAAGACCACAGACATTGGGCCACTGGTGCGTGAAGAACAGATATCCATTCTTGAACAGCAGGTGAAAGATGCCATCTCAAAAGGAGCAAAAGCTCTCCTGCCCGGAGGAAGGGTGGAACGAGAGGGATTCTTCTATTCTCCTATGGTACTTGCAGATGCTACTCCCGAGATGAAAGTAATGACAGAGGAGACCTTCGGACCTGTAGCACCGATAATTTCTGTTAAGAACGAGCAGGAAGCCATCACTGTTGCCAACAGTACTCAGTTCGGCCTGGGGGCAAGCATCTGGACAGAAGATAGGGAGAAAGGAGCTTTGCTTGCCAGAAAGCTTGAGACAGGAATGGTGGCTATTAATGCGTTCTTCCGACCAGAAGCGTGCATGCCTTTCGGGGGCATAAAGGGAAGCGGAATGGGCAGAGAAATGGCAAAACACGGATTCTATGAGTTTATGCACCTCAAGTCAATAAAAATATACTGAATGTGGGAGAGGAATATCCAAACATATATTGTCCCAACATACGCCAGAAATAGCATTGGTTTAATATGTAGTAGACCCAATTTTAAAAACGGATGAATATATACGTCGGAGAGGGATAAACAATGAAAGTGATGAGATCTGTAAATCCTGCTACAGGAGAATTAAATGGTGAATATGAGATATTTTCATCGGAAAAGGTGGAAGAAGCCTTAAAAAAATCAAGGGTGGCATTTAAAGAATGGAAGGACACTGAGGTTTTTAACCGTGAATATTACCTTGACAATGTAGCAGGAGTACTCCGGGAAAGGGCGCAGGAACTTGCACAGACCATCACTATTGAGATGGGCAAACCCATCAGAGAATCCCTGGATGAAATAGAAAAATGTGCACGGGTCTTCGATTACTTTTCAGAGCAGGCTGAGGTGTTCCTCTCCCCGGAATTTGTGGAAACCGAGGCTGAAGCATCTGGCATAGTACTTGAACCACTGGGAACGATCCTTAGCATCATGCCCTGGAATGCACCGTTCTGGCAAGCATTACGTTTTGCTGCTCCTGCACTGGCCGGTGGTAATGTAGTATTGCTCAAGCATGCAAGTTATGTGCCAAAGTGTGCTCTGGCGATCGAGAACATATTCAAAGAGGCAGAGTTCCCAGAAGGTGTATACCAGACCTTGTTAATAGATGGACCCACTGCATTGTCCCTTATACCCAGAAATGAGATCAATGCCGTATCTTTCACAGGAGGGCGGCAGGCAGGAGAGAAAGTTGCTGCTGCCGCAGGTGGCAGTATCAAGAAGTGCATACTGGAACTTGGTGGCAGCGATCCATTCATCGTACTGGATGATGCAGATATCGAAAAAGCTGCAAAGGCAGGAGTTTTGAGCAGATTCCAGAATGCCGGACAGAGATGTACCGCAGCCAAGAGGTTTATTGTAGATGCAACTATTGCTGAAGATTTTACTTCAAGGTTCCTGGAACACGTCCGGGACCTGAAGATAGGTAATCCACTTGACCCTAACAACGATATGGGACCTCTGGTAAATACAGAACAAGCGGATTTTGTGCAGGATCAGGTGGACAGGACTCTTAAAGCCGGAGCAGATGTGCTACTTAAAGGTGGCAAACAGGAAGAAAAAGGCAGTTTCTTCTACCCGGTGGTGCTCGGCAATATAACCGAAGGTGCACCCGTACTTACCGAGGAGACTTTCGGACCAGTTGCACCTATAGTAACATTCAGGAACGAAGATGATGCTATACGGATAGCCAACAGCACAGAATTCGGTCTAGGGGCAAGTATATGGAGCAAGGACAGGGAAAGAGCTGTGGTGTTCTCAAAGGAAATTGAAGCAGGACTCATAGCCATAAACAGCGGCGTATCCTCAGATTCCCGCCTGCCACTTGGAGGTTTCAAGAAAAGCGGATTTGGTAGGGAGTTGCACAGGATTGGAATGTATGAGTTCTTAGGAGCAAAATCGATGAAGGTGTTCTGAAAATGAAAGGCAGTGACCTCTTGGTAAAATGCCTCGAAAACGAGGGTGTGGAATACATTTTTGGCATTCCGGGTGAGGAGACCGTGGACCTGACGGATTCCCTTTCCAGATCAAAAATAAAGTTCATAGTGACGCGCCATGAACAATCCGCAGCCTTCATGGCCGATGTCTACGGCAGGCTCACCCACAAGCCAGGAGTCTGCCTTGCAACCCTGGGCCCGGGAGCAACCAATCTGATCACAGGTGTCGCTGATGCGAACCTTGACAGAGCACCCCTGGTAGCTATTACCGGACAGGCCGGACTTGAAAAGACCCACAAGGAAGCCCATCAGTACCTGAACATAGTGGAAGCCTTCCGGGAGTTCACCAAATGGAACTCCAGCGTGACAAGAGCAGATTTCATACCTGAGATAGTTAGTAAAGCTTTTGATATAGCCAGAGACCGACCAGGGGCAACACATATCGAGCTTCCAGAGGACATTGCTGCAGAGCAAACAAACAAAGTACCCCTTGTAAAGAAACCATATTCGCACATACGGATGCCTGACGAGGATGAGCTGCAGCGTTCAGCTATGCTGATCGAGGCTGCTACGATGCCTGTAATTCTGGCAGGCAATGGCGTTATAAGAGAAGAAGCGTCTGAAGAATTGCGCAAATTCGTGAGAAGCACCGGAATTCCTGTGGTTACAACTTTCATGGGCAAAGGTGCTTTCCAGGCTGATGATGAACATTACCTGGGATCGATGGGTATCAGAGACCGGGACCATATCATGTGCGGTTTTGCGAGAGCAGATCTGGTCATCTGCATAGGATTCGATCATGTGGAGTATAGTCCCAGGTTCTGGAATCCGGATGGCTCCAAGAAAATAATCCATATCCATTCTGACCATCACGAAATCGATGAAAAATACATCCCTGATCTGTCGCTCGTAGGAAATATACTCACTTCCCTGAAACACCTGACACCTTTCTGTAAGAAAAGAGAAATTCCAGAATACTTCTCAAAGGTTAGGAAGAACATGGAAGAGGAACTCGTTGGGTTTAAGGACGACATAGCGTTCCCCATGAAACCTCAAAAGATCATATACGATATAAGGCAAGCCCTGGATAGGAAAGATATTCTTATCAGCGATGTGGGTGCTCACAAACTATGGATAGGGCGCCTTTATCCTGCATATGAACCAAACACAGTACAAATATCCAATGGGCTTGCATCTATGGGATTCGCACTTCCCGGAGCTATTGCAGCAAAACTCGTGAAGCCGGAAAGAAAAGTAGTTGCTGTAGCCGGAGATGGTGGGTTCCTGATGAATGTACAGGACCTTGAAACCGCAGTACGTCTCAGATGTGATATAGTAATAGTGATATTCGATGACGCCAAGTTCGGACTCATCGAATGGCATGAAAAGAAAAAGTTCAATTCCAGCTTTGGAATAGACTTCCTCAACCCTGACTTTGTCAAACTTGCCGAGAGCTTTGGAGCACAGGGAATAAGAATAGAAAAGGCAGAAGATTTCAAACCACAACTTGAAAATGCGCTAAAAACGGGTGGAGTCTGGCTTATGGATGTGAAAGTGGACTATTCCGAAAATATGAAGCTCACGGAAAAGCTGCGCAACAACTTCTGTGTAGTTTAACTGAATGAATTAAGAAATTATCGTTAACTTTTTTAGATTTACATATCAGCTTCAATCCATAAGGACTGCTCAGATGTACATATTCAGCAACAAGAATCATCTTAGGGGAAATTCCAGACATAAGGTGAATAATCCAGCAAAAAGATACTGAGTTCAAATTAATCTTTTTGAGGCATATTGAAGCTTGGTATATACTTTTAATTCCAATTAAACCTTTAATTTTCTTAGTTTTTACTATGGGCCTATGAATAAGTGTAAGTTTCTTTTTATTTTAATTTGGTTTATTAGACCATGTTAAGAACAGGATTGTGCTAATCAAAGATCAACAGCCAATCAATCATACGATCATAAGATGCAGGTTCCAAAAACAAAAGAAGAAATGAAGGAGTTTATAATGAAGAACAGAACACTGATCAACTATATTGTAGATGTACCATTGATGGTCCTGACGGTCCTTGAAGGACTTTCAGGCATCTTTCTCCAGTTTGGAGGAAGAAATGCCTCATATCTGGGCTTGAGCATGTTCGAATGGAAACAGATTCACTTAGTAGCCGGAATGCCTATGGTGATATTGTTCATCATTCACCTCGCATTACACTGGAGATGGCTTGTCTGTGTAACTAAGAACA
>NZ_JBFYLB010000105.1:0-24743 GCF_041305605.1 Methanomethylovorans sp.
GCATAGTAATCCGGGTCCATACTACCTGAACGGTCCAATACAAGTACGGCATTGGCTGCCGGCCTTGTGATCTGCAAGTCTCCTTCAAGGGATACTACCGTGGTGACGTTCACTACATCACCGGACTTCAAAGACTCAGGTTCCACATTGATGTATGTACTGAGGAAAGGCTCATCTTTTACCGTGATAGGAGTGATTGCACTCACATTACCTGCAGTTACAACAATAGTAGTATTTCCTTGAACATTGGTACAGAAGAACTGTAAAGTCACTCTGCCAAACTCATTGGTAGTTGTGTTTATTGTTGTGCCATTGACACCATTCATTGATAAGTATCCTACTGTAGCATTGCTAGTGTTAATGGTAAGATTGATCCCAGGCAAGGTATGCCCCCATTCATCTATTGCAATCGCTTTGATGGTGCTTTCGTGATTACCATTTAGACCCAGAACAAGCAAAGTTTCAGGGGAAGCATATACAGCAAGACTTATGTTCGTACCTGATAAAAAATTCAAGGTGGTAGAGTTTGTGACATTTGTGGGGCCACTGGAATCTCTATATATAGCGCTGATATTGACACTTTCAATATACGGAGTAGGGCCTACCAGAGTACTTGCTTTACCCTCCCTATTGAGAGGAACTATTATAGAACTACTGCCACTGTAGAAGGTTACCTGCTCTTTTATCGGGAAGCCCTCTGGAACTATCGGATTGAGAAATTGATCGACTGCCTGACCTGTAAGTCGATAGATATCTTCGTTGTTAGCATAAGCAGATGCAGGGGAAGATGTGAGGAATAGATTATCGGTCACATCTGCAAGCCCTGTTATTGCGATACTGGAGTTTATGGAACTATTGGCAACTCTAATATTGATGGCGTTTTCACCTGCTCTTTTGTCGGCCCTGAATACACTGAAAGCTATACCATCGATCCCTGTAATATAGTTCAAATTGCTGAGATAAAGGGAATTATATTCATAAGGACTGTTATATACAGTAGCTACCGGAGCTGTCGCACTAAATTGAACGAGGGAATTTGCTACTGGATTATCATAAATGTCATAAACACGTGCAGTAATTATCGATGTCGTGTTTACGGTATATTCATCGTTATACCATAATTCAATTCCAGATGGTGCAGCTGGTCTAACTTCAATATCCTTTGAGCTACTTACTCCACCTGAAGATACGGAAATATTAATGTTGCCTGCAATTGTAGAATTGATAGCCAAAGTTACATTTTGATCAGCAATTCCCAAGTCTGTGATAATTATATCAGCTATACTATCATCAGTCAGATTACGGCTGGCCTGTATGCTCGTCAGAGTATATGGCGTCCTCATGATCAGTGTCTCTTTGACAGTACTACCAAAGACATCTGCTAATGTGATATCCAGGACCATAGCTGCAGTATCATTAACATTGCCAAACTGATCCAACATAGCTATTCTGACAGTAGTTATGTTGCCTGCGTTTATAGGGTTCTTTGATTCTGATATGACTATGTTTTCAGGACTTAGAGGAGAAAAAAAGATAGGTGTAGTGTTTGAAACGCTTCCGGAACTTACATTCAATGTTGCTGTACCTGAATTATTTGTTGTAAGAAATACCTGACCATACCCGGATGCATTGGTCAATGTTGAAGCTGAGCTAAGATAACCCAGGTTTGTAGTGAAATTTACACTGACGTTGGCCAAAGGCATGGAATTGTCCATGACCCTAACCATTACACTTACATTGTCTCCTGCACTATTATAGATATGTAGTGGGTATACATCTATAGTTAAAGCCATCGCAGACACACTTAATGACAGAAGTATCAATAACAGGATCATGAATCTTGTTTGAGCTTTCATTGCAAAGCCTCAGGTGATTTTGTTTTTTAGTAATATTAGATGTTTTTGATTTGCAAATCACGTAAGTTCTTCATGAACATGTATATAAAGAAAATGAAGATTGGATTTTCTTATTACAGTTTTTCAATGTTGTGTATGTACTACTGTAGGTAGAAACTTGATCCAGTTTTCATACTTGTATCCAATGAACCAGATTTTCGGAATATTAAAATGCTGTAGGGTCATAGTATAACGCAGATGGACCGAGAGATCAAAATAATCCATACTGCAGACACTCATATAGGGTATCGGCAATATCACAGTGATGTACGCAGACAGGATTTCCTGCAGGCGTTTTCCACAGTCATCGATGATGCTATTAAAATGCAGTCAGATGCCGTGGTACATGCGGGTGACCTTTTCGATTCAAGGACTCCTTCACTGGAAGATATCCTGGATACCATGAAACTTTTTTCCCGGCTCAAAGAAGCAGATATCCCGCTTCTGGCCATCGTGGGCAACCATGAAAGCAAACAAAGTACACAATGGCTTGACCTTTTTGAAAGCATGGGACTTGCTATAAGGCTTGGAACCGTACCCTATATGCTTGAAAACATAGCTTTCTATGGTATTGACAGCGTTCCCAGATCCAAGATACCTCTTTACGATTTTTCGGTCTTTGAAGAGCCTCTGGCTTCTTCATACAATGTGCTTGTGATGCACCAGCTCATGGGCCCTATAACTGTAAGTGAGTGGGATTGTGCTTCTGTGATCGGATCTGTACCTTTCCATGTGGATGTGATGCTGCTGGGGGATTACCACAAGTACGAAAAAATCACTGTGGGCGATACATGGGTAACATATTGTGGCAGCACTGAGCGTAATAGTCTTGCAGAAGAAGAAAATCGGTCTTATAATATTATCACTATTTCAGAAAAGGGTATAGATATTAGCAGGAGGAACATTCTGACCCGGGAATTCCTCAGGATACCAGTGACGATAAGGGACCCTGGAAAGGTATATGAGGATATATTATCTGCTGTGAAGGAGCATGATGTGAACTCTAAAGTTGTGTTCGTGGAGATCAGTGGAGATGCAAATGTATCGATTTCCCACGCTGAGATAGAAGAGATGCTACTTTCCCGCAATGTACTTGTCCCTGGTGTGAGAGATTTGAGGAAAGTCAATGAAGATGGACTCGAGCTTTCTGTTTCCATATCCTTCTATGATCCGGATGAGGCAATAAAAAACGAGATCAAAAACATGCACCTTTCAACAGGGGGCCTGCTGGTGGACGAGATAGTCAGAGACCTGGACCTTCCTAAAACCAAGGTAAGTGATGAGGCAGAGAACCGTCTAGGAGCTCTTCTGCAGGTGATGGACTTTTCAAAGCCGATAACTTTGACACCTTTGCATGAACAGATTTCTCTGATTTCAGCTGGAATAGAAAATGAGCCTGCTTTGTCTTCATCTCCTGAAGCAGATGTAATAAAGGAAACTGAAAGATCTGTTATCGACGTTCCCGAGGTTAAGGTCTCTGAGCCTGAAAAAGAGCCGGATACGGCAGGGTCAGAAAAACAAGATGAAAAGCATGATGAAAAAAAGCAAAAAGCACCTGCTCATGCAAAGCCAAAACAGTATAATCTGGGTGATTACTTTTGATGCTTAAACGCCTGAAAGTGGAAAACATCCGCAGTTACGAAGACCTTGAGATATATTTTAAAAATGGCGTTACTGTGATATCGGGGGTTAACGGCAGCGGTAAGTCGAGCCTTTTGGAAGCTTGCTTCACAGGACTTTATGGAAGTAAAACTCTCACAAAGGAGTTCACTATCGCGGATATTGTACGCAAGGGAGCTACAAAAGCTTCCATTGTCCTGGAATTCGAACAGAAAGGTAATGTTTACTCTATGGAACAGGTCTTTCGCAATGATCCAGAGTCTGGCAGAGCCTCTAATACCCGATCAGTGCTCAAGACCAACGGACAGATCTTCACAGACCAGGCAAAGCGTACTTACGATAGCATTCTTTCCCTGCTAAGAATGGATGAAGAGGCTTTCAGGAACTGCGTGTACATAAGGCAGGGGGAAATAGATGTACTTATTAACGCAAAACCTGCGGACAGACAGAAGATGATAGATGACCTGTTACAGATAGGAAAACTTGAGGAGTACAGAGAACGCGCCGGAAGTGCCAGGATAGGAGTTGGTAGGCATCAACGAGATGCAGAAAGACGCATAAAGGAAGTGAAGAACGAGACCGCAGAGATCGAAGGCACAGATCCGGTTGGTAGCCTCAATCATCTGCTGACCGAGACTGCACAGATAAAGGAGAAGCATGCTTCTGTAATTGAAATAAGAGACAAGACAAGGTCAGGCATCGAAGAGTTGCGTTCAAAGCTTGGAGAATATGAACAACTGGCACTCCAGAAAAAGTCGATCGGTACCCAGATACTGGGATTCAATAACAGAAAGACAGAAGCATTTGAGAGTATCAATACAAGTACTTCTTCCATCCAATCCCTGCACTCCCGTATAGAAGAGCTAAAACAGAGTATTTCCGGGATTAATGAGCAATTGAAATGGAGCGGAGATATCGCACAAATGCTTGTACAGGCTGAAGAGCAGGAGCGTGTACAAAGGGATATATTGAATGATTCCAGGCAAAAAAAAGCCTTGCATGTGCAGGAAACAGAAAATACTACTAAATCTCTTCAGCAACTTTCCGGTCAGATAAAAGACATGCAGGTTTCCATTGATAGCAACCTTAAAAAAAAGGAAGATATAGTTGTACAAATTGAAAAACTAAAAGCTTCACTTGAGGATACACAAGCAGAGAAATTGTCCATAGTAGGGGAGATAGAATCCCTCGGTTTCACTCCCAAGAAGTTATCAGGACTTGAAGATATCATAGAACTTGTACAAACTCAACAAAAGACTTTGCACGGGGACAAAATGCAATTGTCCACCCGCAGAGAAGAGATCACCAGGCGCATAGAAAAGAGCAAAGAACTTGTGGGCCAAGGCAAGTGTCCCACCTGTGGACAGGACATGCATGGTTCTGCCATACATGAAACAATGTCTTCTGAAGAGGAGCAGCTGACTTCTTTGGAAAAAGAACTGGCTGCTGTCAGTAAAAAAGAGGAAGAATTCGGCTTAAAGATGGAACAGCTCAGGGCAGTAAAAGCAATTTCCAGGAAAATAGAAGATTGTACAAATCGTGTCAAGTCATTTAATGAGAGAATAGACCTATCACAGAAGATGCTTGAAGATCATGCTTCCAGAATGGATGAGGATAGCAAGAGATTGAACGAGGCTGTTTCCCGTAAGCAGGAGATAGACACTACGATTGCAAAACTGAAGGAGCAGGAAGAGCCATTGCAGGGAGCACTGTCTTTTGCAGGCAAAGAGCATTCTGAAGCCTTGAAAAGGCTTAATCTTGCAAAAAAAGCACAACAAAACCTTATCGAGAGTGAAGCTAAAGGAAAGGATATTGAGAAGCTGGAAGAGCGTATACGTAGTGAGCAGGAGAAGATAGGACTACTGGAACAGCAGATCAAGGATGGAAAGCAGCGGTTGTCCGAGATCGATGAAAAGATGGGAGGCATAGGCGCTGAATCTCTTAAATCCCATTTGCAGCAGTATGAAACGGCCCTGAAGAACATAGAGATCGATATTAAAAAACTGGAGGAAAGGAAGACTGAGGTGATGAAGGGAATAGGGATGGTAGAAAAGGAAATAGAAAGGCTTTCCCGTCTGCAACAGGAGTTGCGTTCCCTGCAACACAGGTCAGATTTCCTTGGAGCAGTGTACAGAGATGCAGAAGAGCTGGAAAGCATGTACATACGCATCAGGGCTGAGCTGCGGTCCCGCAATGTAGGAACCCTTGACGCTCTAATCAATGAGATATTCAAGTTCATGTATTCTAACAATGCGTATTCTCATGTGCAGCTCGATCCTGAGTACAACCTGACGATTTTCGGGAAAGATGGTACCCCTCTGGAACCAAAGTTGCTAAGTGGTGGAGAAAGGGCTATTTTCAATCTCGTATTGCGATGTGCCATCTACAGATTACTGGCTATGGCAATGGACGGACCTGCAAAGGGTTCAAATCTGCCTCCTTTGATAATGGATGAGCCAACTGTATTTTTGGACAGGGGGCACGTGCAGCAGCTCATAAAGCTCATAGACCTAATGAGAGATTTCGGTGTGGTCCAGATAATTATAGTCTCACATGATGAAGCGCTTATCGATTCTGCGGATCATTTGTTCTATGTTGAAAAAAATCCGATCACAAATACTTCCTCAATAACAGCGTGCTGAGCAAGAGTATTTATAAGCATATTTATATAAAATGAACCATAAGTTATATTATACTATTGTTATATAATTCGCCACAGAAGGGATAGAATGGTCTTGCGAGGTATCACATGAATGGTGAGAACAGGGATTTCATCATTGAAAGGCTTGAAAGGCAACTGAGGGAAAAAGAGACAGAAATAGATGAGATCAAAAGATCTCTCCGGGATTCCATCCTGGTGGAGCTTCGTAGTGAATTTAAAAATGATCTTGATATCAATAACCGTCTTTCAAAACTTGAGAACAGGATACAGGAACTGGCTAATAATCTCAACGGCGTAATGGATGAGCTGTTAGATCAGAAGTCATTGATCCGTTCATTCAAGAAATCGGCACTGGAAAGGAGAGAACAGGATATTCACGTACCTGTACAGCCTTCTATACCGGCCCCTCCAAGAGAAGCAACAGTGGCAAGAGAGACAGAAACAAGAGTATTAAGGGATGAGAAAAAGAAAACAGTGACACAACCTGAAATTCCCAAACCTCCTCAGTCGCCTGCGAAGCCTCCGTCCTTTTCCATCAGGCCCACTGATCTGCCGCGGGAACCGATCAGACAGACAGCTTCAGTGAACCAGCGCTTTAACATAAGGGATGCACAGCCTGAGCCTGCCCAGATAAAAAAACAGGAAGCTGAGGAAAAAAGAACTGAATACATCATTGCAGAAAGCGATGACGCACGCAGTTTCAGAAGGAAAGAAAGAACTGCTCCCCCAACTTCCAGTTGTGAGTTTATCGTTGCCAAGGACAATGTTTCCAGGAAGAAGTCAGAGACGGACTACGAAAGCGTAGAGACACGTGATGATGAAGATGCGGTCGTAACTGTCACCCGCAGGAAATGACCACCTTTCAGAGAAAGGATTTAAACACAGAGGATCCACGTGTACATAAAGGAAATCGAGTTCATTAACTTTAAGTCCTTCGGGAAAAAGGTGAAGATACCGTTCTATGATGATTTCACCACCATCTCAGGCCCTAACGGCAGTGGTAAATCCAATATAATAGACGGTATACTCTTTGTGCTGGGCCTTTCCAGCTCACGCACCCTTCGGGCTGAGAAACTTACGGACCTCATCTATAATGGTGATAAGGCTAAAAAACCGGATTTTGCACAGGTCACCATCAAGTTCGACAACACTGACAGGGAGATGCCTGTAGATGCTGATGAGGTTGCGATAACCAGAAAAATAAGGGAAACAGATAGTGGCTATTACAGTTATTTCTACTTCAATGGCAAAGCTGTAAGCCTTGCAGATGTGCATAATTACCTCGCAAAGGCCAGGGTGACACCGGAAGGGTATAATGTGGTTATGCAAGGTGACGTAACCCGCATTATCACTATGACTCCCGTTGAAAGACGCAAAATAATCGATGAAATAGCGGGAGTGGCCGAGTTCGATAGCAAAAAGGAAAGGGCCCTCAGCGAGCTTGAGATCGTCAGGGAAAGAGTGGAAAGGGTAGATATAATCCTTGAAGAAGTTTCTGCTCAGCTTGAAAAGCTTAAAGGTGAAAGGGATCAGGCACTTAAGTATCAGGCATTGAAAGAGGAAAAAGTAAAGTTTGAGGGTTTCATGCTCCTTGCAAGGCTGAAAGATGCAAAGAAGGAGCTTGTATCTATTGATGCGGATATGGGGTCACGCAGGTCTTCCATAACAGAGCTGGAGGCCACTCTTGAAGCAAGACGTCAGCGGATGGAAGAGCTAGAAAAGTCACTGGAAGAACTCACTCTCCACATTCAGCGCATGGGAGAGAATGAGCAGATCCAGATAAAGAAAGACATTGAGTCTACCCGTGGTGAGATCTCACGATGCAAGGACAGTATAGAACTTGCTGACAGAGAACTGGAAGACGTTGATTCCAGACGAAGGAAGGCATTTGTGGAGATCGATGAGGTCAAAGGCAAGGTAGCTGACCTGGATGCTAAGATATCTGAAGAAAAGGTGCGCCTTGAAGGTATCAGAGCCGAACATTCGGAAAAGCGGACTCAGAGACTGATCCTTCAGAGCCGGATAGCCGATGTGGATGCAAAGTTTGCCAAGACCCGGGACGAACTTACCCAGCTCAAGAACAGCCTTGAAGATACCAGGGATCAGAAGAACGAGCTCATGCGCCAGGAAGACAGGCTGTTGGATGCCCTGAGGCGCAAATCAGCGGAGGTACGGGACATTGAGAGCGAAATGGAGGATGCCCGTTCCAAAGCCACTTCTTCAGACAGTGATATCAGTTCTGTGAAATATGACATTGAGAAGCTCAATGAGAAAATTAACTCACTCACAAAGGATATAGACGACCTGGAAAGCAACCGCTCCCAGCTTAAAAGTGTGGTAAAGGATATCGAGGAATCGCTACGCAAATACCAGGATGACTATGCCCGCATCGAAGCAAGGGTAAGAGCTGCTGAAGACCACAGCAAGTATTCCAAAGCTGTGGATATGATAATCAACGAAAAAAAACACCATGGACTTCCTGGAATATATGGAACCATTGCAGAGCTTGGCAGTGTGGACCAGAAGTATGCTACTGCCCTTGGTATAGCTGCAGGTGGGAAAATGCAGGCAGTAGTGGTGGACACTGACGAGGATGCTGCCAGAGCCATCGATTTTCTCAAACGCAGGCAGGCAGGCAGGGCTACATTTCTTCCTCTCAACAAAATGGAAGAGCGCAGGCCCTACAAAGATCTCAGTGACAGGAATGGCGTTATTGGTTATGCAATAGACCTTGTGGATTTCGAAACGAGGTTCGAGTCTGCTTTCTGGTATGTTTTCAGGGATACACTTGTAGTGGACACATTGCAGAACGCTCGCAGGCTCATGGGCGGATTAAGAATGGTGACGCTTGAAGGGGAGCTTATCGAGAAGAGCGGTGCCATGGTCGGAGGTTCGGCGCAAAGTTCCGGTCTGTCTTTCGCCGCCTCAGAGAAAGACAAGCTTATCAAGGTCGCAGAGAAGATCACCGAATTAGATTCAAGGCGCAGTGCAGCTATTAAGAAACTGGATGCAGTGGAAAGCCATATTGCTGATGTTAACCGGGAGATACATGAAAATGATAAGGAAATCTCCAGGAAAGAAATGCAGCTTGAGGAGATAGCAAGCAGGGGTGAACGCCTGACACAGGTACTGGCATCAAAGAATGCCGAACTTGCTCAGATAGAAGAATCCCGAAAGCAACTGAGAACTGAGATGGAATCTGTGACCGCTCAGAAGACGAAAAAAGATGAACAGGCCGGTTCACTGGAAGAGAGGATCGCTGGACTGGAGGGTGAGCTTGCAGGATCTGAGGTGCCTGAACTGAACAGGCAGGCTGAGAGCATCGATGAAGAAATGAGGCGCCTGGAAGGGCGTATTCGTGATACTGAAGCACAGATAAATGCTCTTAATCTTGATAGAGAATATGCTGCAGGCAAAATAGAAGAGAACAGGGAACTCATAAAGTCACTGGACACAAAGAAAGCCAGCCACAGGCAGCGGGTGGATGAACTCACAGCTAAGATAAAAGAGCTTGAGATCGTGCTTACCCAAAAGCAGGCTCGTGAATCAGAACTTGTGAACGAGCTAAAGGAGATGCAACAGCAGCGTCTTGGTATGCAGAACGAATATGCTCTCTCCAGAAAGCAGTTCGAGTCTGCTAGGACAAGATTCGAAGAAGGCAACAGACAACTGATGGCCCTGGAAGCTACCCGTGCAGCCCTTGTAGAACAAGTATCTGAACTATCTGCAGAACTTACACAGAGAGGTATTGAGGAAACTGATGATGTTCCTGGCTCTGAGGCCTTGCGCACCAGGATAGCTTCCATTGAAAAGGCAATGGAACGCCTTGAACCTGTGAACATGAGGGCCATAGATGAATTCAATGAAGTGGAGACAAGGCTGGAGGATCTCAGATCAAGAAGAGATACTTTGTTCAATGAAAGAGAACAGATCCTGGAAAGGATCAAGCAGTATGAAGTGCTCAAAAAGGGAGCCTTTATGGAAACATATAATGGGATCAATACAGCTTTCCAGGAGATATTCAATGAGCTTTCGGATGGTATAGGAGAACTGGTATTGGATGATCCGGAGGAACCGTTCAATGGTGGCCTTACTTTGAGGGCTCAGCCCAAGGAAAAAACCTTGCAACGCCTTGAAGCTATGTCCGGCGGTGAGAAAAGTCTTACTGCATTGTCATTTGTATTCGCTATTCAGAAATACAGACCGGCACCATTCTATGCTTTTGATGAAATAGATATGTTCCTGGATGGAGCCAATGCCGCCAAGGTGGCCGAGAGGGTTAAAAAGTCTGTTGAAAATGCCCAGTTCATAGTTGTATCCTTGAGAAAACCAATGATAGAGGCAGCTTCAAGAACTATAGGTGTAGCAATGCAGGAGAACAACATTACAAGCATAACGGGTGTGAAGTTCAGATGACTGGTATTATAGAGGAATTTGAAACATTCCCTGTGGTTGAGCCTCTTTCTGAGAACTGTGCTTTGCTACCCGGGGCCATAGACCCTGAATTCCTTGAGACACTGCGTGCCCTTGGGGTAGATGAGACCTTGCTTGAGTTTTCTGATGACGTGATGAATGAACCCGTGGAGATATTGGTAAATTTTGCCAAAAATGGGGAGATAGATCCATGGGATATTGATATAGTCAGTGTCACCGACAAGTTCCTGGCGCGTATAGAAGATATCCAGATGATGGATCTGCGCATCTCGGGGAGGACGCTGCTTTATGCCTCCATACTCTTGCGCATGAAGTCTAACTGGGTGGATATGGATGAGCCTGAGGATACTGATCTATTCGACGAAGGTATGGACTTCTTTGAAGTGGAAGATTATCCTGTGCCCAAGCTACCTGTGCGCA
Source organism: Methanomethylovorans sp. (assembly GCF_041305605.1). GTDB lineage: Archaea > Halobacteriota > Methanosarcinia > Methanosarcinales > Methanosarcinaceae > Methanomethylovorans. Next base: position 11,032 of record NZ_JBFYLB010000105.1, read on the forward strand.
GGATTGCTACAAGGCCTGTAACTTTACAGGAACTGATAGCTGAACTGAAGAAAGCCGAAAGGGTGGAGCACAGGAAAAAGGAAAAGAAATTACTCCGTAAACTGGAAGAAAGAGTTGCGGTTACCACTGATGAGGTTCTGGGTATAGCTCATGAAGAAGATATTCTGGGACGTGTTGCCAGGCTTGACCATGTGCTTAATTCCATTTTTGAAGAGCATGAGTCTGTCGTATTCTCAGAATTGATCGGCGAAGATAGGTCAGAGAATATCATGACCTATGTTTCTCTGCTTTTCCTTGCAACAGAGAAGAAGATATGGCTTCAGCAGGATGAATTGTTCGGAGAGCTATTCATATATCCCTCAAATATTTCTGATGATGGTCCCAGTGAGGTTATGACAGGGAATGAACGAGAAGGAAACTATTGAAGCGGCACTTTTTGCTGCAGGTGGAGCACTGGATGCCCAGACCCTGGGAAAGATTATAAGTAAACCTGCGAACAGGGCTGTTGCTATAGTTGGAAACCTCATGAAAGAATACTCCGAGAGGGAATCTGGCATCGAGATAATAGACCTGGGACAGCGCTATGTGATGCAGGTTAAACCCATGTTCACTGACCTTGTGAGGCCGGTGGCTCCTAAGGAACTGAGCGCACCTATGTTGCGCACCCTTGCAATGATAGCGTATCACCAGCCTGTAGTACAATCTGAACTGGTGGATATGAGGGGTAACACTGTGTATGATCACATCAGAGAACTTACGGACCGTGGTCTGATCATGTCCGTACCTTACGGCAGGACGAAAAAACTACAGACTACTCCACTTTTTGCTGATTACTTCGGATTGAATTCCAATGAACCCGAAGCCATCAGACAGAAAATCATTGAACTCTCCCGCCAGCAAAGTGGCGACAAAGGTCTAAATAAGTGGCTTGGATGCAAGGTTGTGGCATTCACTCCCATGTACGAATCACTGGCCATACTATGTGGTATAGAAGATTATAGGGTGATCAATGCTTATGACCCTACAGAAGAAGAAATAGAAGAGCTTGCAGATGTTTCCAAACTGGTAATATCCAGAGGGTACCTGGAAAAGGTCAGCAGGTACTATGACGGGGAGATCATCGAGGTCGGATCCACCACTTTTGATGATCTTATTGAAGCGGTGAAAGCCCTGGAGAATGTAGGGAACCTCCAGAAAGTAGAAGTAAGTCTGGCAAACCTGCGGGAACTCAAGGAAAGGTATGTTTCAAAGGCTCTTCTGATTGACAGAAAGGTTAAACCTGCAACTGAGATGGTGGCCAGGATCGTGAACGATCTGAGACTGGGAGTGTCTGCGGAGGGCTTGGTGATAGCTCCTGATTATGGCCTGTCGGGCAATGATGTGCAAGTGAGTGAAGGGGCTGACATACTTGTACCAACTCACGGAAATCTGGAAGCTGATCTGATAGAAAGAGTATGCAGAAAATACGATGCGATCATAGATGGCTTAAAAGCTCAGGGTAATTCTAAGGATGAAGCACAAGAGCCTGATATATGACTCTGCATGCTCGACATATACATCAGTCTTATTTTTTTACACCCGGTGAGTTTAAATACCTATATAAATATCAAGCTATAAGTTTATATAAGGAATTATGGATATAAACCATGCTTTAAATACTGAGGATTTTCAATGACCGAATACAATATTAAGATCGAGAATGTGGTTGCCTCTACAAAACTTGCCGATGAATTTGATCTGACCAAGATCGAGGCGGAATTCGAAGGTGCTGAATATAACAAACAGAAATTCCCTGGTCTGGTATACCGGGTCTCTGAACCCAAGGCTGCATTCTTGGTCTTTACTTCCGGAAAGGTTGTGTGTACCGGAGCAAAGAACGTGGCTGATGTCCATACAGTGATAAGTAACATGGCCAAGAAGCTCAATGAGATAGGTATAAAGACCATAAAGGAACCTGAGATCACTGTCCAGAACATTGTAGCATCTGCGGATCTTCACGCTGTGCTTAACCTTAATGCGATAGCTATAGGTCTTGGTCTTGAGAACATAGAATACGAACCTGAACAGTTCCCCGGACTTGTATATCGTATCGATGAACCAAAAGTGGTAGTTCTTATCTTCAGTTCCGGAAAACTTGTGGTAACTGGCGGGAAATCACCCCAGAACTGTGAAGAAGGCGTTGAAGTAGTAAAACAACAGCTTGATAGTATGGGACTTCTCTAAGGGTAGCATCTTGCCGGAAAAAGACGTCTGTATACTTATTCCCACACTTAACGAAGGAGCTACGATAGCTCAGCTAATAAGGGACCTCAGATCTGAAGGGTTCAATAACATAGTGGTCATAGACGGACATAGTACCGACAAGACCCGGGAACTTGCAGAAGCTGAAGGTGCCAGGCTGATCGTGCAGAAAGGAAAGGGTAAAGGACAGGCCATCCAGGAAGCCTTTGGAACACTTGATAATGAGTACCTGGTAATGCTGGACGGGGACGGTACTTATCTCGCATCGGATGTGCATGCAATGCTGGCTCCACTGTTCCAGGGCAAAGCTGAGCATGTGATCGGTAACAGGCTGGCTAATTTTGAACCGGGAGCTTTTGAAAGGCTTAATCTGATAGGGAACAAGCTCATTAATCGCTTGTTCAGTATGGCGTACAGGCAACATCTCACAGATATATTGACCGGATATAGAGCTTTCACTCTTGATGTATACAAATCTTTTGATTTGAAAGAAATGGGATTTGAAGTTGAGTCAGAAATGACCATACAGAGCATTAAACTTGACCATATGATAGAGGTAGTACCAATATCCTATCTTTCCCGCAAGTCCGATGCTGCAACCAAGCTTAATCCTCTGAAAGATGGTTTCAGGATAGGCAAGACCATTTACCGTTTAGCCAGATTTCACAACCCGATGTTCTATTTTGGCATGATCGGAACTATTTTTATCCTTTCCGGCCTTGTAACAGGCACTTACGTGGTTGATCAATGGTTCAAAGGTATTACACGCATACCTATGACAGTTCTTACGGCTTTGCTTATCATGTCCGGTTTTCAGATGTTCGTTCTGGGGATGCTAAGTGACCTTATGGTTTCGATGCATATGGAAATCATGCGCTTGCTGAGGAAACGGGATAAGTCTGGTAAACACTGATCGCAACTAACAGGTGTATTTTTCTAAAACTATCATTTTTACTTGATAATACATCAAATCAACTTGATTTACTTTCATAGATGTTCAACTTAATCCGTCTATTTATGATAGTACTTTGTTCTTGCAATAGTAGATAAGTCTACTGATACCAAAAAGCAGCCGATAGTCTTTATCAATTGGGTCTGCCCTAAGAGTAATTAAAGTTAACTTGACTTAAACAAAAGTTAATTTTTTGAAAAGTATTATATAAGAGCTGTACTTTGTAGGATATAGCAATCATTGAGGTATCGATCATGACAATAGTTACAGATGCAAAGAATGGTAAGATCACAGAAGAGATGAAGACCGTAGCCAAGATCGAAGGCAAAGATCCTGAGTTCATAAGGCGAGGAATTGCTGCAGGCAGGATCGTAATCCCCATGACCCCATACAGGGATATAAGAATATGCGGTATTGGTGAAGGCTTAAGGACAAAGGTAAATGCTTCCATTGGTGCTTCCTCTGATATAGTAGACCCTCAAGCAGAAATTGAAAAAGCAAAAGCAGCAGAGGCAGCAGGTGCAGATACACTTATGGAGCTTGGTACCGGAGGAGATTTCCTTGGTATAAGGAAAATGGTATGTGATGCAATCTCCCTTCCTGTAGGTTCAGTGCCCCTCTATCAGGCATTCATCACAGCAGCAAAGAGGGACGGCTCCATTGTCCACATGACAGAGGACGACCTCTGGTATGCAACCGAGGAGCAGGCAAAGCTCGGTACTAACTTCATGGCTATCCACACTGGTATCAACAACATTGTCCTTGACAGGCTGAAAGCACACGGCAGATATGGTGGTCTATGCTCCCGTGGCGGTGCATTCATGAGCACCTGGATGCTTCACAACGAGAAGGAAAACCCGCTTTATGCAAATTTTGACTATCTCTGTGAGATCCTTAAGGAACACGAGGTTACACTGTCCACAGGTAACGGAATGCGTGCAGGTGCGATTCACGATGCAACCGACAGAGCACAGATCCAGGAACTCATCATTAACTCCGAATGCGCACAGAAAGCACATGACAAATACGATCTACAGGTCATTGTCGAAGGTCCGGGCCATGTACCACTTGACGAGGTAGAGATGAACGTCAAGCTCATGAAATCCATGAGTGGTGGCAAGCCATTCTACATGCTCGGTCCTCTTGTATCTGACATCGGAGCAGGCCGGGACCACATCGTAACAGCCATCGGTGCAGCAACATCCGCAGCAGCCGGCTGTGACTTCCTCTGCTATGTAACACCTGCAGAACACCTTGCACTTCCAAACCTTCAGGATGTAATTGAGGGTGTCAAGACCTCAAGAATCGCAGCTCATGTCGGTGACATGGTCAAGAACAAGGAAAGCCGTAACTGGGACCTTGAAATGGGAAGGGCACGGAGGGACCTTAACTGGGAAAAGATGTTCAGTCTTGCTCTAGACCCCCAACTTGCAAGAGAAATCAGGAGCAGTAGGGCACCTGAGGACACAGATGCATGCACAATGTGCGGAAACTACTGTGCTCTGAAGATCGTTAACAAGAACTACAACCTTGCAAAGTAATGCCTTTGGCATTACTTTCTTACTACTCTTTTTCTATCTCGTACCTCTTTTAATTTTTTATGTCCAGGTTTTAACATGACTTAAAGGCTATGTTTATGTACTGTACAGCAAATGTTCTGATTGTGAATAATTGGCATTATGGAAAAAGACTACTACCCATACACAAAAAAATTATTTGCAAATTATCTTATGTTTATGATTTGACCGGGATCATTCTCTGCAACATCAAGACTGAAGTTGTAGATTTTAGCAATGCAGAGGAAGGAGCAAAGATACTGGATGTAGTTACGGATACCGGAAAGCAGGCTTTTACATTTGCAAAGAGAGGTTATAAAGTTGTAGATGCTGATCTCTTGGACTCCTTGCTTAAAAGACATGGAATTGAAGTGACTGCAGAACTATCTGTTATACACAGAATATTCAAAATATTCAAATGCATAAGGAGGTAAATTTTGTACAAATGGAATCCCCGTGATTATACTACTCAATCTTCAAACCAGCAGCATTGGGCTCAGGAACTTATACCAAAGCTTGCTCTTAAAGGAAACGAAAGAGTTTTGGACATTGGATGCGGGGACGGTAAGGTCACAGCTGAAATCGCAAGCCATGTGCCATCAGGCTCTGTGTTGGGTATTGACAGTTCTAAAGAGATGGTGATGTTTGCCCGGGATAAATTCCCTGATGCAGACCATCCAAACCTTGCCTTTAAACATATCGATGCAAGGGAATTGGATTTCAACAGGGAATTTGATATAGTCTTTTCAAACGCTGCCCTTCATTGGATAGTTGGTCATCGTTCAGTTCTTAAAGGTATCAAGAAGAGTTTGAAACCATCAGGCAAGATACTGCTCCAAATGGGCGGGAAGGGAAATGCTGCCAGTGTTTTCGAGATACTTGACAAGCTATTAAAAAATGGAAAATGGAGCAGGTATTTTGAAGATTTTTCTTTTCCATACGGTTTCTATGGACTAGAAGAGTACAGAGTATGGCTGGATGAAGCAGGCCTTGAAGCAAAGAGGATAGAACTCATACCCAAGGATATGAAACTCGAAGGTAAAAAGGGACTATCTGGCTTTATCCGCAGCACCTGGCTTCCATATACTCGAAGGATACCTGAAGATCTACACAGCGAGTTCATCGATTCTGTTACAGAAAAATATCTTGAAACATACCCTGTTGATAAAGATGGTATTGTTCATATCGGAATGATCAGACTGGAAGTAGAAGCTGAAAAATGTATCAATAGCTGAAAATACCCAGGTGATGCCTATTAGCTCTTCCTATTGAACCCACAATTATTTTTAGCTTGTAGTATCAACTGTTGTAGATGGAGAAACATGGAGAATGACCAGAAGATACTATCCTAACTTAAGTATTGCAACCAATATAATACAGTGATTCAACACTGATGTAATCTCTTTTAGAAGCACTAGATTTATATAATTTTAATAATATATAGAGCCATAGAGGGTATCACAATTGTATCTTCCAGATAGAGTATAGTCATCATCAAATTCTGGGGGAGGACATTAGTCTTCCCCGGAAGATACCCTCGATCTTCCATTTTTGCTCTGCTTTTTCATTCCACTTCCAATAATCAAAAAACATAGTCATTATGATAATTCTTCGACCAACGGCTCCAAGCCATTTTTCCTGAAAACTTTTACCACTTCGGCTACTGGATCGTAACAGCGATAGAAAAGATGAGATTTGCATGCACAGTCACTGCATCCAAAACCATGAACAGCTTCTGACTGCAAGTCCCCCGCAAGAATGCATTCAACCCGATCACAGGTAATCGCATGTACAGTGCACACCAGTTCAAAATGCTCATCAAGATTTATATGATCTACATGCCATTTAGCCTTCCGTCCTTTATCCTTTGAAAGCATCACATGTCTATGTAACCTTTTTAATCCACCTGTACCCTGAGCAGAACCCACGTAAATATGATAGCCTGCCTCAAAATTAACATCTTCAAGACTTCCAATCCTAATCTTGCAATGTCGGTTCCTGAAAATCAGACAATATACCCCCTTGTTCTTAACTATCATAGTCATACTTACACTACCTTAAGATGCATAAAATTAAATCATTTCCCACGGAATCTTTACTGATGATCATGACCAAAGAGATACAAGAAGCAAAAGATGTTAAGGGCTTAAGACCAAGGTCTGTGGTCTATGCCACCCAGATAGATGAAGAGTTCGGGGAAGCTCTTGCAGGATACTATAAAGCCGTGTGGAAGGAACGGGAAAATGGACTAACGATGAAACAGAAACATCTTCTGGTCTTTACTATAGCATGTTCCAAACTCAACATAGAAAGTGCACTTAAAATCCTGGAGAAACTTAAAAAATTCGAGGCAACTTCACAGGAGATAAAAGATGCTATTATGATAGCAGCCTGGACAGGTGGCATACAGCACTTCACTGATTTCAGCCCGAAGATATTAAAAGAAATGGAAAGGTTGGGTTTCTAAAACCCTTTCCGTTTTTGAGGTTAGGGTAGAACCCCTATCCAGAACATACTTATTAATAGTAAATGGACCACCAGGATAAGAGGAAAACCATATTTAAACTGAGAATGCTTAGTTTTATGTCTGAATATTTGCATTCCCAGAACACCTCCTAAACTGCCTCCTATAATAACCCATATGAACAACTGCTTTTCAGGTATCCTGTATTTTTGATGGGTAGCCTTCTTTTTATCCAGTCCCATAAGGCTGAACGATATGGTATTAACGACTGTAAGATATACCAGCAAGGAATTAATTAGAAAAGATTCAAGTTGCATATTAAACCATAAAGTTCAATAATATATTTATATTCTTTTACTTAGAACATTAGTAATTGCAAAAAAGAATAATAGCAAAGGCCTAAGGAAGACTCTCATTTTTCCAAGTCCCACATGTTCAACCTGCCATCCGCTGTTGCAGCAACAAGATAGCGCCCATTGGGAGAGAAGGCTACACTGTACACTGCTTTGACCATAAGAGGTATGCTTGATACAATCTTTCCTGAATCAAAATCATACAGGACAATATCATAATCCATCCCCACTGCAAATGTCTTCCCGTTGGAAGAGATCGCAAGAGGAAAATGACCCGTCCCATCAAGTTCTATGGAACGTTCTTCTTTAAAGTCTTTCAACGACCAGATACGTAGTTTTCCCTCATATCCGGAACTAATAAGATGCTTTCTGTCAGGGGTCAGCAGCATTGACATAAGGGCAACATCATGACCCATTAGTGTCTGTTCAAGTTTACCTTCAGACAACGACCAGATATATATATCGCCACCTATGCCCCCACTTAGAAGTTTTCTGCCATCCGGAGTAAAAAGAACACAGGAAATATTGTCCTGACTTTTTTCCAAGATCAAAAGTTCTTCACCCTCAGGCAATCCCCATAAACGTACAGTTCCGTCATAAGAGCCTGAAGCAAGCAATTTTCCGTCTGGTGAAATGCATATAGATGATACAGTATTGCGATGTCCCCTGATAACTTTCAAAGGAAGACCTTCCGGATAAGACCAAAGCCTGATGGTATGATCAGATGAACCTGTGGTTATTATATCGAGATTAGGGGAAACTGAGATACTGTTCACACTTTTAGTATGACCTTTAAACTCTGTTATCATCTCCCAGGAAGGCACTGACCAAAGTCTCATCAATCCATCCATGCCAGAAGATAATGCTTTTTTCCCAGAATCGAGGAAGCATATATTGTTAACATGACCTTTATGAGCATGGAATCTGATGTAATCGCTGTTCATGTTCTCTCCCGGAAGTAGGAAGCATTCTGGTATCATACTTCTTCCTTGAAATCCAATGAGATCGAATTCATACAGAATCTTTCGCCTGTGGGTGCAGGGCCATCATTAAAAACGTGCCCAAGATGGCTACCACACCTGCGGCAAAGCACTTCTGTCCTCTGCGTTGAATAGCTATTATCTGGTTTTCTGACCACTTTATCCTCAGATATCGGAGCCCAGAAACTTGGCCAGCCAGTGCCAGAATCGAACTTTGTCTTCGAATCGAACAGTTCCTGGCCACAAGCAGCACACAGATAGATACCTTTCTTTTTATTTTGGTAATATTTTCCGCTAAAAGCAGGTTCAGTTCCTTTTTCCCGTAGCACATGGTACTGTTGGGGGGTTAGGATCTTTATCCATTCCCCTTCTGGCCTTTTTTCACTTGATGACATACACTTCCCTCTCCCGTTCCACGATATGAAGTAAAAATTCCTGATATATGCTCCCTTATTAAAGGTTGAGAGATTCTAAATTAAATAGTTTACGCACTCATCGCAAGAACATGAATTGACAATGGTTCAAAACATGACAGTGGACTAACGAACACTCTATAAATATAAATAGTATAATAAATATAAATAGTATCATACCAGATTAGATGGCAGGGAATCATCCATCGGATCAGGGGTGATAATGTGGCATGCTCTGCTGCAATATGCATGGATAACAAAGAACACGCTTCTTGTGTGATTAATCATATGGGATTGTCAGAAAAGTATACTGATGCCCTCATAAGCTGGACTGAGAAGTATCTGGATATAAGAAATCTTGAAAGAATTATATGGGGAGAGACTGCTTCATCTGAAGACCCCTATCGCAGTGTGCAGATGGCAGCAGAAAAGGACCTGGAATTAACTGTGCTGTTTGCATCAAAAAGAGATCGCAGCAACACTAATGTTTTTTTCCTTGAGGGAAATCTGCTGCTTCTTTTCAATATTACTCTCCAAAGTCTGAAAGAAAGCAGTGTATCCTATGCATTGTAATGATTTCACATCGACTCCGGCGCATCGATGCCCAGGGTCTCTAATGAAATTGCTAATGCAATACGTGCACAGTCCACCAGTCCAAGTCTTGTAGCTCTCAGTTTTCCGTCATCGATATTGATCACGGGTACGAAACGATAGAACTGATTGAAAGCTTCTGCAAGCTCTCTGGCATATATGGCTAAAGTATGTGGTTTCAACTCCCTTGCACAGTGCTCTATGATGCTGTCAAAAGCAGCCATCTTCTTTATTAATTCAACTTCTGTATCTTCCACAAGCAGTGAAGGATCCATATCAAAAGCCTCGTTCCAGAATCCTTCTTCCTGAGCCTTTTTCAGTATGCTGCATGCTCTGGCATGTGAGTACTGGATAAAAGGCGCACCTTGTTTTTCGAAATCAAGGGCCTCTTTCCAGTTGAAAACCGTAGATTTCTCTGGTGACACCCGAATAACATCGTATCTGACAGCACCGATGCCTACCATCCTGGCTACTTTTTGTTTGAAATCCTCGGGCATCTCTGGCCTGCGCATGTCAACTTCCACAAAGGCCTGTTCTTCAATCTGGTCCAACAACTCATCTGCGGAAATAAATTTACCTCTCCTGGTACTCATTGAGCCTTCCGGCAAAGAAACGAATTCAAATATGACCACTTCTGGTTCCGGCTTTCCCAGAAGATTGAGAGTAGCCTTTAACTGGCCTGAAATAAGTTTGTGGTCAGCTCCAAGAATATTGATCATACGGTCAGCTCTTTCGCCTTTCCATTCATGGTATGCCAGATCTCTTGTAGTGTATAGAGAAGTACCATCTGAACGCTGCACCACTAGTTTCTTCTCAAAACCATAGTCCTCCAGGTCTAACACAAGGGCTCCGTCATCGACCTTTGTACGACCCGTAGCTTTGATCTCCTCGATCATCTTTGTAACAGCACCTGACCTTACAAAAGTCGATTCGTAAGGGAAACTATCATGGTGTATGTTCATGCGCAAAAGAGTCTCTTTTATGCCGTCAAGTGCAAGGGAGACAGCTTCACTGAAGCTTTTTATTGTAGCCCCGTCCCCACTTTCCACAAGCTGCATGAGCCTGTCTATCTCCGCCACCTTTTCGGGTTCTTCCCCAAGCTTAACGTTGGCCTTAATGTAAACATCTGCAATAGAATGATCGGATTTTTTTGAGGTATCAAAATCAAAGTGTGAAAGTGCCCAGGAAACAATAGCTATCTGGCGACCCATATCATTCACATAGTACTGGGTTTCAACCTTATATCCGGCTTTCCTGAGAATGCGTACCAAAGTGTCACCAATGACCGAGTTCCTGATATGACCCACATGTAATGGACCATTGGGATTTGCAGAAGTGTGTTCAAGAAGTATCTGACCTTCACAGAAGCCTCCGCCAAATGATGTGCCTTCAGTTCTTATTCTTGAAAATGTTTTTTCAATATAGTTCCTGGAAGTGTTTATATTAATATATGGACCCATGGCCTGCATTTCACCGACCAGAGGAAACTTTCCAAGATTGGCTGCTTTAACTATTCTTTCTGCCAATTCCTTTGGATTCTTTTTTTCCCGGGATGCAATCCTGAAAGCAACTTTTGAGGCCAGATCTGCATGCTTGGATGGCTCAAGGTCAAGGTCTGCAGTTTCGATCCCAAGTTGGGAAAGAGTTTCATTTAATAATGTTTCAACCTGTTTTCTGAAATCCAGATACATGGACACCACCGCTTTATACACCAGTACTGAACCTTAATATAGCAACCAGACCACCAAAAGCATTCATAAGTTGTGAACCTTCATCAAAATCAGTTGAGATGAATTCTACCCGAGTATTCATCTGATCCGCCATTTCAGAAAGCTCGTCTACAATGTCCACTTTTTCTACAACTTCCATAGAGTAACCACAAACCGGGCAAGGACCTGGGGAAAAATATTCCTCTCCGGGTTTGAAAGCTTTTGTCAGCTTTTCTTCATGGTCCCCATTCAGACATCTGACAGTCAATCTTTCTGCTCGCAGGTCCTCAGATATTAGAAGAACTTCCACTGCACCGATGTGAAGATTCGCCCTGACCGATGCTTCTCCATAGGCCGCTTTGCCTGAATCTGACACTAGCTCTGTAAAGAAACGCTGAATTAGCTTTTTTTCTGCGATAAGATCGATATCCGAAAGCTTTTCACTTGCTGCGTTAACTAGTTCCGGAAGGCCTGACTCATCGGTATATGCAACGTCAAAAAGACCAAGTATCTTCTTTTTTAACTCATGATGCAGGAAATCTCCCGATTCGAACTCTTCCTTGGTGGGAGAGGGACCACCTATGAGAATACCTTCAAAATTCTTCGGGTCCACTGCCATGAATATATCACTTGCAGCATCTCCTATACGTTTGTAGAACTCATGGATAGCGATTAGCCTAAGCTGCTGGAACCTGTGTGCACTTTGACCACCTTTTCGCTGTTTTCCAGGTACTGTAGAAGTTAATGTTCTATGAGCCTCTATATGTTTGCCCACGAGCAAGCCCACAGCTGCCTCACGCCTATCCAGCACCAACAATCCATAGGTCTTTGCATCCTTGAGCATTTCTTCAAGGGGCTCAAGATAAAAACTTGAGTCACAGTGGTACCTGTATGTCACTATAGGCTGGGGGGGTTCGACAATACTGGTCTCCATATTTGTCTTGTTAGCACCGATGTCAACAGCACCGGTGAAGAAAACAATACCATTCTCCGGAACTTCCACGTATCTGAGCCTTGCAAGCAGGGACTCTATAGCACCCTGCACATTATCCTTTGTGATCTTGGACTTAATGTTTGCCGCCTGCCCATGTTCTCCTTTGAGCTGGGAGGTGATATCAGATATTTGTTTGTCGGGAGGAATATATAGAGAAATGAGTTCTGTCCCACGACCTTTCTTGACCCTGAGTTCCTCCAGTTTCTTTTTGAATTCATACTTCTTATGAGCAGATTGTTCTGTCATTGTGTTAATACTCCATGATAAGACTGAATGATGAGATATGATCAAAATTTGTGATTTGCCTTTATGTAGGTCTAGATATAAATATAGATTATGACAGGTATTACTGCCAGTCCAACAGATGCTACTCTAGATGAGAGACAAAACCGTCTTTTGATAGCAATACGACCCTGCTGATCTCAACGTCGTCAGCAACAGCATAGCCCAAATGGTTTGCTATTTGCCGGGAAAAGTCCAGAACTTCCTCATGTGATGGCATTGCTTCTCTAGGCAAACGGTTCCTTGAAAAACCCAGATGCATGTATGCTTTTACCTCCACATAATCTGGATAAGCTTTTTTTATTAGTTCGGCATAACCATGCGGATCGAACATATTTACTCCTTTTATCAGGGTAATGCGTATAACTGTCCTGGTATCTTTGTCCTTCAGCACTTCAAGGGACTCGTTCAGCTTATTCCATAACTGAGGTGATTTGGGACGACATACTTTGTTATATGTTTCCTCATCTGGGGCATCCAAACTCATATAAAGCTGGGAAGGTTGTATACGGCACATCATTTCAGGATTAGTTCCATTAGTGACAACAAAAGTAGTCAGCCCCTGATTTTTGAACTCTTCCACCAGTTCTGCAAGATAAGGATACATTGTAGGTTCGCCTGAGAGAGATATAGCCACATGCCTGGGTTCATTTCCTTCTAACCATAACTCCCTGTGATCAGCATCACCAAAACCTGATATCAACTTCCTCTGGGATTTTATACATGACCCCACTATTTCCGATGGAGAATCCCACTCCTTAGGTGCAGGTGCATCCACCTCTACCGGACGCCAGCAATGCAAGCATCTCTGGTTGCACATAAGGGTTGGGGTCATCTGAAGACACCTATGAGACTTTATCCCGTAAAAGGAAGCTTTATAGCATTTACCTTCATCCCTCATCGCCCTGCGAAGCCATAGGCAGGTCTTAACAGCCGAATGATTACCTGCAAGACTATAACCCTGTTTTTTGAGGAGAGAAGAAAGATCTGCAATATCTGGCAAATTGTATTCCTGAGAGGACATTTGATGTTTAGTTAAGATTTGGTGTATATATACTTTGGCGAATGCAGCATTGTTTTAAAAATATTGAGGGAAACCTTAAAAGGTATTCCCAAAAAATTGAATGTTAAAATGAAATGTTCAATACTTATGTGCCTTTGCCATGTCCACCATTGC
>NZ_JBFYLB010000106.1:0-3355 GCF_041305605.1 Methanomethylovorans sp.
AATATTAAACTCAATAAGTTATTCTTTTTCATTTCATTCATCCCCTTTCATAGTTGAAATTATTTGCAACCGTAGATAAGATAATAGCCATATTTGTGCCCTATACGCTTATGCCAGGGCATGAAACGTCTCTGGATATCGCGGATGTATGTGATATCCTGTGATCTTATCTCCTTAAGACCTGCGTTATTGAGATAACCTGTAGATCTCTCAAGAGGTGTGCCTCCTGCATTTGGAAGTGCAGCATTAAGCTCATTTGAATAGTAGCCTTTCCAGGGATTTTTCCTCTCCATCACCATGATACCAACATTGCTGACAAAACGTCTTAACTTCGTGTCCATGGAACCGTCATCCCATAAGCCATCGATGATAATCACCCTGCCTCCTGGTTTGATAACTCTTTTCCAGTTATTTACTGCATCCTGGGGATGTGGCAGGGTCCATAGCAGATGGCGATTCATAACCACATCAAAGGAACCTTCTTTAAAAGGCGGGTTCTCTGCATCACCCAGCTGGAAATTGATCTTAAGACCACGTTCTTTGGCTTTGATCCTCCCCTTTTCCATCATCTTGTCGGAAAGGTCAAGTCCTGTGACCTGGTGTCCCATGCTTGCCAGAAGCAGGCTGATCTCGCCCGTACCGCAGCCCACATCCAGGATCTGCAGCTTCCCGGCCGGAAACACCTTGTTAAAGGCCTCTTTCCAGGCATTTGCCTCCTCATTGCTTTTTACGGCATGCCCATGCTGTGTATCATAGGTAGTGGAAGAATCATCCCACTTGCTGGTGATCTCCTCTTTTATTTTAATGTCAGGTGTTACCATGCATGCATAAAGGTAGATATAGTATTAATAATTTATTTTTTCGTAATAACATATATTAAAATAAATTAGATTAATCTGATATAACAGGGTATATCTAGAAGATAGTGCAGACTAAACGCTCATAAAATAACATTTAGGCATCTCCTATCTGATGGCTTTCATTAAAATAAAAAACAGGACACATATATAACAGAGATCTAAGATCACGTTGAACACATAGAAGATCATGCTAACCAGCAGGTAAAAACTGATCAAGAAACTGAAACAAAAATGAATAGGATATACTAACCGGTAGAAAATAAAATGGATTTCAAACCGATATCCTGTATAAATTTGCTGTTTTTTTCAGCCTTTGTGCCATTCAAAGGCCAGCGTACAATATACGTGAAACAAATGCTATTACAACAACCATCAGCACAGAGGTTGTCAATATAGCCGCTACTCGTTTTACTCTGTTTTTTCCAACTATCATACTACCACGGTTTAAGCAAATCAATTCATGGATATATTTCTTTCTAAATTGATCTGCAAAAATACCTGATACATGGAAATATAACTATTATTTTCAATAGAATTAAACACGTGGATACGCGATGAATTAAAGGAGCCAATAAAATTAATTTAAATAAATAAGAGGAGTGATATTGATCTCACTCCACTGGTTTGCCTTCTTCCACTTAGCGTATGATAGTTAGCTTTGGCCTCTGAGCAGCATTCGACCACTCGGAGCTGTAGAAGGCAATGTAATTACCGCTCTCAGTCTTTGCTTTAAGGAAGAAGCCGGTGTTATCGTATTCACCGCTTATGTATTCCTGCACAAGTTCTGTGACATCGAACTCATAGTACTTGTTGTCAGGCACAGTATTAGCAGGGAATTCCAGGGAGGCATACGGTACACTGCCCTGGGAAACTCCGTTCTTATCGAACCAGTTTCCTCCTTTATTGGTCCAGAGCACACCAGACATCCGGGAATTCCAGGTAACATACTTCGAATCCCACTGAACCGGCCTGTAAACTTCAACTACAGTGTCAGAAGCATGGATAGTCCCTGTGGGATAGTACCAGTACAGTGACAGAGTTGCTCTGGATATAGTATCCGTTGTCGTGTAGGCGCTCAGATCGAACAACATTACATCTCTGTAACTAGTCGTGCTAAGCTTTCCTATATCAATATAGTTAGAACTTGAAAGCACAGTGGTGGGGGTTGATTCGCGGAGTCTGTTGTCGTAGAGAGGTGCATAGGAAACCGAAGTTACCGGATCGGTCACAACTACCTCCAGGGTATCACTCGATGTCTGTCCACCTGTATCAGTGACAGTTAAGGTCACAGTGTAATTGCCTGCAGTAGTATATGTTTTCATAGCTGTTACACCGGTAGCTTCAGAAGTGATACCATTTGATGCGTCAAAGTCCCATGAGTATGAAGCAATGCCTTTGTCATCTGTGGATGCGCTACCGTCGAAACTTACAGCTGAGCCTGTGGTTGCAGTCTTATCCGATCCCGCATCTGCAACCGGCACTTCATCCTTAGAAACTGCTGTAGCAGTTACAGTCAATTTTGGTCTCTGCGCAGCATTTGACCAATCGGTACTGTAGAAAGCAATGTAATTCCCACTCTCGGCTCTGGCTTTGAGGAAGAACCCGGTGTTGTCGCGTTCACCACTTACATATTCCTGCACAAGCTCAGTGACATCAAATGCATAGTACTTGTTACCGGGCACTGTACTGGCTGGGAATGTCAGCGATGCGTACGGTGTGCTTCCCTGAGAAACGCCGTTCTTATCGAACCAGTTTCCACCAGCAGTACTCCATGGAATACCAGAGGCACGGTTGTTCCAGGTAACATATTCCGGATCCCATTCCACTGGCCTGTAGATTTCCATTACAGTGTCAGAAGTGCGTGAAGCACCCGTAGGATAATACCAGTACAGTGAGAGAGTTGCACTGGATACTGTATCAGTGGTGTTGTACTCACTAAGGTCGAACCACATCACATCCCGGCAATTCGACGTACTCTGTCCGATGTCAAGATAAGTGGAATCAGAAAGAACTGTATCTGGTAATGACTCACGCAGCCTATTGTCATAAGTAGTCTGATCAAAGACAATATTTGTGACTGGTGTAACACTGACCACGACCTTTAATGTATCCGTGGATCTCTGCCCACTGGTATCAGTGACAATTAAGGTCACAGTGTAAGTTCCTGCAGTAGTATATGTTTTCGTAGCTGTTACACCGGTAGCTTCAGAGGTGATACCATTTGATGCGTCAAAATCCCATGAGTATGAAGCAATGCCTTTGTCATCTGTGGACGCGCTACCATCGAAACTTACAGCTGAACCAATGATTGCGGTCTTATCCGAACCTGCATCTGCAACCGGAGGATTATCTGTTGTTGAAGCTGCTGAACCAGTCTTTGATGCCTGGACAGTGTTACCATATCTGCCAATATTGATCACGGCACCATTGGGTGAAGGTTCATTGCCACAGGCACATTTAGAATATCCTGCATCTATCAGCGGACTGGATGCTGA
>NZ_JBFYLB010000107.1:0-4749 GCF_041305605.1 Methanomethylovorans sp.
CTTGCGGATCTGCTCGCCTCGTTTCTTGTCCACTCGAATGCATTGGTGTTTCATATCAGCACCCCAATGGCAAACCATGAACCGAACAATATGAGAAACATTCCACAAGAGAGGAGGACTATCTCATAAGTCCTGGAAGACATCAGTTCTTTGCCTTTGCTAAAAGATGCGGATATAATGCTGAACCAGCTCAGGTCTGCCATCCAGTGACCGAACACAAACAACGCAGCTGCCAGCAGGCTTATCTCAAGACCTTTAAGCACAAGCGCACTGCCGGCTGCAAGCCACCAGATCCAGAAATAAGGATTAGATACGGACGTTATGATACCTGCAACCACAGGGTTTGCAGAGATGTGATCTGTTTCACTTCCGATAGATGTCGCTGCCGTGCGGGCATCCCTCATGGTGATCATCCCAAAAAGAATCAGTATTACACCTCCGATAAGCGATATGGCCGATATTTCCTTCTCACCTACAAAAGAGTTCATGCCAAAAACGATAAGTATGCATATTACAAGTTC
The DNA here is from genome assembly GCF_041305605.1 of Methanomethylovorans sp. Lineage (GTDB taxonomy): Archaea > Halobacteriota > Methanosarcinia > Methanosarcinales > Methanosarcinaceae > Methanomethylovorans. The sequence continues at coordinate 522 of NZ_JBFYLB010000107.1, forward strand.
CAGCAGTGCATGACCCAGCACCACTTTCGGTCCTGAGGTCCAGCCTGTCCTCATGGAACTGTCTATAGTGGTAAATAACATCGGCCCCGGTACGAGCGCACCTGACAGGCCAACTGCAAAACCTATGGTAAGCATCTCTATAAGTTCAAACATTGTCCACTTTGCCTATATGCTGTGAGCACAAAAAGAGAAAGAAAGGTAAAAACCTTTCCCCGGGCAGTGTGGTCTTAGAGAATGATCTCTATATCCAGCTCTTCGGCCAGTTCCTTGTACCTGTTACGGATAGTAACTTCGGTCACACCTGCCACATCTGCCACTTCCCTCTGGGTTCTTCTTTCACCGCAGAGAATAGATGCGATATAGATGGCAGCTGCAGCCACTCCTGTTGGTCCGCGACCGCTGGTAAGTTCTTTCTCGGAAGCCTGGCGCAGGATCTCCACACCTTTGGACTGTACTTCACCTTTAAGGTTAAGCCCTGAGCAGAACCTTGGTACATAGTCAATGGGTGAAGTGGGCATTAATTTCAGGGACAGTTCTCTGGAAATGAACCTGTATGTTCTGCCTATTTCCTTTCTGCTTACCCTGGAAACCTCTCCTATTTCGTCAAGTGTCCTTGGCACGCTACACTGGCGGCATGCTGCATAGAGTGCTGCAGCGGCAACCCCTTCAATGCTTCTTCCGCGAATAAGGTTCTTGTCAACTGCCTTCCTGTATACTACGGCAGCTGTCTCACGCACAGTTCTGGGAAGACCGAGGGCTGATGCCATCCTGTCAAGCTCCGATAGTGCAAAGGCCAAGTTCCTTTCAGTAGCATTGCTGACACGTATCCTACGCTGCCACTTTCTTAACCTGTAAAGCTGTGCTCTGTTCTTGGATGAAATGGATTTCCCGTAAGAGTCACGGTTTCTCCAGTCGATCATCGTGGACAGACCCTTGTCATGTATGGTATAGGTCATGGGTGCGCCCACACGGGAACGCTTCATCCTCTGGTCGTGATCGAAAGCACGCCATTCAGGTCCTTCGTCCACGAATTCCGCATCCACTACAAGACCACATTCAGAACACACAAGTTCGGCCCTTTCATAATCCTGCACAAGATTGCGACTGCCGCATTCCGGGCACTGGACCTTTGCATTTTCAACTTCTGTGCTCTGTTCTTTCTCTTTACGTGCTTTGATCATGGCACGTATTTTTTCCCTTTCGGAAGTGTCTGAATATCGTACCCTTTCTACTTCGACCATTTTCCTCACCTTGAAGATACTACAGACGAACGTGAAATCTGATTAAGTGACTATCTATTAAAAACTCGACATAAGATTTTTATATCTTTTCATCATTGAACATATATCCGTTCATTCAAATAATGTCGAGTTTCCGGGGCATTGCCTCTCCTGTCAAGCTTCACAATATAGTATGGATTTCCCACCGGACCAAAATAGTTGGTGACTTTGCCAATCCTCTTGACAGTTTTGTCCATCACGGAAGAATTTATACGAGGCTTTTCCCCTTTGGATCCCTGTTCATCCCCTCGAACGATCAGGGTTTCATTCCCAAAAGCGTGAAGCACTGTCCCAAGTCTTTTCATATCCCTCGTTATCTATATATGTCTTTTCTCTCAGGTGATAGAATGCAACTATGTTATATATAATCTTTTCGCAAGCTTTTAAAGACAATTCTTCAACTCTATTTGCATAAATGATCTGCAACGAATTAGTCATATAATGATCCCATTGCATCCTTCTAAATATTGAAGGCATTGTCTGTTATCTTACTATATTCCATTTGTTCCACAGGACTGCTTTTATATCCTATCACTTGAATTACATTTTATCCTGGTATAGTGGGGTGCTTCCTGTGAAAATGAGAATCATAAAATGCAGCGATGTAGGGATCAACTGTGATTTCATGGCCCATGGCTATGATCTGGATGAGGTTGAAAAGGTTATGTGGAACCATATTGAAACGAAGCATAAGGATATGGTTCAAAATATGTCCGATTATGACCTCCATCAGCTCAAACATCGGGTATCAACCTTTCTTGGCCGAAGCTGCGGCTGTGGACACCTGGAAAAGCCAGGGGAAGCTTATGATAGGAATGCATGCAACTCTTTACACCGCTTTCCCATCTCCCCTAAAAATATAAAATGATCATTTCAAGGTTCGATCAAAGAAGGTCATCATTTGCCAATAGGCATCCTGCGCTTCAAAAATTTGTGATAGCTGGCCCTCCTCTATCATAAAACCATGAGGTTGGCCCTGATACACTTTCATTTCGAAGTATTTGTCTGCGGCATCCAGTTCCGCGGCATAAGCGTAGATTCCGGATATATTGCTGGCCTGATCTCTTGTGCCGTGAATGATCAGCATAGGGTATTCCAGTCCTTCAAGCACATCTACTGGTTTATCGGGCTGGGTCGCCGACCCTCCCGAGTATGGGAAACCATACCATGCGACTCCTGAATCTAGTTCTTCTATCTGAGGCAGGAATAGCATTGTGTAACGGCCTCCTGCACAAAAACCTGTAAGTCCAAGCATGTTGGAATCTACATCAGGCCGTGCTTTGAGATAAACGATGGAATCTTTTATTAATTGCCCGACTGCCGGATCACTGGGCGAAGTTTCAAATGTCTGCCACCTTGGTGCTATTACTACATAGTTCTCTGATGCCATCTTATCTACAAGGTCGAGGTATCCCGGTTCGAGCCCTCTGAATGAATGTATCAGGATTATGCCCGGCTTTTTGTTTCCTGTAGTCGGAGCTGCTACATACGCCGGATATGTCAGATTTCCGCTTTTTATCTGCGTCTCTGTACCTTCAACCTGTAACTGTGTCGAATTTTCGGATGTCTTAATCGTTAGATTGTCAGTGTCGTTGGTTCCGTTGACACAACCTGAGATGCCAATGACAATTACCACGATCATGTAAGCCAATAAATATCTCATACCTAACTCCCCCTTATGTATAGACAGTTAGTCTGTCGATAATTATCAGTTACTATCACTTATATAGCTACCATTCGATAAAAGATCATGAATTATTTTGACATTAAAAGGTAAAGGTAAACACTTTTTAAATAAATAACCAAAATAAAAAAGATTAAGGCTGGCTCTTTTGGCTTAAGTCTTTTTCAGGATCATTTCCTGCATAAGTGTGTCAACTACTTCTATATTTGCAGCCTCTACTTTTGTTATGTTTCCCATGGCATCCATAAGGATAACAGTTCCATCCTTCTTCCTTGCCTTGAGTATATCCTTTGCTACCATCTTTCTGTCTCTGTCATCCTCTAAGTACACAGTGAAATCGCACATGTTATCACCTAAGCCTTTACAAAACCTTCTGTGACCACATTCAGTATATCCTTTATATCTTCAAGTACCGGGGAATCCGGAGACATGTCCAGTATAAGGCTGCCCATCCTATCAGCTTCTATGACCCTTTCATCGTAGCTTACAGGGTATATTTTCTCTCCGTTAAGGCATAGTTCGCCAGCCACAAGGTCAAGCTCTTTTCCATCCCGTACTTTATTGACCACAACAAGCTGGTTCCTTATGTTCAGGTCCTTTGCAAGTTTCAGTACATGCCTTGCCACTTCCATGGATTTTGGGAATGATTCCGTGATGACAAGATTATGGTCATAGTTCACTGCCAGTCCTCTGCCCAGGATCTCAGATCCTGCCTGTGAATCCACTATTACGATGTCGTACTGGTCAGACCATAGTGCAAGATAATCGATGAGACGCTTTACCAGAGATATATAAGAACAGATGCATCCGCCACCACCTTGGGAAATGGTACCCATAACAACAACTTTTACATCATTTTTTGCGCAAACTTCATACTTTTCCAGAAAAGCGTCGATGTCTATGCTCCAGCCATGTTCATGTCCCTTTTCACTTTCATCATATTCGTCACTGTCATATTCCTCATCATAAAGCTGTTCCTTTATCTCTTGCTTATCTTCCGCAAGAGTTCGGATCATTGAAAAAGGAACGCCCAATGACATTGCCAGATTCATACTCGGATCAGTATCTATGACCAGGACACGAAAGCCCTGCATTGCAAGAAGACGGGAAAGAGTGGCGACAATGGTCGTCTTGCCAGCGCCCCCTTTGCCAGTGGCTATGATCTTTCTCATTTCTACAGTTCTCCATTTTGACTTTACGCGGTCTTCATCACCAATGTGGTCACAAAGACAGCTTCATCATACTTATCCTCTACGGCTTTTGA
>NZ_JBFYLB010000108.1:0-10316 GCF_041305605.1 Methanomethylovorans sp.
TTTTCCACTGCAAAAGCCTCAAATCTCAAAGATCACACCTAGTGCTAACAAGTCATTAGGCATAAATAAGCCTATCTACATATAAACAGATGCGGCGATGATGATAGTTACCCCGACTGAGTAAAATATGATGAGGTTATTCCCTGATGCCGTAAATAAGAAAAAAAAACATGTGCGTCCATATATATTATGGACGTACTTTGAAACCTATCAACAGATCATTCGATAAGTATCTTCTGTTTCTCTTCGATCTCTGCCTTAGGTATGTTTATGGTCAGGACACCATCCTCCAGTTTAGCTTTTGCTCCTTCTGCCATGACATTCGCGGGCAAACTGAAGGTTCGTGCAAACCTTGAAAAAGCACGTTCACGCATCACATACCCTTCCTTTTCTTCTTCCGTTTCCCGATGCGTATTTGCGTTAATGTAGAGCATATTATCCTTAATATCGATCTCTACATCTTTCTTGTCTACACCGGGCATGTCTGCCTTAACAACTATTTCTTTATCCTTCTCCTGCACATCCATCATAGGTGAAAGCGTGTCTAAAGTCTTCATTTCACCTGAAGGAGACAGTTCACTAAATAGCTGGCCTAGGCGATCCTGCATCCTGCTTATCTCCTCAAAAGGGTCCCATTTAGACATACCTAAAGGCGTCCATCTTACAAGACCTTGTCTCATCTAAACCACTCCTGTAATTTAAGGGGTTTCGTGCTTCCCACTATAACCCCAATAAAATCTATGGTCCAACCGCTATATAAATATGATCAGCGTAGAAAAAGATGGCACTGTGATCTTAAGTGTGCCTTTGGAGCATGACCTTTATCAGATCAGCAGCGTAGACTGTTCCATATGAACCTGCCCTTACGTCCACTTCATTGAACGCCCTGGCATTATCAGGTTGTTGCTCGTTTGTGGAATAGATTGCAAACGGTATAGGTTCAGAGGTATGTGTCCTTAGATGTACCGGAGTTGGGTGGTCAGGCATTACTAAGATAGTTACATCCTCTTTCATGGATCTTGCACCCTGTAATACAGTTCCAACAACCTTCTCATCAAAATCCTCAATGGCCTGGATCTTGGCCTTTGCATCCCCCATGTGTCCTGCTTCGTCCGGAGCTTCCACATGCACAATAACAAAATCGTGATCTTTCAGAGCTTCCAGTGCATATTCAGCCTTTCCCTTGTAATTGGTATCCAGATAACCTGTTGCTCCGGGTACATCGATAACATCGAAACCTGCATATATCCCAATTCCTTTCACAAGGTCTACTGCAGAGATGATAGCACCTGTCTTCCCATACAGATCTTTGAATAGAGGGAACGCAGGTGCACCACCCTGCCCCCATAACCAGATGGAATTGCCTGGCCTTTTGCCTGCTGCTATTCTTTTAAGGTTCACAGGATGCTGCTCAAGGATAGGCATAGAGGCATCAATCAATTCACACAATGTTTTACTATCCTTGCCTTTTGGCATATAATCGTTTTTTCCCCCACCTATTACATCATGGGGAGGAGTGCATTGGGCCTCTGCACCAAAGTTATTCTTTGTCACCATGAGGTGTCTGTAGCTGATACCGGGATAGAAACTGATCCCATCTTTACCTAACTCTGCATCTACGGATCTTATGAGTTCACCGGCCTCTTCACTGGAAATGTGGCCGGAACTGTAGTCAGCAATTATCCCATTTTCTATGGTGATGAGGTTACATCTGAAGGCCACATCATCAGCATCCAATTCAATGCCCATGCTGGCAGCTTCAAGGGGAGCCCTGCCTGAGTAATACTTTTTGGGGTCATATCCTACAATGGACATGTTCGCAACATCACTTCCCGGATGCATACCTTCGGGAACGGTCTGGGCCAATCCTGCCTTTCCATGAACGGCAATGTAGTCCATATTAGGTGTTTTTGCCTTCTGGAGTACAGTTTTTCCTCCCAGTTCAGCAAGGGGTTCATCTGCCATACCATCTCCGATCAGTATTACATACTTCATGATACACACCTGGGAATTTTAAAACCGACAGACTAATCAACTAATAGAAGAAACAAGCATTCGATCGCATGTAGCGTGCTTTAACTGGTATGATAGTGGTTCCTATGAGATATATACGTTTTGTGTTCATCTGTGCAATGATATTGCTGTCTCTGCTCCCGTCCCCGGTGTATTGTTCTACTGAAGAGAAGGCAATGATATATTACTCGGAGGAAACTCTGACTGCAGGTGACACTGTACAGTTAGAGCAAGATTATTCTTTCAAGCTTATGGATGCCAGTGAAGACTCCGGGGACATATTAGTAAAAGTATACTATAAAGATGAAGAAATAGATATAGGGGATTCTTTCGGAGATGAAGATAACCCATTCGAGTACATAGTCACTATAAAGGAAGAGGATGAAGAAGAAGAGGAAATCGATTACCTCGTAATCAGGATCACACCCGTGGACTTTGATGATAAGGATGATTCGATCTCTGTAGATGTAGAGATAGAACAGTTCCTTGACCCTGAGCAGGATGATGATGACTTCCTTATGTTAGATACCTCTAAGTCAGTTAAAGTGGGAGAAACTCTTCCCCTCGAGGAAGGTTACACTCTGGATGCAAATGACATGGAAGATGACTCGGTGATAATTGAACTGAGCAAGGATGGCAAATCACTGAAGAAAGAAGAACTTGAAGTTGATGATATATTCAGCTACTCCAAAAGTGTGGACAATAGTGCAAGGACTATATTCATAGCAAGAGTGAGTAAGTTCTTTGAATCTTCAACTAGCTCCACCGTGATCCTCAAAGATGTAACCCAGAGACCAGACCTGGAAAAAAGTGATGCTGAAGATATATCAGAAAATAAAAGTAATGAGACACAACCTTTGATGTCGATACCTGATAGCATTGGCTCTAATGAGGAAGATATGAATAACGCTGCTACACAAGGTGTACAAAATTCCTCATCATCATCCATAAATAACGGAAATGGCACTGAAACAGATTATGTGAATACTGACAGCTTCATGCCAATACTGTTCGTAGTAATTATAACTATAGGAATTGCGATCTTAAAGTTAAGTTAAGATTAAAAAATACAATTTATCTGGTTTGAATGGATTCATAATCTTTATATCGCACCATCTTCTTTATAGTGCAATCCATAACCGCAGAAAATGTGATATGAATATGAGAATCGTAATGAAATTTGGTGGTACTTCCGTAGCAAATGGGGAAAAGATCCGGCATGTTGCTACACTCCTGAAAGGCTTCCATGACAAAGGTGACGAGCTTATTGCGGTCACATCCGCACTTGGTGGCATTACAGATGGACTTTTGAGCACAGCAAAGGATGTCTCAAAGAACGGCAAAGTCTCTCAGGTCAAGGAGTTCATAGCGGACATCACCAAAAAGCATTATGATGCTATACATGCCGCGATAGATAATGAAGATATTATATCAGAGACCATAGAAGTAATAGATCTGCGGTTAGACGAACTGGAAAAGGCCTTGATAGGCACATGCTATCTGGGAGAACTCACTCCGCGTTCGATTGATTATATTTCTTCTTATGGGGAAAGGTTGGCTGCACCTATAGTAAGTGGTTCTATCAGATCTCTTGGCATTGGTTCCAAATGGTTTACCGGTGGAGAGGCTGGAATTATCACGGATGACAATTATGGGAACGCACGTCCGCTTGAAAAAAGCTACGACCTTATCAAAGAGAGATTGTCTCCTATACTAAACTGTTCAATAGTAACTGTTGTCACTGGTTTCATTGCAGAGAATGAGGCTGGGATCATTACCACCCTTGGAAGAAGTGGTTCTGACTTCTCAGCTTCGATCATCGGAGCGGCCGTCCAAGCCGATGAAATATGGTTATGGAAAGAAGTGCATGGAATAATGACCTCTGACCCAAAAATAGTGCCTGAAGCAAAGCCTTTGGCCCAGATCTCCTACATCGAAGCTATGGAACTGTCATATTTCGGTGCCAAGGTTCTGCACCCCAGAACAATAGAACCGGCTATAAAACACAGGATACCTGTGAGGGTGAAGAATACTTTTGAGCCTTCCTTTGAAGGCACTCTGATCGTAGCTGACCAGGTACCAAGCCAGGACGTGGTAAAAGCTGTAACCCTTATCAAAAACGTTGCCCTGATAAATATTTGCGGCTCTGGTATGATGGGTACTATCGGCACAGCTGCCAGAGTGTTTACAAGCCTTGCTAACGCAGGTGTGAACATAATTATGATAAGTCAGGGTTCTTCTGAGGCGAATATGTCTCTGGTCATTATAGAGGAACAACTGGAAACTGCTGTCAATGCCGTACGCTCCGAATTCAACAGGAACGTAGTGGGAGATGTTGTTTACGACAGGGACATCTGTGCTGTTGCGGTTGTTGGTGCAGGCATGGATGGCACCCCAGGTGTTTCTGGCAGAGTCTTTGGTACACTTGGAAAAGAAAAAATAAATGTTATCATGATAAGCCAAGGGTCATCACAGCATAACATATCCTTTGTTGTAAGTTCAAAGGATGCTATTAATGCTGTAAGGGCGTTACATCGTGAATTTGGTACTTAATGAGGGTTGTTCAATGAGTGAAAAGCATCTCACATATGCAGAATCTGGTGTGGATATCAAACAGGAGGAGAGCACTATCAGGGCTCTTACCAGCAAAATGACCTACGTCCGTAAAGGTCTGGGAGCTCCGTTGACAAATATAGGCCATTATGCAGGTCTGCTGGATTTTGGAGAATATGCCCTTGCAATGACAACGGATGGGGTTGGCTCGAAAGTCCTCATTGCAAATGCAATCCAAAAATGGGATACAGTCGGGATAGACTGTATTGCCATGAATGTCAATGATATACTGGCCATTGGTGCAGAGCCCGTGGCTTTTGTTGATTATCTTGCGCTTGAATCCCACAATGAAGCATTCGCAACTCAGATCGGTGAGGGGTTAAGAAAAGGTGCCGAGTTTTCCCGCATGTCCATAGTGGGAGGTGAGACCGCTACTCTCCCGGATATCATAAAGGGTTTTGATCTTGCAGGCACATGCCTGGGAATTGTGAAAAAAGAGAAAGTAATCACTGGTGAAAAAGTACAGGTTGGTGACGTACTTGTAGGCATACCCAGCAGTGGAGTGCATAGCAATGGTTATTCACTGGTACGCAAGATAATCGAAGGGTCCGGACATTCTTATGATGATCCATTCCCATACAACAGTTCTACGACCATTGGTGAAGAGTTGCTTGCCCCCACCAGGATATACATGGAAGTACTTGATGTGATAAAGGAATGTGAGGTACATGGCCTGGCCCACATCACAGGAAGTGGCCTCTTAAAGCTTCAAAGGGTCACTAACCTCGGATTTGAGATTTCCGACCCCATTGAACCTAACGATATTTTTAAGTTCTTGCAGAAAGAAGGTAATGTGGACAAATTGGAAATGTACAGGACCTTCAACATGGGAATGGGTTTTGTGATAATACTGCCACAAAAGGACGCCACAAAAGCGGTAGAGCTTACAGGTGGAAAAATAGTAGGCAGGATAACAAAGTCCGGCATAACAGTAAAGGAACTCACAATAGTATGAAGTGTTAACATGTCAAGATCATCATGTACAAAGGATATACCTTATGAGATCCTGCTTAGTGGAGTCACACCTGCGCAGAGTGAAAAATACATAAAGGAAAACTCTGACAAGATATTCCATGTGCCTGGTGGATACCACATAAGGGGCATGAAACTTATTGGATCAGATAAGATCCCTGTGGGTGCAAAAGGTAAAGACCTGATGTTCCAGTTCATAAAACCCTGTTTTGGAGTATTTGTTCTCAAAATAACAGATGTGCAGGACGAGATCGACAAGCTTCAAAAAGAGTTCTGAAACTCATATCTTACAGCTTGAAGACATCTCCACTATGCATTGCAGAAAATCTTTTGACGGGAACTCATGGATCGAACAGGCAATGACCTTGCCCTTTCCCACATCTTTTATTATCATTAACGGCCTGTTATTTGCATCTTTTAACACAACCTTTGCATCCGTATTCAGGAAGTAACCATCATATTCCACCTCGGTGGCGTGTTTATCGATCACACAGAGGTCTTCATACCCCGCCACCCTCTGTACTGTGCCATATCCCTGTTCCTGCACATATTTTAGTTCAAAAGGCAACCAATCGTAGCCATGTTCCGGCACCATGGGTCCAAATATGACCACTGCACCTCCTTTTTGGAGGAAGTTCTCGATCTTGTTCTTGTTCCTTGCGACACTCTTGAGAGTGGAAGTATATGCGGGATTGGCAAAACCGGTGGGGAGAATGAGGCATCTGCATGGGGGCAGGAAAGGAGTGCTGATGGATTCAGCTGGCACTCTCTGGCATTTAATACCATACTCTACAAACAATTTCTCAAACAAGAGAGGTGTTTCCCAGAGAAGCATCACATCTGTCATGGAGACAGCATTATTGCATTCTCATATTAATCTTTCTAAGCAACTGGTTACATTTAAATAGCAGCATATAAAATCTTCTTATAAGGAGTATATCGGAGAATACCTCCTTTCATGTGAACGGGTGGGGAGTGGGACCACCCAATTCATTATTACATATTTTCCAGATATCTCTGAAGGATCGCTCAAAGAAAAGGAGATATATGCAATGAAAGGTTACAGGCAGATCCAGTGTATCGACCAGGCAGGTTTTGGAATTGAGGCTTTCCGAATGGTCATACCCGACGACTGGACATGTTATGGAGGGATAAATTGGGTAAATGACCTTCATATGCCTGCATACATTAACTTTGCAGTTGTCAGCCCGGATGGCCTGAAAGCGTTTGAAGGGTTCCCAATCATGAAGTTCATGTGGTCAAGCAACCCTATGTCAGTGATGACACAACAATTCTGGCAGAGCCAAAGCACAAAGGTCGTTGCACCAATGAAACCGGATGAAGCTCTTCTCAAATACATAATAGCTCCTTTCAGACAAAAGATGCAGCCTTACAGGATAGTTCTTAGAAGTCCGGTCCATCCCGATGATCCGATGGTTGCAGATGCCTCAACCCCCAGGATGCCAGCAGCCAACCTAAGGTTTGGAAAAGTAAGGATAGCCTATGAGATTGCAAAAAACTCTATTGAAGAGGAGTTTTATGCAGGTATCTCATACGAACAGGTTACAATGATGATTGGAGATTTCATTCTATGGCAGATGCATACAGGCTCGATCCGTGCCCCTGAAGGATATCTTGACGAGAATCTGCCCCTGTTCAGGATGATAAAAGCGTCTATACAGCTAAATGGAAAATGGGTCCAGCAGTTAACGGACCTGATAACTGGCTTATACCAGCAGCAGACAGCGAATATCCGGCAGATAGGTGTTTTTTCAAGACAATACAACCAGATGCAGGATCATTTAAGAGAGCAGAGAATGCGTAGCTGGGAAGAGTCGAACAGACAGTTCGAAGCGGACAGAGCAGCATATAATGCAGAGGTTGATCGGGAAAGTCCTTCTGAAAGGTTCAGCCGTGAAGCTATCCTTGGCCTTGAAAGACGCTGGGATCCATATGAGGAACGGGAAATCGATGTGGAAGGCGAGCATATGGATGTATGGACAAATGCTCTGGGAGACAGAATACTCTCTGACAGCTATAATTACAACCCTAACGAGCATCTGATGGGCAACTGGAAGAGAATGGAACCACTTTAGGGCAGATTTAGATCAGAAAAAGATAAATTAAAAAAAGAATAAAAACTGGTATGATTATACCAGTTTGAATATGGGGTGGTTAGGGTCCTTGACCTCAAGACCAAGTTCCTTTGCGGTCTCAGCCAGCATGATGTCTACCATTGCTACTGCAGGGAAGATCATGTTAGTGTTCTCGATCGGACCGAAGAGCAAGTAGTTGCATCCCAGAGCCTGGGGAACGAGGTTGGTTCCAATGTCAGCTGGCATATAGATTGCTTTGCCTTCTTCTTTGGTAGGGAACGTCTTTTTGTAGTTCTTCATCCAGTCCCAGGCAGATGCCATATTGTGGTATCCACCGCCTACAGGTAGTCCGAAGTGTCCCTTAATAGCAATGCCTGCTCTCATGGATGCACCGGAACCGGCACCCAATGGAGTTGCTGCCACATCGACCAGAGGCTTTGTGATCCCACATTCCTTTGCGATCTCAAGCATTCCCTTTGACTGGCCAGTACCACCGGTCTCAAGGATCTCAAGTTTTCCTTTTACGCTGGGATCTGTTGCATTAAATGCAAGGACAATGGAACAATTGATGTCACTTTCCCTTACTGCTTCCATCTCATCTGGATGGATACTTGCATTGATGGAGTTGTAAATAGCCCTGTCAGCTACACCGATCTCTGTAACATACTTTGCAGCTGCTGCACGAACGTCGCCTGCTGAGGAGTCGATGAGGAATGGTGTCTTGTCATCAAGCTCAACGAACCAGTCGATGTATTTCTTAATAGCTTCAGGGGTCTCTCCTACGATCTGGTTTACATAGGGATTACCGGTGGTTGCACCCATTTCCTGAATGTTGTGCCACAGTTTCTCTGCAGCGGCCTTGTCGAATATGCCTTTATCTTCATCGGACACGATCTTGTGCCTTGCATAGAACATTGTTCCTATGAGTACTGTAGGGTATTCACCGGGCTGGCCACCGAACTTGACGTTGCCTACCTCGTATACCTCTTGCTTTTTATCAAATCTGAACATTTGTACACCTCTTTATCCAAATAACCATGGTCTTATTGACAGGTAAACAAGGAATATTAGTATTCCAGCAACTGCTCCATACAGTATTCCAATGTCCCTTCCAACTTTCTTACCTATCCTCTGTGCAACTTCACTGTGGACGAACTCTATTTTTTCGTCTATCTTATTAAGCCTAGCAAGCACTTCAGCGAAATCCTCAGGGTCTGTGACCACGCTTGGTATTCTATCGCTTCTGTCGGTCATTAGTAAATCACCTGCCAGATCATCAATGGGAGAATTACTGCCATCAGGATGGCGAACACAAAACCGGCGGCAAAGCCGACTATTCCTGCTGCGCTCACACCGGAATCAAGTTTCTGGTTCCTTGCGATGAGCTGTGCCCGGTACCTGATGTCAGCCACAACACCATCAATGGGTCCCATCTGAGGTTCAATAACCATAGGGACTCCTTTCTCGTATTCCAATTCTTCAGCCATCTTAGTTACCTCCAAGCAGCAGACCGAGTATTGTCAGAGTAATGCCCAGGCCGATCATTATACCCTCGACCTTACCAGCATGTACACCGGCGTGGAACTTGTTCAGGTTACCGATGCCCATCATCTCTTTGTTGATGCTAAGTATACGGCTCCTTACAGTCGCCAGCTCTGCAGCCATTGGTTTCAGGCCGCCAGCTTCTGCTTTTTCTTCTCCGCCTGCCTCGCCTAGCTGAAGGAGGAGTGGATCAGCATCATAGGCTCCGGGGTCCTTTGCAGCATATTCCTTAATCTTTGCTACTATTGCATTGACATCTTCCGTTCCAATGAAATCGATGGCTTCCACCTGTTTCTGGAACCTCTCGATAGCTTCCTGCGTCAGGTTCTCTATATAGGGAATAGCACCTATGGCTCCAACAACCCTGTTATCCTTGACACCATTCTGGTGCATCTTCAGCATCGCATCACCGGTAACGTGTCCTTTGACCTCTGAACCGGTTACAATGAGATACCGTATGTTAGGATTGGAGATTATGTGTACAACTACCTTCTCTATACCCAGGTTCTCTGTTTTACAGGGACCAGTAATACAGGCTCCTGCAGCAAGTTGAGGGCCACCGGAAAGGTGCGAACCCAGGGTGATGACCGCAACACAGTTCTTTACATCTCCGACTTCATATTCACCTTTGAGTATAGGCCACTGTGGTGCTGGTTCTCTCTTATCTACCATTTCACATCACTCCCATCGTGCTCAACACATACATTACGATAAGCAGCAGACCTGCAACTCCAAGACCTACAATTATTCCGTAGAACGAATTCCCGTATATACCAGCGAGATATGATGTAGTCTCACGGCCAGGGAATGCATTCATAAGTGGCCTGTCAGGTGCAAGGGAGTTCACCAGATCATCCGCTATCTTGTCAAGCTCATCGAGCTTTGCCATTATCGGGTCCATTGAGTACTGTATGATATCAGGACGTTCTTCTGCCAGGAACGAAGTCAATGGATCAAGCACAAGGTGTGCTTCGGGTGCAACATGTACCATGCTCATTCTAACTCCTCCTCAGATGGCAAGAGTCCTGTTCCTACAACCATATAAGCATCTCTCTTGACCCTTGCATAGAAACCTGTAAA
>NZ_JBFYLB010000109.1:0-2511 GCF_041305605.1 Methanomethylovorans sp.
CTATTTTAGGTGAGAATGACAATTTGTACATAAATCCCCAAAATGAAACTTCGATCGTGGGAACTACTGTATTGAATGATGTTAACGGGAATCCCGTATTGATCTTAGATGTAGAGATGGACAGGGGTATCTACCAGCAAGGTAAATCTGCTATAAATTATGTATTTGCTGTAATTCTGATAATTGGGATCGTATGTGGAATAGTCATAACGACTCTATTGGATAGATTAGTGTTAGATAGATTATCCTTACTGAGCAGTAATCTGACCTATATCACTGAAAAGGGATCACTCTCTTCTCGTGTGGATATGGAAGGCAATGATGAACTGAATGATCTTGCAGATAATATAAATTACATGCTCGGATCACTTGAGAAAAATGAGATCGAGTTCCAGCTGATCGAAAAAGAGAATAAACAAAGAATGGAAACTGTCCTTTCGAGTATCATCTGTGGTACTCTTCTAATAGATGCTGAAACGCATATCATCGCTGATGTCAACCCGACGGCTATAGAAATAATAGGCCTCCCTAAAGAGCAGATAGTAGGCAATATCTGTCGAAATCTCCTTTGCCCGCTACAAAAAGAGGAATGTGCAACCCTTTATCCCGGTATGATAGTAAACAAATCTGAAAGCACATTGGTAAATGCAGTTGGAAAAGAGATCCCCATTCTCAGGTCCATAATACCTGTATCTCTTTCTGATAAGGACTATCTGGTTGAGAGTTTTGTAGACATGACCCGAATAAAGGAAGCTGAACAGGAAATTCTTGCTGCCAAGATCACTGCGGAGACAGCCAATCGTGCAAAAAGCGAATTCCTTGCAACCATGAGCCATGAGTTAAGAACACCGCTTAATTCAATAATAGGTTTCTCTGACCTGATGCTAAGCGGCGGTGTAGGGGATCCGGAAAAACAAAAGAAGTTCATGGCGAATATCTCGACCAGTGGAAAGCATCTGCTGTCACTGATAAACAATATACTTGACCTCTCCAAGATAGAAGCAGGTAAAATGGAGCTCCATTATGAACTGTTTGGTGCATACGCCACTATAGATGAAGTAAAGCAATTGGTATCTCCTCTTGCAGATAAGAAAGGGCTGAAACTTGAATTTAGAAGGGATGAAAGACTTGACAACATATATGCTGACAGGCTGAAGTTCAAACAGATCCTTTTCAATCTTACAAGCAATGCTATCAAATTCACCAATGCCGGTGGAAAGATCACTATTTCAGCAATAAGGTTGCAGAATAAAGTACAGTTCAGTGTTGAAGATACTGGTATTGGCATCTCGGATGAAGATAAGAAAAAGCTATTCCAGCCTTTTATACAACTTGATTCTGCTCCAACACGTAAATATGCAGGTACCGGACTTGGCCTTTCCCTAGTTAAAAGATTTCTGGAGATGCAAAATGGGAAGATATGGGTAGAAAGTGAGTTGGACAAGGGAACAAAGTTCATTTTTGAACTACCTTTGGAACCAGTTCCACAAACAGAAAGTAAAGCGGAGATGGCACCTTCTCACCCTGCAACAATGGAAAAGAGCCAGAATGCCACTGAGCCCAACGTACGTCTTCCCCATGTCATTGAGTCCCCCGGGTCAAAAGGAGAGGGACCTCTTGTACTTGTGGTGGAGGATGATGCGCCTTCAAGGGAATTGCTTGAGGTAACCCTGATACACGAAGGGTATCGTGTGGCTTCTGCAGAGAACGGGAAAGAGGCTCTGGAACTTGCAGGGAAGATGAAGCCTTTTGCCATCATTCTCGATATCATGATGCCAGAGATGGATGGTCTGGACGTGCTGAAACATCTCAAGGATAAGGAACAGACAGAAAACATCCCTGTGATCGTGGCTTCCATGATAGACGACAGCGAACTTCAGGTAGTATGGGGATCTGTCCAGCATTTCTCCAAACCTGTTCAAAAAGATATCTTACTTAGTGCACTAGAGAGGTTCAGAGGAAAGACATCCGGGTCCCCTATGAATGTCCTTGTTGTGGATGACGAGGTAAATGCAGTTGAACTGATAAGGTCTATGCTTTCCGCAGAAGATATCAATGTGCTGACAGCTTATGGAGGAAAAGAGGCCATAGAGACCACAATTAAAGAAAAACCGGATGTTGTGGTCCTTGACCTGATGATGCCGGAAGTCAGTGGTTATGATGTGATAAAGGCCCTTAAGTCAAATCCGCAAACCATTGATATTCCTATAATCATCTGTACCGCAAAGGACCTGGACCTGGATGAATCCAAGTCATTGAAACAGAACGTCTTTTCTATTATGCACAAAGGCATGTTCACAAAGGATGACATTACCGGGCTTATGAAGAAGATGCAATATAAGAACAACAAGTAGAGATCATGATCTTTTGAATTTTCATATAATCGAATAAGAGGTGACCATTATCAGAAAAGTAAAAGTAATGAGGGCAAAGGTAAAGATCAAAAGTCTGCCCCGTGGTAAATAACGACCCTTTATGCATCCTGGGCTCTATTAGGGAGTTGAGCAAGAT
>NZ_JBFYLB010000110.1:0-3041 GCF_041305605.1 Methanomethylovorans sp.
ATCGCTATGTTTATATTTAGTCCATGTATTGGCTATAAAAACAGTTTTTCAAATATTTTCCTATCCACTTCGAGGTCGTCAAGTTGTCTCTCCTGGATACATATATCAGTCACATAGTCAAAGTGTTCCCTGATCTTCTTTTAGGATCTCTGGTGACCATTGAGGTCACAAGCCTGGGTGTGTTTTTTGGCCTTATCCTTGGAACCATATCAGGACTTGGAAAACTATCCCGGAACAAATTTTTCCGTTATCCCTGCATTGCCTATGTGGACTTTATAAGGGGAACACCTCTTCTGGTGCAAATACTGCTTTTTTACTATGGTATCCCAGGGCTTTTCTCAAATGTAACGGGCAGACCCCTGTCTATTGATCCTATCATGGCAGGCGTTATTGTCTGCAGCATAAACAGTGGTGCCTACATTGCAGAAATTGTGCGTGCAGGTGTTCAGTCTATTGACAAGGGGCAGATGGAAGCTGCACGCTCTTTGGGCATGACAGAAGGAATGGCTATGAAAGAGATCATTCTCCCCCAGGCTTTCAGAAGGATAATACCACCTCTAGGCAATGAATTTATAGCTCTTCTGAAGGATTCATCTCTTCTGGCAGTCATAGGAGTGCATGAATTACTGAAGAACGGCCAGCTTTACATTTCAAGGACTTTTGCATCTTTCCCGGTTTACATAGCTATAGCTCTGATGTATCTTGTGATGACTATTGCAATATCCAGACTCGTTACGTATTCTGAAAGGAGGCTTGGTGTCAGTGATCGAAATTAAGGACCTGCATAAGAGCTTTGGAGACCTTCGGGTCCTCAAGGGTATATCTGCCAGGGTGAAGGAAAGTGAGGTGGTTTGCGTAATAGGACCTTCCGGGTCCGGAAAGAGTACTTTCCTGCGTTGTATCAACCTTCTGGAAAGACCCACGTCGGGAGACATCTGGATCGATGGCAAAAAAATAACAGATCCACATATTGATATTAATAAGATCCGGGAAGAGGCTGGCATGGTGTTCCAGCACTTCAATCTCTTCCCTCATAAAATAACCCTTGAGAATGTATCTCTTGCTCTCATCAAAGTTAGAAAGCTTCCAAAAAACGAAGCCGAAAAAAGGGCACTGGAAATATTGCGCAAGGTTGGACTGGAAGATAAAGCACACGTTTATCCTGCCGCACTCTCCGGTGGGCAAAAACAGCGTGTAGCAATAGCACGTGCTTTGGCGATGCATCCGAAGGTCATGCTTTTCGATGAACCTACCTCAGCCCTTGACCCTGAAATGGTAGGAGAGGTATTGAATGTCATGAATGACCTCGCAAAGATGGGAATGACAATGGTAGTGGTCACCCATGAAATGGGATTCGCAAGGGAAGTAAGCGACAGAGTGCTTTTCATGGACGATGGTATGATCGTAGAGGAAGGAACGCCCCAGGATATATTCAACCATGCAAGGAATGAGAGGACCATTGCTTTCTTGAGCAAGGTGCTTTAGGTTTTTTCTAACACCATATCTGAGATCATGCTCTCATCCAGGCGGTATATTATCCAGTCTTCAAGGGGTTGAGCACCTAACCGTTCATAGAACTTACGTGCAGGATTCCAGTGCAAGGCACTCCATTCCATACGACCGCAATCACGTTCTCTGGCCATACGGACACATTTCATGAACAAGGCAGCTCCGACCCCTTTGCCACGGTGTTCTGGAAGCACGTATATGTCTTCTAAATATAAACCTGGTTTTCCCACAAATGTGGAAAAGTTATGAAAGAAAACCACAAAACCCACAGGCACACTATCAAGTTCAGCTATCAGGGCTTCAGCATACGGCCTTTCTCCAAAGAAAGCCATTTTAAGTGACTCCTCAGTAGCTGAAACCATATGGCTGAGGTGTTCGTATTCTGCTATCCCTTTAACAAATCTTAACAATAAAGGCACATCTTCGACATCTGTACTGCGGATGATAAGACCACGGACAGGATTATCTTTCATGTCTTTGTACTAGTATAGCACGATATTTAGAATTTCTCATATATTTCGACATACATAAATTTCTTACGAAATCCGGTAGAGAAAAACTAGATAGCAGTAAATATTCATTTCTATTTCAGATTCGCAATTGCAAAGTGAAATAGTAATGTTTCTTCCCCAATAGGATACCTAATACAGTCAGCTGAGTATTCAATTTCTTAATCACAACAAAACCGAAAGATTTATAACATATTGGTTTTATGCTAATCGTCTACTATATAGGGACTACATACTATATAGTTAATAAATAGTCAAATGTTCGAAATTATGACTAGTAAGTGCAAAGAACAGACTCTATACTGCTATACACTTAATAGTCCTAAATCGACAGTTCATATATGTGGGTATAAAAGGCTAGGTGATTACTTTGAAGAAAATGCTCAACTTCTTATTATTGGGACTTCTGGTTATGGGCTTAGTGGCCATTTCCGGTTGTGCAGACAAAACTACAGAAGAGACTGTAACAGAAACCGTAAACGAGACCACAACCACGACCGTAAACCAGACCACAGAGGTTGTTGACGAGACAGTAGTGTATCCTATTGTAAATGAGACCACAACCACGACCGTAAACCAGACCACAGAGGTTGTTAACGAGACTTTGAACGAGACAACCATCTAACTTCGAAATATAAGAGGTGCAATGGTTGTTGCACCTCCTCATTTTTTGATCAGATACTTTTTCTTTGCAGAGTTATTATAGGATAATAGAAGCTATCCTAAATAAAATAGAAAACGTAAACCGAGCTACGAGAGTTCGCTACTTTTTCAGATCATTTCTTCCGCAGGATGCCAGTGTTGCATTTTTGTACATTTCTTTTCTTACAAAGATAAGATACGATCAATATATGAAGTCTTACCAGCTGTAATCGTGCACTTATGCGAAGTCCTATCTGAATATTTAAAACTGTATTCCCCAGGCATCAGCTCCATGCCATTTGTAAAGGTTCGCCAACCGCTTGCATAATAATGTGTACAGGTATCAACTAGATACACAGCTTTACCTGTCTGAAAGTCTAC
>NZ_JBFYLB010000111.1:0-25797 GCF_041305605.1 Methanomethylovorans sp.
ATCTCATGCTTTAATCGGCAATCAATAAATATCTCCTCTACTATTTCCCTTTATGCTCCGCATATTATTTCTTGGAACCGGTGGCTCTCTACCAACACGTAATCGAAATCCATCTGCAATAATGATCAACAGAGAAGGGGAGCTTTTGCTTTTTGATTGCGGAGAAGGTACTCAACAGCAGATGATGCGCGCTAAAACGGGAATGAAAGCACTTACTTCTATCTTTGTCACTCATTTTCATGCTGATCACATGCTTGGTATTCCCGGGCTTATACAAACAATGTCTTTTCTGGGAAGGACCGAACCATTGCAAATATACGGTCCACAACGGGTGAATGAATTCGTTAAGGTCCTCACTGAGCTTGGTTATTACAAACTCCGTTTTGAAGTGGAAGCTATTGAGTTGGTTCCCGGAGAACTTGTTAAAAGGGATGGTTATTGTATCCAGGCTATTGAAACTGACCACAGTGTTCCAAGCCTTGGCTATGCACTGGTGGAGGAATCCCGAAGAGGCAGGTTCGACCGTGAAAAAGCCATTGCACTGGGAGTGCCCCCTGGTCCGCTCTTTTCAAAGCTGCATAGTGGTGTTAATGTTGAGGTCAACGGGCAGTTGATACGTTCCGAGGATGTTGTTGGGCAAATGAGGCCTGGCCGGAAAGTCATATATACTGGTGATACCAGGCCATGTGAGTCTATTCTTGTGGCTAGCAGCTGTGCTGATGTGTTGATACATGACGGTACGCTTGCAAGTGACCAGGATGAATGGGCAAAGGAATCAAAGCATTCTACAGCATTTGAAGCAGCTACTCTTGCAAAGGAAGCAGGTGTTAGCAGGTTGGTATTGACTCACATAAGTTCCAGATATACTGATGATGCTTCTCCTCTCCTGAGAGAAGCACAAGCGGTATTTGAAAATGTTATAATAGCAGAAGACCTGATGGAAATGGATCTTCCTTTGAAGGATGAATAGATCCAAAGCGATTCAAACTATTGTCCAGTCAAGCTTGTTACCATCTGCATCATAAAGAGAAACTTCCATGGTCCTATCTTCCAGTGGGATGGTAAGCGTTTTCACTCCAATGTACAAGCTGTCTCCGGGCTCGTAGCTGAACAATTCCGGTTTTGTCCTGCCAAAATAGACCCTGCCGCCGGATGCGATTTCCTCTACGGTGACGCCATACCAATCACCCTTGTTGATCACAGTTATTATCCTGCATTCAAATCTGTCTGATTCGCTGATCTCTTCCATACGATCACTCAAGTTACAGTATTCAATATATCATAAATTGGCTGGTCAATTTCAGGAATACATCCGGTTATCCATCACAGTACCATTCTTCTGGAGCAGTTTTCCCACGGATTCTTCAAAGTGTTTTCCCGTAACTTCTTCCTTATCTTCTATTATTGCCTGATGTAAAGCTGTTTTCAGGACCTTTTCTACAAGATCTCTTCCGGAGAACCCCTTTGTCATCTCAGCGATCCTCTTTACGTTTACGTCTTTTACAGGCAGTGGAAATGTGGAGATATTTGTTTCAAGTATCTTAAACCTCTCTTCCTCATCAGGTAATAAAAATTCTATCTCCTCTTCGAATCTGCTTCTTACTGCGGGGTCAAGAGTGTTCGTACGATTAGTAGCACCAATGGTACAAATTCCATCTCTTTCTACTATCCCGTCCATTTCAGTAAGCAAAGCATTTACTATCTCTGCAACATCTCCTCTCAGTTCCTGGTGGCGTCTGTCCAGGGCAATAGCATCCAGTTCATCGATGAAAATTATACAGGGGGCCATATCTTCAGCTCTATCATATAACTGGTGGATCTGCCTCGCACCTTCTCCTACGTATTCTCCTATCATCTGTGTAGCTTTTACGGGAAGTATGGGCACATTTGCCTTATTGGCAAGGGCTTTTGCAAGCATTGTCTTGCCCGTACCTGAAGGCCCGAAGAATAGCACATTGCGGGGTGCCCATTTACCGAATTTCTCCGGTTGTTCCAGATATTTTTCAATCAATTTGCACTTCTGCTTAGCATTATGTTGTCCAACTACATCTTCAAAAGAAACGTTACTATGAAACTCCACAGTAGGGGTAGTAGCGTTATCCTCATGAACTATTATTGAGGTTTCCATACCGATAACTGATTCAGGAGGCTCTACTTCCTTTATCCTGTACGCAAAATCAGGATACATCCTCCTGTCAAATAGATATTCGCCTTTGCGTGCAATGTAGCCATTCCACTGTTCCCGGGCATAAAATTCAAAAACTCCTGCATCCTCTATTTCCGGATAATCGTCCAGAACACTGCTCAAGGGATAGCCTATTGGCTCAAGGACAAGGAGTTCTGCTGTCGATTCTACCGGTTCGAATCCGTCTTCTCTACTGTTTTTATGGTTTGTGCGTTGCACTGATCGGACTATGCTCTCAACTCTATTCGTTTTCTAATTGCACATAAAGATACTTACAGATATTAAACTTACCCTTCTTCTAATCAGTCCTTTCTATTGCTAATTCGGCCGGATTAAAGTAGCAAAAAGAATATAATCATAATTAATATAATATATGTCGTATATTTAATTGGATCAGTCTATTCGGGAGCTCTGAAAACAGATGATAATATGGGCAAAGGCATTTTTTTCAATGTTTCTCGTATTTATATTATCTACATTGCTGCCTTATACGGGAATAAGTGGCAATGCTGCATTCAAAATACAATTAATTCTAATATTCTGTGTTTGTATTTTTGTTTTTTATCTTTCAGTTACTTATTCTCTTTCTATTTCGAAAACTCAGGTTCCTGTTAATGGTGAAGTTAATGGTGAAGTACCTCGTTCTCAGGTTCCTATAGTTGGTGATCTCCTTATGTCTCAGGCTCCATCTCTTTCAGCTCATAGTTTCAGATATGAGCTTCCGGAGATAACATCTCTTCTATCACCTCTCTCAGGGACAGAGGCCGGTATTATTAACATATTAGGCCAAATTGGTGAATTAACCGATTGTACAAGGTGCTCGGTCTATGAATTACAAGGCACAGTCAAGATAGCTAAAAGAAGGCACTCATGGGTGAGAAATGGAGCTGATGTGGGAAAGGATGCATTCCATAATTCCCGGATGAAGATGTTTCCATGGATATTTAGCAGTATCAATAACAAAAAAGCCGTTTATATTCAGGATGTATTGACATCTGCTAAAGAAGCAACCTCCGGTCTAAAATTGCTGCAGACGCAGGTAAAGAACTCGTTCATTGCCATTCCCCTGGTCGATGAGGGAAACGTCTTTGGGTTCATAACTATTGAGGACTCTAAAATAACCGCTTCATTGGAAGAAGGACCATACGATTTGATTTTTTTGTCAGAGCTACTTAGGTTAGCAATAGTGCAAAAAAAGTTCATTGATGAGCTTTCTTTATTCAAGAACCTCGTTAACAGGTCAAATGATTATATTATCGTAATAGATCGCAATAGCTCCAAGGTACTGGATGTCAATGAGACGCTCTGTACTCAGGCAGGTTATCTAAGAACAGAGTTCATGGCAATGGAGCCTGATCTTTTAATGGATACAGTAGGTAATTTCTGGAACGGGGCTTTCTTTGAAACATGTGGGGATCACTATCTGGATGTTGATTCAAGCTTCAAGGCAAAAACCGGAAAAAAGATACCTGTGGAGATAAATGTTACTTTTATAGAACACAATGACAGTGAATATGTTCTTGCAGTTGCCAGGAACATTACCGAGCGTAAAGAAAGAGAAATAATGCTACAAAAGACTAGGGATCGGGTGGAACTTGCTCTTAATGGTGCTGATCTGGGCATATGGGATTGGGATGTAGCTACTGACGAGCTTGTTTTTAATGCACGTTGGGCTGAAATGCTGGGTTATCAGGCTGGCAGCCTTCCTCGCAATTTCAAAGCAATCGTTGAAATGATCCATGAACCGGAAAGGAAAAGAATAACTTCTGTTTTCAGAGACACTAGGCCATCGTCACCTTTCTTTGAGGAGGAATTTAGCATTATTACCCGGAGTCGCGAATCTAATTGGTTGCTTGTGAGGGGTAAAGCTACAGAGTTCGATAATGAGGGCAAAGCTTCCAGAATTACCGGAACTGCTATGGATATAACTCAACGCAAACTATCGGAAGACCGACTTAAACAATATGCAGATAAACTACAGCGGTCAAATGAAATGAAAGAGTTGTTCACGGATATCCTGCGTCATGATCTGCTCAATCCGGCGGGAAATATAAAAGGATTCACCGAGCTGCTGCTTGAGGTCGAGAACAATGGGCCGAAACGGTCAATGCTTGAGAAGATCCAGAAAAATGATGATAAACTCATTGATATGATCGATACTGCCGCCAAGTTCGCTAAACTTGAATCTCAGGATGAGCTTGAATTTTCTATAATGGACCTTGGGGATTTGCTGCGCAATGTAAATGAAAACTTGCGACCTATGGTGGAATCCAAGAAAATGGAAATTATCATGCGGTTTTCTGGAGCTCACAGGTCAGCTGTTAATCCCATAATTGAAGAAGTATTTGCCAACTTTCTTACGAATGCTGTGAAGTACAGTCATGAAAGAACATCTATACTCATTGATATATTTGATGAAGGTAATGTGTGGAAAGTAGCTGTCAGTGATCAGGGTGAAGGCATTTCTGGTGCTGATAAACCTTACGTTTTCGACAGATTCAAGAGGGTTACCAAGAAAGGTGTCAAAGGTACTGGTCTTGGCCTTGCCATCGTTAAAAGAATAGCTGAACTGCATGGAGGTGATGTGGGTGTGGATGATAACCCGGAAGGTAAGGGTAGCAGATTCTGGATTAGGTTAAATAAAGCCTGAAATACAGCTCGGCAACAAGTTTAAGGCAAATACTTTCTATCGGGGTCTAGCTGTGGATGGGACCTATTTTTGGAGGTATATGCTGAGATATTGAAACGTATGACGGAAACTGCTTCAGAAGGCGCTTATTATTGGTACTGGCTCAGAGCTGAAGAGAGGAAAAGTTTATGTAAGAGAGATACATGTATAGGGTGCTCGTGCCAACAATGCGCGACACCTGCTCATGTGCCGGGGTAGGGTAGTGGTTATCCTGTGGCCCTGTGGAGGCTACGACCCGAGTTCGAGTCTCGGTCCCGGCCCCTTAATACTTATTTTTTGACTATAATTAGTTTAATTGGGAATAAGCAGGAATAGTTTTTCAGGACTTTATTCTAATCTCTGCCTTTAGTTAGTGATATTTGCATTACAATGACAGGTAGAGTAATAATCCGTAGTTAGCAATATCTGCATTGTCAACTATTTATCATTAAAGCTTTAAAAGAAGAGATCTTGCACAATTTATGTAAGTATTAAAATGAACAATTCTAGTTTAATGGTCTATGAGAACTCGTCGAGTTTAAGCTGTCTGCGTGGACAAACCTCGCCCGGTATCTCCAATGGATATTCACTTGTCAGGCATGCAAGGCACAAGTCTTCTTTTTCAATACCTATCGCTCGCACCAATCCTTCTATACTCAAATACCCCAGTGAGTCAGCATTGATTACAGCTTCTACTCCCGCTACTGTTTTGTGGGCAGCTATCAGTTCATTTCTGGTGCCCATGTCTATGCCAAAATAACATGGGGCTATTATAGGTGGGCTGCCGATCCGTGCATGGATCTCTTTTGCACCGGCACGTCTTATCATATCTATAATGCGTCTGGAAGTGGTTCCGCGCACTATACTGTCATCTATAAGGACTATTCTTTGATCCTTTATATTCTCGGAGATCGTGTTCATCTTTAGGCGCACAGCAGTCTCGCGCATTGCCTGACCTGGGAGGATGAATGTTCTGCCGATGTATCGGTTCTTCATGAGCCCTTCGTGGTATTTTATATTGGCCTCATACGAATATCCTATGGCAGAAGTTATCCCGGAGTCCGGTACCGGTGAAACAATATCTGCTTCTACCGGATGTTCGCGTGCAAGTTCCTTGCCTATCTTCTCACGCACACTGTAAACGAGTTTGCCATTGATTATCGAATCAGGACGTGCAAAGTACACATATTCGAACACGCAGTGTGCATGGTATTTTTCCTGTACCAGGCGATGGCTTTCATATGTGCCCTCTTTGAAGACAAGTAGTTCTCCTGGTTCCACGTCTCTTATCAGTGTCCCATTCAGGGTATCAATGGCAACACTTTCAGATGCAACTATAAAGCCTCCGTCTAGCTTTCCTACACACAATGGTTTAAAGCCAAGCGGATCGCGCAGGGCATACAGCTGGTCATCGATAAGGATGGCGAGAGAGTAAGAACCTATAAGCCTTTTCACTACATTGGAAATTGATTCTATGGGGTCATGGCGCAACAGTTCTTTTACAAGGAATTGGGCAATTATCTCCGTATCGGAACTGGTGATGAATATGCGGCCCTCGGATTCCAACTCGTCACGCAATACATTATAATTTGCAAGGTTCCCGTTATGGGCTATAGCTATGGTACCACTCTTATAATTTACTATCAGGGGCTGACAGTTTTCAATTTTTGAGTCCCCGGTGGTGGAATATCTTACATGGCCTACGCCTACGTTGCCTTTAAGTTCCACTAGGTCCTTCTTTACGTATACTTCGGGTACTAGGCCCATCCCTTTAATAGATTTGACGTGCAGGCCATCATGTACTGTGATGCCTGTGGACTCCTGTCCTCTGTGCTGTAGGGCATACAGGGCATAATATATCTGAAGAGCGGTGGGATTGTCTGCGGATGCACCATCATGCATCACAACTCCCACAACACCACACTCCTCTTTCATCTATGCCCCAAAAGAGAAAACAGTATTATACTCAGAATTTGCACTTACGTTCCCATTTGTAACTTCTCATACGCGGTGTCCTGCCAAAACCACATGCAGTACACTGCTTTGTATGGATATTAAGTGATACGCTACCGCAGCGCCTGCATGTCACATGTGTGCGCTTTTGCCTTTTTCCCATCGAGGGAGTACCTTTTGACATTTATCATCACCTTATTGAACTTTTTCGTCTCTCTGTTTAATTATCGTGATAAGTACCATCTGTGTGTTAACCATGTATCAAGCGAACCTCAGACAGTATCATAGGATAAATATGTTACGGGGATACGTATACTACGTTGTCACCCCTTATTATTACAGTACCTAGTTTCCTGGTCTCCCCTTCTCTCAACTCTTCAGCCTCCTCGAGAACAAGGTTCATGTGTACATCGTAGCCCTGCAAATTTCCTCTGAACTCGCGGGCGCCTTTCAATCTCACAATAACAGGTGTGTTCAAAGCATTGTTCAGTATATCAAGAGGTCTGTTTCCCATTTAAAGCCGCCTCATCTAAATAAATCAAAGTAGTCCCGAATGATATGTATCAACGGAATGATAGCATTATACTGGTCTCCAATGTGTATAGTCAGATATAAAACTATCGAACATACTATTATACTGTTGTTATGGGGGCAGGGCATAGATGGCTGTTGACCATAATGTATTTAGAACATTGTCCATATCTCTTGGCATATCATATATCTTCAGTTCTTTTTGAAGAAACACAAAATGGTGAACATAATGTCCGTTGCTCCCGTGGTAATGACTATAGCAGGTTCAGACTCAGGTGGCGGCGCAGGTATTGAAGCTGATATCAAGACTTTCGCAGCCTTGGGGGTACATGGTACCTGTGCGATAACTTCGGTCACTGCGCAAAATACCAGGGGTGTGCTCAGCATCTATGATCTGCCTTCTCATGTGATAAGTGAACAGATAAATGCCGTATGCTCTGACATGGATGTCAAATGGGCAAAAACCGGTATGCTCTCCTCTGCCGAGATAGTTGCGGTTGTGTCAAACGAGGCAAGGTCCCATGGATTATCTCTTGTGGTAGATCCTGTGATGGCAGCTGAGGCAGGTGGGGATCTGTTGCGTAAAGATGCCGTAAGGGTACTTAAAGAGGTGCTACTTCCATTTAGTAAGGTGGTAACTCCCAACATCTATGAAGCACGTACGCTCTCAGGTATCGATATTAAAGATGTTAATGATGCGAAAATAGCAGCAAAAAAGATTGCGGAATTGGGTGTCGAAATCGTAATTGTCACTGGTGGCCATCTGGATGCATCTGACGTGGTATATGAATCTGTTTCCGAGACATTCACTGTGCTACCAGGCAAGTTCCTCGAAGGGGGTACGCACGGGTCCGGGTGTACATATGCTGCATCCATTACTGCCTTCCTATCTAAAGGATATTCGATTATCGAAGCTGCTGCGCTTACCAAATCCTTTGTGGAAAAAGCCATTGTCAGCAGTATGAAAGTAGGGCATGGGGTGGGTCCTGTAAACCAGTTGGGTTCAACTCTTAGGGATGTCCATCGCTACGAAGCTCTTCAAAATACTATTTCAGCTACTGAGATCCTGGTCTCGTGTGATGAGTTCGGGAAACTCATTGCGGAAGTGGGCTGTAACATTGCCATGGCTACCCCTGAAGCTTCTGTAGCTACAGACATAGCTGGTGTCAGCGGACGTATCTTATGTGTAAGGCATAAGCCTCACATTGCAGGTAATGTGGAATTAGGAGGTAGCTATCATGTGGCAAGAATGGTTCTTGCTGCTATGGAATTTGATCCATGGGTAAGGGCGGCTGTCAATCTCAGGTACTCGAAAAAAGTTTTGCATATATGCAGGGATATGGGACTTACTATCTCTTCCTTTGACAGGGCTGATGAGCCGGGGCAGACCAATACTATGGATTGGGGTGTGACCTATGCAATTGGGAATTTCAGTTCAGATACTTTGAAAAAAGTGCCCGATGTTATATATGATAATGGTGGTGTTGGCAAGGAACCCATGATACGGCTATTTGGGAAAAGTGCTGAAGAGGTAGCCCATAAAGCAGTTAAGATCGCAAGGGTATATTCCGGTAGCAGTGACCTTGATGGTAATTATATCGATGGTTGATCTGCCTTCCCGTAATATGGTGGAAGTTTATTCATTTAAATGGATGAGAACATGCAGGATTTTATTATAATTGGACATAAAGCTGTAACTACAGGAGGCTTTTCACTTAATGACATGCCCGGTTCTGCAGGAAGGATGGATATCCTCTGCAGATGCATCAATTCGGTGTTTTTTTTGTCACATGATCTAAGAAGAGACGTGCAGGCCCACCTGCTGCTTCTTGGTGATCCGAATCCTCCCCGGATCATACGTTTCAACGGAGAAAAACTACGATATCTGAATCCGGATGAAAGAAGCGCAGGTGCGTTGATAAAAAAAGCATTGGAATTAAATAATATCTCTTCCCTCGAAATCCGTTCGACGCCTGGGGTGTGGGTACGTCAAGCTGACCTGCGCACTTTGTTGGATGAATTTACCGGGGATGGTCGCAAGATATTTTACTTCAGGGAAGATGGTGAAGATCTAAGGAATATAACTGAAGGGATCAAAGACGGCGTTTTCATCCTTGGGGACCATCTTGGACTTACGGAAGAGGAAGAAAACCTTGTACTTGAAATGTCCGCAGGTACTATATCCGTTGGGCCTCTTTCATTGCATGCAGACCATTGTATCATCCTTATACACAATGAACTTGACAGAGTTATGATTGATCAGATACAAAGATAACTGTTTTATCCTGGTTCACCGTTAGAAGACCAGGACGTAAATTCAGAGTGATCAGATGAGCATATTCGATACCGCTAAGATGATAATCCATGAAGGGCCGATCTGCGACCATTGCATGGGAAGGCAATTTGCAAAGTTATCTACAGGCCTTACTAATGCCCAGAGAGGTAATAGTCTTAAGGTGGCACTTTCTATGGAGGGGCACCGTATACACAAAGAGGAAGGAGATGATTCTCTCCTCCGGGAACTTGCTCCCAGTTGCATTTCTGCACGAAAGGTCCTTGGCATGGTTGTGGAAGATGAACGCTGCTGGGTATGTCTTGGTTTGTTCAGTGACCTGGATAGGTGGGCGAACCTTGCCGTTGCTGCACTTGAAGGTATGGAGTATTCCAGTTTTCTTGTAGGCACCAAAGTTAGTGGTCTGCTTAGTGAGAACGAAGAGATCCTCTGGAGCGAATGTGGGATTGCCCATGCTGAACAGTTAAAAACTGAAATGAACAGGGAGGTAGGGAAGTTAATTGCATCCAAGACCGGCAAAGTAGTTGACTTCGAGCAGCCTGAGATAGTTGTGATGCTTGACATTGCTGCCGAGACCCTTAGTCTGCAGATAAAATCTCTTTACATTCAGGGCCGCTACAAGAAACTTGTAAGGGGGATCCCACAAACAAGATGGCCATGCCGCAGTTGTAAAGGAAGAGGATGTGAAAAATGTGGTTTTACCGGTAAGCAGTATCCGGAATCTGTAGATGAGCTGATAAAAAAAGATGTTATCACTGCAACTTCTGCTGCCGATACTGCGTTCCATGGCGCTGGAAGGGAAGATATAGATGCTCTTATGCTTGGAAGTGGCCGGCCTTTTGTGGTGGAGGCCATCAATCCCAGAATTCGTACCATCGATCTGAAACAACTTCAGGGTGCAATAAATACCCATGCCTCCGGGAAGGTGGAAGTTCATGATTTGCAGATCGTATCAAAGGAAATGGTAGAGAAGTTGAAATCCGCTCATGCGGATAAAGTATATAACCTTAAAGTTACATTCACTGACCCAGTTTCAAAGGAAGAGCTAATATCAGCACTGGGAAGTCTTTCAGGTGCAGAGATCCAGCAAAGGACGCCTCAGCGTGTATCTCACAGAAGGGCTGATCTAACCCGAAAAAGGTCTGTGCATTCCATAGAACTTTTAGGATTGGAAACGGACCATGCGATGATGAGGGTCAGGTGCGAGGGTGGTCTCTATGTCAAGGAACTCGTATCCGGTGATCAGGGACGGACAGTTCCAAGCCTTACCGGGATACTAGGTAAACAGGCAACGGTTACGGAACTTGATGTAGTGAACGTTGATATTTGAACTATTATCCATTAATCACAATACATACAACGGAGAAGAATTATGTCACATGGTGAGAGGCACTGTACAAGGTACAAATTGAAGAAGACTATAAGGGAAAGGGGAATTTCCCCGGTAAGTAAGGCTATCCAGGAGTTCAATAACGGGCAGATGGTACACATAGATATTGACCCAAGCGTCCAAAAAGGAATGCCAAACCCGAAATTCCAGGGAAGCACAGGTAAAGTAGTTGGTCAGAGGGGCAGAGCTTATCTATTGCAGGTAAGGGACGGAAACTCTATGAAAGAGGTAATTTCCCTGCCGCAGCACCTGAAACCCCAGAAGTGATGGTAATTCTACCCTCACTGGCAACACTTTAAGCTTATTATCGATAGATATATCTTGATGAATGAGTATAAGATATATGTTTCTCGATATAGAGTTCCACATACTGTAGGACACATTAAGAGTGTATTTAGATGATAGTTAAGAACATTCTAAGTGAAGAACTTCTGACCATCTCGGAGGTCAGGGAGATGCTCAATGAGATCATGGAAGAGCGCCTCAATAAAGGGGATGAGCTCAGGTACGAACTACGTAAGGCTATAAACCATGCAGAGATGTTCTCCAGGATGAGCGCCCAGAAGTCACGGGAACTCGTTAACAAGCTCATGGAGTTGGAAAAGATGAAACCCGAAATTGCCGTACGGATAGCTGATATAGCTCCTCAGACAAGGGATGAGCTCAGAACTCTGTATGCAAAGGAAAGGTATACTCTTTCCGAATCCGAGCTGGACTCGATATTGGATCTTGTGAGCGAGGCACTAGAATAGATTTATATTTGAATATCCCATTTTTATTTTGATTGTTGTATGCAAGCATAGCGGTTAGTTTCACGGAAGTGTTTAGTATGATGACAAGGGGAAAATCACCTGACAGAGAGGATTATGCATGGGTCATAGATTATCTGCCCTATGGCAGTAGTGTCGATTCCAAGCCATCCTATCAGAAAAAA
Source organism: Methanomethylovorans sp. (assembly GCF_041305605.1). Taxonomy (GTDB): domain Archaea; phylum Halobacteriota; class Methanosarcinia; order Methanosarcinales; family Methanosarcinaceae; genus Methanomethylovorans. The sequence continues at coordinate 11,955 of NZ_JBFYLB010000111.1, forward strand.
CCTCTCCTTCAGGCTGTAGGGGAAAAACACTTTGTCCTCATGGAACTGGTGCCAAAGGAGAACACAGTACCTCAGATCCAGTCAAGGGTTTATATTGGCGAAGGGGATCGTGATGTTATTGATCATGTTAAGCACAGGATCGGTTTCAATGAGTTAAGCCATGGTTCTCAACTAGAGCTTCCATACATGCTTGAAAAGATAGTGCTTCTTGATGAGCAGCGTTTTGTGGATTTCTTTAATGATGCACATCCTATCACCAATCGGTTGCACATGTTGGAACTACTCCCGGGTATCGGGAAGAAACTCATGTGGGCTATCATCGATGAACGCAAGAAAGGCACGTTTACCAGCCTTAAGGAACTTCATGGAAGGATAGGAAGCCTGCACTCTCCTGAAAAGATCGTATCTAACCGTATAATCGATGAGCTCAAGGATGATAACATCAAATACAGGCTCTTCACTATACCTCCCCGGCGTTCCAAGCAGGAATAAGGGGTCATATCCTTGGTTCGCAGTATACTCCGCCATTATGGCATACACGGAGGGCAGCACGACCAGCATTTTCTGGTGGATGAGGGGATACTGGACAGAATAGTTGAGTCTGCAAATATCGTTCCCGGTGAGACTATTCTGGAAATTGGTGCGGGTATAGGCAACCTGACAGAACGTCTTTTGTGCCAGGCCGATAAAGTAATAGCAGTAGAACTTGATTCAAAGCTTGTGGCTGTATTGGAAGACAGGTTCAGGGGAGAGGAAAAACTACAGATTATCCATGGAGATGTTCTGAAAGTTGAATTGCCTACCTTCGATAAAGTGGTTGCGAACCTTCCCTATTCGATTTCTTCAGAAATAACCTTCAAACTCTTCAAACACGATTTCAAGCTGGGGGTACTCATGTACCAATATGAGTTTGCCCAGCGCATGATAGCAAAGGCGGGATCAGATGACTATAGCAGACTAACAGTGAACACTTCATACTTTGCAGATGCTTCTATAATAATGAAGGTTCCAAAAGGTGCTTTTTCGCCTCCGCCTCAAGTAGAGTCTGCGGTAATAAAGGTATGTCCAAGACCAGCTCCTTTCAATGTAAATGACAGGGATTTTTTCCTGAAGTTCGTTACAGCTATTTTTACAAAAAGGCGCAAGAAAATAAAGAATTCTATCATAGAAAGCAACCACATGCTAGGTATAAAGAATGTCAGACAAGTGGTTTCCAGATTGCCGGAGGATTTGATGAAACTGCGCCCTGAAAACCTGGATCCGGCGCAACTTGCTGCACTATCCAATCTGATACTTGTAATCCAGCAGGAGGTATGATGCCCTGCATCACATACAGGAATGCCTCTGTGGAATTTGTTGATGAGGTATATGAGCCGGCCGAAGATTCTTTTCTGCTTGCGGATTCAGCTCTTGCTTTTGTGAATAAAGGCATGAAAATACTGGAAATAGGCACAGGTACAGGTTTTGTTTCTGCGGTCATACAAGCCAATTTTGAGGTGGATCTCCTTGCAACGGACATAAATCCACATGCTGTTAGATGTGCATCTGATAATGGAGTTTCAACCATAAGGGCAGACATGTTCTCTGCTTTCAAGCCAGCCCAGTGTTTTGATATGATCATTTTTAATCCGCCTTATCTGCCCACCTCCCAGGATGACAAGGTTCCCGGATGGCTTAACTATGCTTTTGATGGTGGTGCTGACGGTACGGAATCTCTTCGCAGGTTCCTTAAAAGCGTAGGACCTCATCTTTGTCCCACGGGAATCTTATTGCTTCTGATCTCGTCACTCACTGGTATCGAACAGGCAAAATACTGGATGGAAGAGGCAGGTCTTGAAACGGAAGTTGTATCAAAAGAAAAGTGCTTCTTTGAGGAACTGGTCGTCTTAAAGGGCATTCTGAAGGCTAAGCCGAAGGAAAACATAAAGTGACCTTTAAAGGTCACATGAAAGAATCTATCAATTCATCCACCAAGGCATGATCTATAGGTCTGCTAATAAGAGTTCCATCTTTTAGTACACTAAACCCATCTTCAAGGATAGGTTTTTCTTTCTTGTAGAATACTCCTATGGGGATTTTATCTCCCCATTCAAGAGATCTTTTAAACGCAGTTACCCGGTCATCAGGCATATATCCTTCTTCGTCAAGCCGATATACCCTTTCTCCATACCACTTGAATGTATTGATCTTATTGAAAGATACACAAGGCTGCAGAATATCCACTAATGCAAAACCCCTATGTTTTATCGCTTCTGCAAGGATACCTGTCAAATGCTCGATATTTCCTGCGTATCCTCTTGCAACAAAGGAACAATCCAGAGAGATTGCAAGAGCCAGGGGATTGAGCGGAGTATTAAAAACACCATGGGTCTGAACCTTAGTTTTCATGCCCAGTTCACTTGTAGGAGAAGCTTGGCCCTTGGTAAGGCCATATATCTGGTTATTATTTACGATAGTAGTTATGTTAGGGTTACGTCTGATAGTATGCATCAGATGATTGCCGCCTTCTCCATAGGCATCCCCGTCCCCACCCACCGTCAGGACCGTCAATTCATGGTTGGCTATTTTTGCTCCGGTGGCCGGAGGCAATGCTCTTCCATGCAGCCCGTTAAATGTATTACATTTCATATAATGGGGAAGTTTTCCTGCCTGTCCTATACCAGACATGATCAGAACTTCGTGTGGTTCCTTGCCGAGATTAACCAGTGCTTTCTTGATCGCTTTAAGTATGCCAAAGTTGCCACATCCGGGACACCATTCGGTTTCAATGTCAAGATAATCTTCCATTGTGACCATCAGATCACCTTCTTTTCATGCAGGGCATGTATTAAATATCCGGGAGTGAAAGGCATACCATCATACCTTAACAAGTTTATGTCAACGGATATGTCTGCCTCTGTTTTCAATAGTTTTGCGAACTGTCCGGTTGCATTACTCTCCACACAGATGGTAGTACCTTTTTCCAATATTGTATTTTTAATTTCTTCTTTGTTCATGGGGAATATGTGGGTAAAATGTACGAGATTCATACTTTGTCCTTCCTCATTCAGCAGATCCACAGTTTCTGCAAGAGGGCCATATGATGATCCCCATCCAATAAGAGTAACATCTGCTTCCTGAGGTCCGTACACTTCAGGTGCTTCCATTTCCTTCGCAAGTCCATTAAGTTTCCTCATTCTCTTTTCCATCATGCGGATACGGTTATCAGCTGTCTGGTCAATGTGTCCCTCCTCATTGTGTTCGTCACTGTCGGCAACAACCACATGTCGGCTCTGGCCAGGCAGAGCACGGGGTGAAATGCCATCTGAGGTAATGGCATAACGCTTGTATGTTTCCATGGTTCCAAGTTCATCATCAGATAACAGCTTTCTATCGATGGTGATCTTTGAAATATCGAACCGCTCGCATGTGAACTGTGAATCTGCGAGGTATTGGTCACTCATGATAAATACAGGTACCTGGTACTTGTCAGCCAGGTTAAAAGCCTTTGCCGTGAGATAGAACGCATCATCAGGGGTCTTAGGGGCAAGTATACACCGGGGAAACTCTCCCTGGGCAGCATGCAATGCGAACAACAGGTCACCCTGTTCTGTCATTGTAGGCAGCCCAGTGGCGGGTCCGGGGCGCTGGCCAAGGAATATCACGGCAGGAGTTTCAGTCATGCCTGAGAGTCCCAAAGCTTCAGCCATAAGACAAAATCCACCCCCTGATGTGGTCGTCATGGCTCTGGCACCGGCAAAGGAGGCTCCCAATACCATATTAAGAGCACTGATCTCATCTTCTGCCTGTTCCACTACCACCTTGAACCTGTCCGCGTGTGCAGCTACATAGTTCATAACTCCTGTTGAAGGGGTCATAGGATAAGCGGCAAGGAATTGCACGCCTGCTGCAAGTGCACCAAGCCCTACAGCATCATTTCCATCTATAAGCATCTTCTGTGATCTTTGGATGACCTTTTCAAAAGAGTATTTACATCTTCCTGAATAATTTCCCTGTGCATATTCATATCCGGCTCTTGCAGCCTTTATATTGTCACGAATTATGTCTTCTCCTTTTTTTGCAAAAGTATGCTTTAGCACATCTTCCAGAACTTCCATGTCACAGCAAAGCAAGCCCAGTGCAGCTCCGGTGGCCACGGTGCTTGCATACAACTTATTGCCACCTATCTCTTTTGCTATTTTCTGGAATGGTATATCGAATATCTGTTTGTTATCGCTGGAGATTTTGACCTCTTCCCTGTCCAGCAGCACCATTCCATCATTGATCTCTTCCATATGCTTCTCGATCGATGTGCTGTCCAGTGCTATTAGCAAGTCCACTCTGTCAGATATTGCTCTTACCGGCCGGTCACTTACTCTTATCTGGAAATAGTTATGTCCGCCACGTACTCGTGACAAATAGTATTGTGTTGAAAAAACGTATAAACCACTTTTCTGGAAGGTCTGAGCCAGTGCAATTCCTATTGTTTGTATGCCTTGGCCAGCTTCCCCTCCTATCTTTATGTTTATGTCATGGTCCATTTTCTCTCCCTCTTCATTTTATTGTTAGGTGCCAGAATATTTAAAAAATGTTATCTCCTGAAAGAATAGTGTGAGTTTTAAATATATGCATTATCTTGCCTTAAATATTATAGAGGATATGCATTTATATCATTTGCCCATAGTTTAATGTACTATACACTATATTATATATGTCGCAGAATCATCCATCTCTAATAACGAGCAGGTATATATACTTACAATTATAATATTGCAAATATAATTAATGATAATGGGCTTCAGTGATAGAATGGAACGCATCCCCACAGGCATAGAAAATCTTGATAAGAAAATGGGTGGAGGCTACCCACAAGGAAAAGGAATACTTTTGACAGGTGTTCCGGGTACCGGTAAGACTATATTTGGGCTCCATCTGTTGTACCAATCCTGTTTGGATGGTAAGAAATGTGTGCTTATAGCAACCGAAGAATCTCCCGAAGACCTGTTGGAGCAAGCTGGAATGCTTGGCTTGAAACTGGAGTCCTTCCTGACAAATGGTCTGCTTACTATCAAACAGGTCTTGGAAATAAGGGCAGGGGCAGTGGCCAGAGCAGCTCATATTGTAGAGGGGTTCAACAACACTGAGATAGATCTTATTGGAGAATGTGAACTTGACAGATCCTTCAGGCATGATCAGGTGGGTTTCAACATTGGTGAGATGGATCTTGTCGATGTGGTTAAACTAATTCCTGATGATACCAACGTAGTGGTCGTTGATAATCTCGGAGTGCTCACCTTTGGCCTGGACATCAAGCAGTTCAGGGATAAGTTCGACACCCTCAATCGTGTCCTATCCGCTAAGCATATCACTGTAGTTTATGTAATGGATGACGCTGCATACCAGTTAACTCATCAGATAGCTGATTATTCGACCCATGGGGCTATAAAACTATTCGTGAAGGAAAATCCATATACGGGGAAAATGGAACGTTTCCTGAGTATTCCAAAGATGCGTAGTACATCGATATCGTTGGACTTTACTTTATTCGAGATCACTGCCTCAGGGATTCAGCTCAAAGGTTCCAAGGGTAAGCTTGTCGATGTGAGTTAAAGGTGTGGGATACCGGATAAATTTCAGCATGTGATCCTGGTATCCTGCAGAATGACCATTTCAAGGGGATTAGCTTGTTTCAGGATACAAGCGCATCAGCGTTTCAATAGAACAATATATGCATAGCAGTAGCACCTATAGGTATGGAGAATACAATATGCCAGATGAACCAAAATCCAAAGTGCTTATAGTAGACGATGAGCCCATGAACGTGGAACTTCTGCAGGCATATTTGGGCTCTGAATATGTGACAGTTTCGGCATCCAATGGTAAAGAAGCACTTTCAAAGGTGAATGAAGAAAAGCCAGATATTGTACTACTTGATGTAATGATGCCGGAAATGAATGGTTATGAGGTATGCAAACTCCTTAAGGCTGCTGAAGGCACTCAGCTCTTACCGGTAGTGATGGTGACAGCACTCTCTAACAGGGAAGATCGAATAAAGGGTGTAGAGGCTGGAGCTGATGATTTTCTGATAAAGCCAGTGGATAAAGTGGAACTGACTGCAAGAATAAGATCTCTTCTTCGAATAAAACACCTGCACAACAGTTTGCAGCAGGAAAAGGACAAACTTGAGATGCAGAACCGTGTCAGGTCTGTACTTACGAGGATAATTCCAACTCTTTTCAAAACCGTACCCTTGGAACAGAAGAACATGATCGTTCATCAAATGACAAATATGGTAGTGGAATCCATGATAGAGGGTCTTATGGGATATGAAGACCAGAATGGCAAAAATAATCCTCTGGGGGATGTTTGTTGTCTGCTGATGAACCAGCTTGGAGGCAGCTTTAAATCCAAACCTGATGCAGAAGATAATAATTCTTTTTACTTAAAGGGGACCAGTTGTCCCTGGGGGGCTCAGGAAGCACAGTTGAATCCAATTCTATGCAATCTGACAAGGGGGGCTTTTGCAAGACTGGCTGAAAGAATAGATGATGAAATGGATGTAGAAGTGCTCTCAACTATGGGTAATGGCGATGAGCAATGTATCTTCAGATTCAGTAAGCAAGGCTGATCTCCAATTAATGAATGTTCCTTACCTTCTCTCGTGCAGGTCTAGTATCCTGATGGCAAGATGTGCGGCATTCGCACCGTTATCGATACCGACGCTTGCTACAGGGACCCCGGGTGGCATCTGAGCAATAGATAATAAAGCGTCAAGTCCCATCATTTTTGCACTTACTGGCACTCCTATTACCGGCTTTTTTGTTTTTGACGCAATAACTCCTGGTAATGCAGCGGATAGTCCAGCAATTGCGATAAATACCTTTGCGCTGCTCCCTGCAATATATTCATCAAGGGTGTCAGGGTTGCGGTGTGCTGAGATCACCTGCACATCATAAGTATACTTGCTCTCATCCAGTATGCTTGTTGTACGGTTCGCTATGGCGCGGTCTGATTCTGACCCCATTATGACTGCTACATCTGTCATTATTATCTTCCTCAGGGAAACTTGCCTTTGCCGCTAAGTTCCTGCTGACGTTCTATACTCATTTCAATAAGTATCTTGAATATCGATTTCACAGGATCTGTATCAAGGTTGAATTCTATAGCGTTATCTACTGCCCTATCAAGGACAACCTTATTCTGGGTCTCATCATTGATAGCCAGACCTGCTTTTCTTTTTGACTCAAGTACTTTTTCCGCAAGTTCTGTGCGCTTCTTAATTAGGCCAACGATGTTTCTGTCTATACTTTGGATCTCAGCACGTATTTCTTCCAGTGAACTCATTTTTACTCCAAGCCGGCGAGTTTTTTCGCTCCTTTATTATATATCTTAGTACTTATCAGGCTTCCGCTTATGCCAAGCTGAGACCAGCTTTCCTTCAATTTTGATCTGGAAACAGTATCCACAAGCGCGACATAAGATGGTCCGGTACCTGAAAGTGTAACTCCTTTTACTCCAGCCTCAAGGGCCAGCATCATTGGCTCTGTCTCAAAACCTAGAGCGCTGCAATAGAGGAATCCATTAAGGGTCATTGCTTCTTCATAGCTTCCCTCTAAGGCCAGTTTATATGCCATATCTACCCAAGGGGCAATTGACCGTGAGCGAGCTACATTGGTAGCTGAACTAAAAGACTTTTTTTCAGGGGCGAAGATAAGCACATCTTTTTCCTTTTCTTCCCTGTGTTCAAGTTCCTTAATCTTGTTATCTGTAACCACTACGCCACCAAAAAAAGAAGCACATGCATCATCAAAGGCACCTGTGATGCTAACGCCAACATCTAAAGCAGCCTGCACTCCAAGTCTTACGGCATCAAGAGGTTTCATTTCTTTTCCAAGGGCATCCAGGGTGGCAAGGACTGTGGCGTTGGCCGCTGCACTACTGCTTTTTAATCCGCTGGCAAGAGGGATTTCACTCCTTGTTTTAACCGAACCTTGCATCTGTATATCGAAATATTGCAGGACCAGTTCGACAGTTCTTTCTATAAGCCGTGTATCTGCGTCAGGCTGACCTTCTATAGTGCCTTCTATACGTCCTTTGTCATTATGCAGCTCCACATCTGCAAACGTCTTAAGGTCCACTGCGAAAGCTGCACCTTTCCAGGTAGCTATCGCATTTACTATTGTGCCGGCACCCAGAGCATATGCGTGTCCCGTATAAGTCATAACATCCCTTCTTTTGCAGCAGTCTTTTTTCTGCAATGTCCTGTTCTGGAACTTAGTATGCATAATGCTATTTAAAACATGGTCAGGAAAATGCATAGACATTTTAACCTTTGGACAGATTAGTTGTTACCGCTTGCAAATGTAGAACGATAATTTTATTACAGATACATGTAACTATAATAGCGACCCTCAGGTAGTATAATATATCTCAAAACTGGAGCAGTCTTATATACGCTACCGTTGGCATCAACAGGCAGAATATGCCTTCTCAGACAGACCGGCTTCATTCTGTACTGATATTCAGCCATATACGTTCAGGCATGTTGTCAGAATAGCCTCAAGACATTGGGTGGCTTGTCAGTTTAAGAGCAGGAAAGTTTGGAACAGGTGCCTTCCGAGGAAGGGATTCTTATTGCATTGGACTTACAATTTGCAATGCATGCTATAGGCAGGATTACGGAGTAGATCAGATGAAAGAAGTAGTGTTTGGAACAAAGGACGACAAGCAACTTATGTATCTTCCGGAAAAGTGCATAGGGTGTGGAACTTGCGTCATGGCATGTCCGAAAGGAATTATTACCATCGGTTCCGTGGGGGCTGTTGCCAGAGGCCTTATTGACAAGGACTACCTGGAGAACGATCCTTCAGGCTGTATAATGTGTGGCATATGTGCCAAGACCTGTCCCACCGGTGCATTGGATATGAGGCAGGCTGGAAAATCCATCAATGACAACACATACGTTAGCTTTGTCCTTAAGGATACAACTGTGAACGAGAACTGTGTGCACTGCGGATTATGCGAACAGATCTGTCCTCAGGGATGCATAGAAGTAAGGCAGTGGCTGGCATCTGACGGTAGTGTAAAGGTAGATGGGGAGACCAAGATCGACAACGATTGTTGTGTACACTGTGGATGGTGTGCTTCCGTATGTCCCGTAGATGCTATCACAGTTCAGAAGCCGTTTGCCGGAATATGGGTAAGAGATGAGGATACCTGTACAGCCTGTCGTACATGTGTTGATACTTGTCCATGTAATGCTCTTTTCAACCCCGAATGGGAAGCCGGGGAGAGGGTAGATAAGGTAGCTCAGCGCGCTGATGCATGTATTTACTGCGGAGCCTGTGACATGGCCTGTCCTGTAAATGCTATTACCGTAACTAAGACTCAGATCATTCCCGAGGTGGATAAGAAAACCATCATCGAGAAAAAGCTGCTCAATGTCAAGGCACCGAGACCCACGCTTACTTCTGTGCTCATGACCGATGAGGGAGCCTGCCTCGGATGCGGTAACTGTGTTATCATGTGTCCTGTGAACGCTCAGGCCAACAAGAACCTTGCTGCAGGCTATCTCAATGAAGTGGAAAGCAAGAAGATCCTTGAGGTAAGAAATGGTACTGTCAAGGTTGTCAATCAGGACGTATGCGGCTCAGACGGCGCTTGTGTGATGATCTGCCCCGTAAATGCTATCTGGTTCGAGAGAAGGGAGTGTTAGATATGGCTGGAACGATTGCAATTAAAAATGGTTATGTGTTCGATCCTCTTAACGAAGTCAAAGGGGAAAGGATGGATGTTTTCATCAGGGATGGAAAGGTCGTAAGAGAGCTTTCTGCATCTGAGATGGATAACGCCAAGGTCATAGATGCCAACGGCATGACCGTTATGGCTGGTGGTGTTGATTCTCACTCACATGTTGCCGGTGCGAAGGTTAACGCCGGTAGAATGATGAGGCCGGAAGACCACTACAAATGCTACATGAAGAAAACCCCTCTTACTCATTCCGGTTCCGGATACACTGTTCCTACTGTGTATCTTGGTGGGTATGAGTATTCCAAGATGGGGTATACTACTGTGTTCGAAGCAGCAGTACCACCACTTGAAGCCCGTCACACTCACGAAGAAATGCGTGCAACACCCATGCTGGATATGGGAGGCTACCTGGTACTGGGGAACAACTGGTTCTTGATGCGGTATATGCACGAAGGCGACTTCGAGAAAGCAGCTGCCTATGTAGCATGGATGATGAGGACCCACAAGACATACGGTATAAAATGTGTGAACCCTGCCGGTGTGGAAAACTGGGGATGGGGAGAGAATGTTCACTCGCTGGACCAGGCGAACATCCACTTCGAGGTCACACCCACAGAGGTTATCAAGAACCTCACGGAGATCAATGAACACCTCGGTTTCCCGATGCCATTACACCTGCATGCCAACAACCTCGGACACCCGGGTTGCTGGGAGATAACAAAGGAATCCCTCAAGATCCCAAGCAATGTAAAAGGTAAACCTAACGTGGATGTGGAATGGGCAGAAACAAAGATGAATGCAAAGAGGCATGAGTCAGTTTACCTCACGCACTGCCAGTTCAACGCATTCGGTGGAACTTCATGGAGAGATTTTGAGTCCGGTGTAAAGGGCATAACTGACTATGTCAACAGCAAAGACCATGTGGTAATGGACAGTGGTTGTGTGCCATTCGGTGATGCAACTGTAATGACAGGTGATGGGCCGGCCATTCATGATCTCTATGTACTTACAGGTAACAAGTGGTCCAACACTGATGTGGAATGTGAGTGCGGCTCAGGTGTACTGCCATTTACATATCTCAAGAGCAATCCTGTGCACAGTGTTCAGTGGGCAATGGGTCTGGAAGTGCTGCTATACGTAAAGGATCCCTGGAAGTCCATCATGACAACTGACAGCCCCAATGGCGGTCCGTTCACTAAGTACCCACTCGTTATGGCATGGCTGATGTCCCTCAAGGCCAGACAGGATACTATAAAAGAATGTCACAAGTGGTCTCAGGACAGGAGTGGACTGGGAGGTGAGGAAAGAGAGATGTCTCTATATGATCTTGCTATCCTTACCCGTGCCAATCCTGCAAGAACGATTGGTATGGCATACAGAAAAGGAACTCTTGGTGTGGGAGCTGACGGTGATGTGTCCATTTACAACATTGATCCGACAAAGCTCGATGTGAATGACTACGAGACCCTGATCAGGAACCTGCAGAACTCGGAGTATACTATTAAGGACGGAGAGGTCGTTGCCCGCCAGGGTGAGATCGTGGCCATACCACAGAAGAGGACATATTATTCTGACATCAAAGTTCCGGATGCTGATGAAAAACACATGCTTGAAGATGTAAAGGAGTGGTTCAGGTATTACACGTTAGGCTTCTCTAACTACCCGACGCCTGACAGGTATCTTGCAAACCCGACTCCAATGACCGTAAATCCGTTGAGGTGAGTCAATGGCAGAAGTTACACTTAGACCAAAAAATGATTTTGATATAATGGTGGAAGCAGAGGTCATAACTCCTGACAATTTCACCGGCAAGAGTGCAAAAGAGATTGGTGCGCTGGTCGTATGGCAGGGGCCGAAGGAGCTGCCTCTTTCCAATTTCTTCGATGTGCAGGGTAACGGAGGAAGCTCTGCACAGGAAACTACTATCTTTGTCGATGGTGATGTTCCAAGGGTAAAGAGGATCGGACAGCAGATGACTGCCGGAAAGATCGTCATAAAGGGCTCTGCAGGAATGCACGTTGGTTCCGAGATGGCTGGCGGGGAGATCGTTGTCGAAGGAGATGCTGAGTCATGGGCAGGCATGGAGATGAAAGGCGGCCTGCTTCACATCAAAGGTAACACCAAGGACCATGTAGGATGCGCATACCGTGGCAGCTGGCATGGCATGACCGGTGGTCGCATCGTCATTGATGGCGATGCAATGAACCAGGTAGGCGGCGGCATCAGTGGTGGCGAGATCATCATTAATGGTAACGTGGACAATTTCTGTGGCATCCGTGCAAATGGAGGCCTTATAGTTGTCAAGGGCGATGCCTTCAGGACAGTAGGGGCTGAGATGACAAATGGTATCATTGTTGTGGGAGGCCACATTTCCAGGTTCACTCCAGGATTCCAGTATCAGGCCACAGAGAAAGACCTCAAGTTCGGTGATCTCGAATGCCCGGGCGAATACAAGAAGTTCGCAGGTGACTATGCAATACCCCAGAAGGTAAAAGGCATAATGTATGTATCTAGCGAGTTCAACGGGGGTCTGTAAAATGGTATGCATTGAAGCATTACTTAATACGGGAAGTACCATCGACGAAGGAAGGCTTGCCAAGGGCGGTGACAAATACTCTGATGCATACACAAAGGAGTGCGCTGTCTGCTGGCTTAATGAAGTGGATTACGCAGCATTGGGATTCCCTGAGAAGGTAAAGGTTATAAGAAGAGATGGACAGCGTTCAGTTGTAGTATATACCAAGTGCACCAACGACATGAGGTGCGGACATGTTTTCATGCCAAGGGCCATATGGGCTAATGTGGTAGTTGAGCCGTCCACCTTCTCCACAGGTTCACCTCTGTACAAGGGAAGTCTTGTGACCGTCGAGCCCGCCGAGGGCGAGGTGCTCAGTGCGGAAGATGTTGTTCTCAAGGTGTACATGGGAGGTGAATAAGGTGGTTGCAAAGAACATTATATGCCCGGTATGCGGTGCATCATGTGACGATATTATTGTGGATCTCAAAGGTAACACTATTGATGTCCAGAATGCCTGCAAGATGGGTAATGCCAAGTTCCAGGAAGTTGTGAGCAAGCATAGGATAAGGGAACCCATGGTAAGAGAGAACGGCAAGCTGAGGCCTGCAACATGGGACGAGGCTCTGGACCGGGCTGCTCAGATCCTGGCAAAGTCCAGAAGGCCCTTCTTCTTCATGGGCAGTGAAACAGCCATTGAGGCACAGGAAGTCGGTCTGCACATGGGGGAATATCTTGGAGGCGCAGTTGACTCCAACGCCACCATCTGCCACGGGCCCACAGCAATGGGTATCCAGGAAGCCGGTAGGTCAGGATGTACTGCAGGACAGTCAAAGAACAGGGCAGATGTGATCATCTACTGGGGAACCAATCCTCTGGAATCCATGCCCAGGCACATGTCCAGGTATGGTGTTTTCCCAAGGGGATACTGGACCAAGAGGGGAAGGTTCGATCGTACTGTCATTACAGTGGACCCAAGAAAGACGCCTACAACCGCTGCATCTGATCTGCACATACAGCTTAATCCCAACACCGACTATGAACTGCTGAGTGGATTGTTCACCATCATCAATGGTAAAAAGCCACATCCTTCTGTGGAAGAGATAACCGGTATTCCTATTGAGGTCATGGAACAGGTTGTCACGGTGATGAAGGAATCAAACTTCGTGTCCATCTATGTAGGTCTTGGTGTTTCTTCATCATACGGGAAGCACAGGAATATCGAGATTGCACTGAACCTTGTGAAGGAAATGAACAACTATACTAAGTGTACCATCGGGGCACTGAGAGGACACTGCAACGTAGCAGGTTTCAACCAACTTGCATCTTACCTCTATGGATACCCATTCGGTCTGGATTTCTCAAGGGGCTACCCAAGATACAATCCCGGAGAGTACACCTGTGTGGACCTGCTGAGGGATAAGGATACAGATGCAGCACTAGTGCTCAGTGCTGATCTTGTATGTCACATACCTGCGGATGCTGCAGAGTACATGGCACAGATCCCAATGGTCTGCATTGATATTGCACCATGTCCCACCACCACTGCTTCTGAAGTGGTGCTGCCAGGTGTCATCGATGCAATGGAATGTGACGGTA
>NZ_JBFYLB010000112.1:0-10294 GCF_041305605.1 Methanomethylovorans sp.
ATCGCTCATATTTCCTTGCTTGTCAACCTTGTGGGCATCAGCTGGCAGCAACCTGGCCAGTTCTTCCAATGCTTTAGAAGCACCCATCACCGAACGCATCTCAAGCCAGTGGCCCAGTAGCATGATATCGATAAGTGTTGCCAGTTCCCAGAAGAAGATCATCCCCGCCAGGCCAAAAACAACCAGACTGCTATATACATATGCAACTGTGATAGCTACGGCTATCAGGGTCATCATACCGGGAGCATGTGAAATCAGTTCATCCTTGATGCCCACAAGGAAAGGCCGGCCACCGTAGAAGAATATGATCGTGGAAAGCACGAACAGCACATAAATGTCACCTGTGAAGGCGGGTACTGTTATCCCGAAAACTGCAGACAGGAACTCACGGATAATGGGAGATAGTAAGAGCACAGGGATGGTGATAATGGCAGAGACAAAGAACCGCTTCTTGAAATCTTCCACCATCATGGCATGGTGGCTGGTGTGGACTGTGTGTTTGTCCTGTGCACCATGTTTGCCATACTGGAGGTGTTCCCCATGTTCCATATGGTCTTGTTCCATATGGGATGATTTCGGTTCAATTTCCTGATGTGCGGTATCATGATGCATATGCTCATGCATTGACATGTCATCATCTTTCGTATGTCCCACTTCCCCTTATCCAATTACATTTTTCAGCAATCTGGCTATCAGATGCCTAATTTATTGCGTTTGTTCTCTATATGCTCCATCATGGCATCTACAGCTTTTTTGGCATCTGTTTCCACGTCCATTGATCCTCCCGTGACGTTCTTGCAGTCTTGAGTGAGCAATTTCACAAGCCGTGGAGCACCTGTAATAGTGGGTACAGGATTGACGTGTGTGTACAGACCCAGTGCAAGAGCATAGACTGCATCGATAGTAGCTTTCTGTTCCATGTATTCGGGTGCTGTTGCTACCACTGGCAGGTCAGGCAAAGGTACATCTCCCAGTGCTGCTGATATGGAACCAAGCAGATCTGCCAGCCTTCCAGTATCGGTACACGTACCAAAACTGAGCACTGGGGGCACACCAAGCTTTCCACACAATCCCTTAAGTCCAGGTCCCGCAAGTTCCTTTGCCTCAGGGCTGCATAGCCCACCTACTTGCATTGCTGCGTTACCGCATCCCATGGAAAGTACCAGCACATCTCTGGCAATAAGTTCCTTTGCAACGTTCAGGCTATGACAATCCTGTCCTGTATCTCTAAGGGTGGTGCAGGATACCAGACCTGCGACACCTCTTATGGTCCCACTTTTAATGGCATCCAGCAAAGGTACTATGCTACCACCAAGAGCCTCCGTTATGCTCTCTGATGAGAACCCCACAATAGCCTCATTCGTCGGAAGGCCCGTCACCGCTGATACAGTCTTGCTGCGTTCACTGAAGTTGTCTATAGCCATCTGCAACAACTGGGCTGCCTGCTCACGCGCCTTCTCAGGCACGTAATCTATCCTTTCGTCAATGCCTTCGAAAGAGACCAGATCACTTACAGGTATAAGTTTGAAATGATATTTTTCAGCATACAGAGGGTCGATGGGCATGGAGCAGTTCATGTCTGCAACGAACAGGTCTACACAGCCGCTAGCCATGACCGCTTCCTGCATGATCCAGTTTCCAGTGTACCCGAAGAACACGTCATCCATTTCCCATCTCTGGATCATTTCCTGGCCTGTCTCAATGTTGGCGATTATACGCATTCCTTTTGCCCCAACAGCACGTGCTTTGTCCTGCCATGTTTTTTCCCGCGCCAGCTGCACCATTGCAAATCCAAGGAATGGTTCATGGCCGTTAGGCAGTATATTCACATATTCAGGGTCAAGTACTCCCAGGTCGACTCTCATCTTATGAGGCCTGGGTAAACCGAAAAGAATGTCCTGACAGTACTCATTGACTATCTGGCTCTGGTAACCCATGGCTACCCCCAAACGCATGGCTTTGAGGGCAAGACTTACATAATTTCCATCGACGTTAGTAAGAGATGAACTCGTTGTTCTCATCATCTCACTGTGGATGCCATCAGGGAAAATGCCCAGCTTTTTCCATACTTCTCTGCGTTCTTGAGGTGCAAGTATCTCCACTATCCTACTATGTTTTCCATACTCGCTTCTGAAATCAGCTTCCACGAAATCGCACAGCTTCAAAGCCACTTCATTATCTGTACCTGATGTGTCGATGCCAAATCTTGCAGCAAAGGTCCTGAGTTTCTCAGGCTCTTTGATACTGAAAGGTGTTTTCCCCTGGGCTGTGGCTCTTAGTGTCTTTATGGTCTGCTCCGTATGGTACTGGTAAGTGGATGCTCCCATGACGTTACGCAACAGCATCATGCGCATTGCCATGCCGTCGGCAGTGATTCCACAAACACCTCTTTTATCCTTCTCCGCATTGGCTCTGCAGGGGCCGTTGGAACACAGGTCACAACGTACTCCTGCCTGGCAGAAATTACAACGTCTATCAGGATCTCCCCCCATTCCCTGTGCTTCATATCTATCCCAGATGTTGTTCATTCCATCTTCTTTGATCCTCTCATATACTTTCCTTACCGATGTGTGACAGGATATCCTATCTGATTCCATTTTCTCACTCCCTTAAGTCTAAGATTCCTAGCTTTACAATCTGACTATTTATAGTCTGGGGCTAGTATTTAAAAAAGTATCGATATACCTAGAAGATGACTGTGTATTAGATCCTCACTCCGCAATATTTACAAAAACATGCATCTTCATCGTGGTCATCATGACCGCACTTTGAGCATGTGAGCCTCTTACGCTTCTTTTTTCTCTCTTCCATAGAAACTAGGGACATTTCACTGGTCACTATCCCTGTAGGCACAGCGATGATGCTGTAGCCCAGTATCATCACAAAGGAAGCAAGTGCTCTGCCTAGGGGTGTTTGGGGTACTATATCGCCAAACCCCACTGTAGTGATTGTCACTATGGCCCAGTATATGCCACTCGGGATGCTTGTAAACCCATTCTCTTCACCTTCAATGAGGTACATGAGAGAACCCATTATGACTACCATTGTCAGTACAGTGAACAGAAATATGATTATCTTCCGGCTGCTTGCACGCAATGCTTTCAGTAGCAGTTCCGCCTCAGTGATATACTGTACCAGTTTGAACACTCTGAATATCCTCAACACACGCAGCACTCTGATGACGAGCAGGAACTGACTACCTGGCAGGATGAGACTTATATACGTTGGTATTATGGAAATTATGTCCACTATACCGAAGAAACTGGTGCTATAGGCCATCTTACTCCTGACACACATAAGGCGTAGCAGGTATTCGATGGTAAAAAGAATTGTAAAGAACCATTCCAATCCATGCAGCACACTACCATGGGTATTCCTGAGGGAACTAACACTGTCCAGCATCACCACAATGACACTCAGGAGTATGCTGGCAATAAGAAGGATGTCAAAGTATTTTCCAGCATTTGTATCAGCTTCAAAAATAACGTTATATAGCCGTTTTCTCCATTCCGGGCCTGCTGGCCTGTTCTCTTTTTCTCTAAAAAAAGTGGCCATTTCCTCACCTTTCAGAAGTATTCAAACAAGCTTTTTTGTCCTATATTTTGCTGCAGGTTACCCACTCGTACACCTATCCTTCGGAAGTTCATGCTGCTTTCCTGAAGGAACTGCAACATCATCTCCCTTGCAGTATCATGTAGAATGCCTTTGTCTGAGACTGCATGGTTGAGAGTGCGGCTTTTAGTTGACATCCTGAAGTTGGAGAAGATCACGGTTATAGTCACGGATCTGAATCTCACTTTCCTTGAACCCGCCTTTTTGATAACATCATCCACCAACTCGTCCATAAGGGAGAATATCATATCATCATTCCTGGTGTCTTCTTTCAGGGAAGCCATTCTACCTATCTGGTCCGTGGCAGTCCTCTCAGTGACAGGTGATTCATCGATACCAGATGCGGCTTTTTTGAGCCATGTGCCCCGGTTCTTACCAAACACCGCGATGAGTTCCAGAGCATCATAGGCTGCAAGCTGGCCGACGGTTTCGATGCCCATTTGCTGGAGTTTCTCTTCAGTAACCTTCCCGATACCCCAGAGCTTTTTCACAGGCATGGGACTTAAAAAATCTGTCACATCTTCTGGTTTCACAACTGTCATACCGTCAGGCTTTCGGAAAGATGATGCCATCTTGGCTATGAGCTTGTTAGGGCCAATACCCACGGAACATGTGAGTTTTTCATGTTCCAACACATCTTGTTTGATCTGCATGCCAATGTCCTTTGCCTTCTCAAAGTTTCCACCGCAGTTCTGGGATATTTCCAGAAATGCCTCATCAATGCTTATCTTTTCGAAGGATTCCTCACTATCAGCATGTGAACGCAGTATGTCCATGACACGTGCCGAAATATCCTCATATAGCTCTTTGCGCACAGGAAGAAAAACAGCATCAGGTTTGAGGGCCTTAGCTTGCCTGCAGGGCATGGCCGAACGAATACCTGCTTTTCTGGCAATATAATTGGATGTGCTCACTGCTCCACCTTCTTCACCCCGGTTGGAGTACATGCACACAACTACTGCTTTATCTTTGAGTGAAGGGTCTTCACGCTCTTCGATAGCAGCGTAGAAGTAATCCATGTCCACATGTAGTATCACACGTTCCATCACAAGGAAAAAGGGCGGGGTAGTTTTTATGATTAACCCGTCTGTCAAAGTATTGTATCCCTGCAGTCCACATAGAACGTACTGAAATCCGGGAGTTTTCCTGCAATGGGTTTTGCATATATTACTCTGTTTTGAGGTGGGGCCTGAACTCCTTCAGCAGTTCAAGCAGAGGATCAGCAGGATCCAGGTACGTACCAAAAAAATCACATTTTGTCTCATACATCATAGAACTGCAGGGTTTAAATATCTCCATCATAGCATCTGCATACTCAGGCTTGAATGCATGGTTCACGATGTTACGGAACTTGAAATACTCTCCTTCTTTAGGTATAAGGGGTATGCGTGTGAAATGCCACAGCACTCCCCATGTTTGCCATGAGCTTCCAGAGAAATGGTTCCCTGGTATATGCCATCTCTGCAAGTACTGCTGTATCCCAGAAACCTCCATAGGCCACTATACTACCGTTATGCTTGGCTACAATGAAATTCTTAAGTCTGTATCCCAATATCTTGTTTGCGTAATCTCTAAAACTTTCAGGCGTGAAGGGTATGAAATGTGTTCTTCCTTTCTGGTTGGTAGACATTTCACAAAAGAATAGATATACGAAGCATTGATTTCTTCTGCGTGCTTTTCTACTTCTCTGATCAGCTGGGTTGCTATACCTTTTCTACGAAAAGCCGGATTTACCATGACTTCAGCCAGGTATACATAAGGCCCCAGAGGTCCATGTTTGACAGTCCAACCCACATAACCTATAGCCTCTTCCTGTTCTTCTGCCACCATTTTATTCCAGTTATCATAAAGCTCATATCTTGTGGTGATATCTGGTGAAAGATCAGTCATTATAGCTAGTTTTCATTACCCTGTGGGCTCAGTTTTTCAATATTAAGCAATGTATCATTGTCGCTAGGCATGAAGGGTCTTATTAGTACTATATATTTCCCCCAAGACTAATTATGTTAGTTATAGACAAAAAATAGACTCTAAACCTAACACTTTTCTTCATGAGGCACTCAAGTTCCCCTTAACTAAATATTGATTTTAATAAATATATAGTTTTGTGGTTATCTGAGAATTAAATTAAATAAATTGTAAATAATGTAAACAGATAAATGATTTATTTACTGGTATAAATTTAGCTGATTACATAAACAAATACATGCATAATTATATATACAATTAGAAGGAAATTCATGTCCATAGGTCGACGGATATTTTGTTCAGAAGATATTTATACTAATTCATAGTTAATAAACTCATTAATAGATTAACATTGGTCATTGATTTCCAAAACAAAAATTGGAGGTTATGCTATGGAAAATGTAAAAACAAGTATAGTCAATTACTTAAAAGACAATTCTTTTATGGACAAGAACGCCAAGTTGGAAGATACTGATTCTCTTACCCAGAGTGGAATCATAGATTCGATTGGTTTACTCGAATTGTTGGATTTCATAAGTGAAAAATATTCAATAGAAATTCCTGAAGACATGCTTACCCCGGAAAATCTGGATTCATTGAAAGGATTAACTAATATGGTAACTAATCTTGCAAAGTGAGATAATGAAAATAGATGCATATCTTACAGAGCATGCCAGAAAAACACCTTCTCGCATTGCCCTGGAAGAGGGTAATAATTCCATTTCATATGCAGCCCTTGAAGCTAGTGTTAATGACATAGCTTCGTCTATGCGGGAATTCAGCCATTGTAGGTTTGCAATACTTGAAGAGATGGGCATTCAGTACATAAAAATGCTCATGGCAGTGTATAGATCGGATAACATTGCTATTCCAATGCCGATCGAAATGCCCATATTCAGCTTGGAAAAGATACTTAATGCTGGTCATATTAAGAATATTATTACAACAGAGGTACAGTATTCTAAGTTTGGGAAAAGTTTTTTCGAACGCTTTAGAACCGTGATCATTGTTTCAGATAATGAACCGGTTAAATTTATGCGTAAAGAATTATCTACAGAGTCAAACAACCCAAAATTGAGATTGGTATTGTACACTTCCGGTACTACCGGTACTCCTAAAGGTGTCATGCTAAGTGACAAAAATCTTACAACAAATGCGGCAGCTATTATACAGATACTTGGTTTGACCTCTGAAGATAAAGCAACACTTGTAATATCTCCACACCATGCTTTTGGAAATTCGATCATTAATTCCCATTTGATGTCAGGTGGATGTATTGCAATGGGCAATATGAAATTTATAGGCTCGGTTTTTAGTTTAATAGAATCGGGTGTTACTGTATTCTATGGTGTGCCCAGTACATATCGTATACTTCTGCGTTATCCGGACAGGTTCAAAAAAGCATTTTCCAATGTCAAGATCGCTGCATCCGCTGGCGGTGGGATGACCAAGCAGATCGTGAAGAACATAAAGGAGCTAGCTCCTAACATCGAGATGCTGCCGATGTATGGTCAGACTGAAGCTACAGCAAGGCTTGCATATGTGCCAAAAGAAGATGTTGAAGAATTCATTGAAACCATAGGCAAGCCAATCCCTGGTGTAACTCTGGATGTATTTGATGACAACAGTAACCCCGTTGGGCCAAACGTCACAGGTGAACTGGTTGCTAAAGGCGATAATATACTGTTGGGATATCTGGATGATGAAAATGCCACTAAGAAGAAGATAGTGGACGGATGGATGTATACCGGAGATCTCGCACAGAAATTACCCAATGGATACTTAAAATTAATGGGACGCAAGGACGATCTCCTCAAAATAGGAGACCATTTGGTAAACCCAAGAGAAATAGAAAAATCTATTGAGAACAACAATAAGGTTTCTGCAGTTTTTGTTGTACCAATATCTCATGAACTTATGGGAACTGCCATAAGTCTCATGGTAATACCTGAACCGGAAACTGACATTGATACTTTGTTCAAATTCTGTCGCAAGAATTTTCCCTCTCACTTACATCCTAAAGAGATTCTCTTTATTGAAAATCTTCCCTTAACTGAGAATGGTAAGATCTGCAATCGATTGATCATAGAGGAATACCACAATGTCAAAAATTGTATGTAAAAAATGTGTTCTGGATTCTGAGATACCAGGTATAACCATCAATCCGGAGACTGGTCTCTGTCATTTCTGTGAAACTTATAAACCTCTTACTGAATCCGATAAGGAAAAATATCTGGCAGAGATGGAAGAGATCTTTGATAGGATCAAAGGAAAGGGTGAATATGATGTTATCTATGCACTATCTGGTGGAAAAGACTCATCATATACACTTTATAAGCTCAAAAAGGATTATCCATTCCTGAAGGTTCTGGCTGTCCTGTTCAATAATGGTTTCATATCTGACAATGCGATTGAAAATGCCAAGAAGATGTGTGAGATCACAGGATCTGACTATTATGAGCTGACAATGGGCAGGAAACAGCTATGCAGTGTTTGGAAAAAAGCTGCTGATTCTGTGGATGCATTTCCAAAATTTGCCAAATACAGAGCCAGTGATATCTGCAACACTTGCATCAGTATCATCAAGCAGAAGCTGATAGAAAATGCCATTGCCAGAAACGCACCAGTCATAATATTTGCTTTCACAGCTGGACAAGCTCCTAATCCTATAATCAAGTTAAACTATAATTTCATCAATTTATCAAGAAACCTTTTTGAAAAGCAGCTTCAAAACATAGGTATTGATGACAAAGATGAAAGTTTCATGATCAAAAAGTCAGTCATTGAAAAGATGGACAAGAGCAATCCTCCCATGATCATCCATCCTCTATGCATGTGGGAATATAACGAGGATATGGTAGTGGAGACTGTGACCAAGATTGGATGGAAACCTCCAAAGCTCAATGACAGCAACTCGACCAACTGTAAGTTGAATTCCTTAGCCTGTCATAACCATCTGGAAAAATACGGAATCCATCCTTATGCATTTGACATAGCAGGGATTGTCAGGAACGGAGATATGTCCAGGGAAGTAGGACTGGAAAAACTTCATCAGGAATTATCACAGCCACTGATAGATGAAGCTGCCAAGGAACTGAAAGTGAAGGTGAACCCCTTAAAAAAACCATGATCTAATTTGATCGTTGCCATTGCCGCAAGGATACGTCCCTTGCCTTATAGAATACCATTAACAGTTTAATAATATTAGAGGAGAGAAATACCATGCAGATAATGGACGAACTTAACAGGGATATTGACAAAGTAGCTCTGACTCTCAGGCACTTTATCAAGGAACAGATTGTCGGTTTTAAGAAGAAAGGCGCTGTCATAGGAGTCTCAGGTGGTATTGATTCAGCTGTGATGCTTACTCTTTGTGTACAGGAGCTTGGAGTTGAGAATGTATTTGGAATGCTGCTGCCTGAGAAAGAATCAGCTGCTTCGAGCACTCCTTTAGGCGCAGAGATATGTGAAAGCCTTGGAGTAGCCTATGAAGAGGTTCCTATCTCTCCGATACTTGAAGCACTTGATATTTACAATAAGAAAGATCAGGTAATTAAGAGAGCCTGTCCTGAATATGATCCCAAGATTCACAAAACATCTCTTGTGTTGCCTGACTTCCTCAGTACAGGCGCAGTGAACGTTCCATATCTGAAACTTGTAAAAGATGGTGAGGTCGTTGCACAGCACAGATTGAAGGCAAGTGATTATCTGGAAATAATAGGATTGCAGGGTGTCAAGCAACGTTCCAGGATGATCGTTCAGTACATGTATGCTGAAAAAATGAACTACATAGTTTGTGGAACGACCAATAAGACAGAACTGGTTCTGGGTCAGTTCGTGAAGTACGGAGATGGTGGTGTGGATATTGAGCCTCTGGCAGATTGCTACAAGACTCAGGTCTATACTCTGGCAAAATACCTCAATGTCAATGAAGAGATCATTAAGCGCCCACCAAGCGCTGATACATGGAGCCATTACACTACTGATCAGGACTTTTACTGGCGTATGCCCATTCAGATCATGGACCAGTTGCTGTATAGTAAAGAGCATAAATTGTCTCTTGATGTGATCGAGAAGAACACAGGGCTTCCCAGAGAGACTGTACAAAACGCCCTGAAACATCTTGATAGGGTAGAGAGCACTACAGAATACATCAGATCAGCTCCGCCAACCTGTTATATCAACAGATGAAACGTGAGATAATGCTTGATGGTAAAGTTGTACTGGTTACTGGAGCAAGTCGGGGTATAGGAAAGGCTATAGCCTTGCTTGCTGCAGAGAACCATGCACACGTTATTATCAATTACAATAAAAATGAGAAGGGTGCTTCTGAACTTGTGGATTTGATACATGGAAAGGGTTTTTCTGCTTCCATGATCAAAGCTGATGTTTCATCAGAAGATGAAATAAAGGACATGTTCATCTCAATAAAAGAAAAGCATTCCCGGATCGATGTGCTGGTGAACAACGCCGGACTCATGAGAAACAGTCTTCTGGCACTTACCAGTACAGAACTTTTTGATCATACTATCGATGTCAATCTAAAGGGAACATTTCTGTGTACCAGATATGCATCGAACATGATGAGAAAACAAAAAGCAGGACGTATTATTAATATCTCTTCGATCGTGGGTATACATGGTTATGAAGGCCAGACAGTGTACTCTGCAAGTAAGGCAGCAGTAGTCGGATTTACGCGATCCGCTGCGAAAGA
>NZ_JBFYLB010000113.1:0-10606 GCF_041305605.1 Methanomethylovorans sp.
GCATATTTCACCCCCCGACTTGCTACGGAACGTTCCAGAATCCTGGAACAGATAAAGAATAGCGAGGTGGTCGTAGACATGTTCACAGGTGTCGGGCCATTCAGCATCCTTATTGCAAAGAACCGTTCTTCCTGCCGTGTGGTAGCCATTGATAAGAACCCGGAAGCTGTGAGGTTCCTGAGACACAACATTGAGCTTAATGCAGTCAGTAATGTGGTGGCAGTGGAAGGAGATGCCAAAGAAGAAGCACAGATATATGCTGGCATTGCGGACCATATCATTATGAACCTGCCCCATACCGCCCGAGAATTCCTGGATGCAGCCATGGTAATTGCAAAACCGGGAACTGTGATCCATTACTACGACATCACCCCCGAGTCCGACCTGTACTCCTCTTCCCTTTCCCACATAGAATCCGCTGCATCCAGGGCCGGTTTTGCTGTTGAACTCCGTGCCACCCGTATTGTGCGCTCTTATTCCCCGCACCAATTCAATGTGTGCATCGAAGTAAGAATTACAGGCTGAGCGAAATAATTAAATTCTTATCTATTATTTAGAGACACAATTGCCTCTGTGGCTTAGCGGTATAGCGGCTGATTCGTAATCAGCAGGTCGAGGGTTCAAATCCCTCCGGGGGCTTCATTTTATCAGTTCAATTCCCTTAATACAAATCAGGTAAAGGGATCTTTATCCTTGGTGATAGCCTGGACTTCAAGGATGATGGTTTTGTCTGTTATGTCTTGTTGAGAGACTTGGGGAATGAGGATAGACCCTGCATCCTGTCCCTGAACCGGGAATCTAGCAGGGAGGCAAGATCGGGACCTTGAGACCCGGCGGTTCCAGATTGTCCTTGAAGATGGAGAAATTAGCGCACTTTTCCGTTTTTGGGTGAACCTGGAAAGCTGGGCCCACCTGCCTGATATTGTATTCATTGAAGTTTGACATACATGCAGCTAGAGAACTGATACGTTCTGCACAGCACATCCATGCTTGGGATAGAGTATCACTAATGAGACAAGAAACGGAGATCCCTTAAGTCAACAATACGGAATAGTAAAAGTGAAAATGCTTCCCTTTCCGACCTCGCTCTCAACCCATACATTGCCACCGTGCATCTCAACATATCTCTTAACAAGAACGAGGCCAAGTCCTGTTCCCTCGTGTTCACGTGTAAGATATGAGTTCAGCTGTTTAAATGGCTGGAACAGCTTATAAAGGTCCTTTGTTGCAATCCCGATGCCTTTATCTATCACACTGATCTCGAGCATATTATCAATTAGATGTACATTGATACCAACATATCCTTTTTCGGGTGTGAATTTAATGGCATTGCTCGCAAGATTGTAGAGGATCTGTTTGAATTTGATATTATCTGCATTGATGCTTCCAAGCTCGGACCCGATCTTGACATCAAGCTCAATTTTCTTCTTTATTGCAAGCGGGGATATTAGCACCTTTACCTCTTCGATTGCGTCTGAAACAAGGAAGGATTCGTAGTGAAGTTCCATTTTGCCGGCCTCGATTTTTGAGAGGTCGAGGATATCATTGATGAGGTCCAGCAGATGTTTTCCGCCTATTGAAATGTGATTGATGTACTTTGCCTGTTTTTCATTCAGGTTCCCAACAGTTCCACTTAGCAACATGTCAGAAAAACCTATGATCGAATTAAGTGGAGTTCTCAGCTCATGGCTCATGGTTGATAGGAACTCCCCCTTACTCTTATTGGCATCTTCGGCAACTAGTTTAGCATGCAGTAACATCTCTTCGGCCTGCTTTCTCTCGGTAATATTCCGACACACACAAAATGTCAGTTTCTTCTCCTCGAAGATGGCTCCGTTTGCACTTATTTCAACTTCGATGAACGTGCCGTCCTTGCGACGCTGACGTGTCTCAAAATGATAACCTAATTCGCTAACATGCTTAATAATTTCAAGCAATTCCTCACGTTTCCATTGGATATCCCAGTCCCAAACGTGTAACTGGAGGACTTCCTCCTGGGAATAGCCAAGCATATCCGCAAATTTCTGGTTCACCTCGTAAACCTTGCCATTTTGGTCAAGGGTAACTATCCCATCGTTAGACTGTTCTATCAGGATACGTCGTCTTGCTGCTTCTTCGGCAATTTTGATCTCAGCCTTCTTACGTTCGGTGACATCATGGACAAAACCATCAATTGTAAATGATTCTCCTTTCAAATCCCAGTTCTTTATTGCGTTCATTACTAGCCATATGCTCCCTCCATCTGAATGCAAAGCCTCAAATTCAAAGTGTTTAACATATCCATACTTTCTAATTTGTGTAGCTATTTCCTCACTGGTTTTGG
Source organism: Methanomethylovorans sp. (assembly GCF_041305605.1). Lineage (GTDB taxonomy): Archaea > Halobacteriota > Methanosarcinia > Methanosarcinales > Methanosarcinaceae > Methanomethylovorans. The sequence continues at coordinate 2,324 of NZ_JBFYLB010000113.1, forward strand.
GGTCAACATATAATTGTTCCCTTTTATTCTCCATGTAACTGATGACTTGATCAGGAGTACTCAGGCCTAAAATATGGGCCATTTCTGTATTTGTTTGAATCACTTTTCCTTCGGAACTTATACTGAACATCCCAACCGGGACGTTATCTATGAAGTTTTGAAGCCTTGCCTCGTTCTCTTTCAGCTCATCCTGAGTTCTTTTGCGGGACAACTGATTATTCAGAATACTTCCCAGTAACACAGTTCCAATGGGATAGATCAACATTACTGGTAAACTTATATATTTAATAACTTCAAAGGCAAATGGCCAGGGAAGCAGCAACGCGCATATAAGCATGAAAATGTGAACCAAAATACCAAAAATGTATAAATCAAATCTTCCTAAGACTTTTTGTAATCTATTATGATATCGTCTCCACAATAGTCCTATTATTACAGAACACGCAATTACAGAAACACCCATCACTACTCCGGCACCGCCTAAATAGAGACGATAAGAACCGATTATGAGTGCTCCGATGACCGCGGGAATAAAACCAAAGAAGAGGCTGGTTATACTTAGTAGAATAGAGCGGGTATCAAAAAACAGTCCAAAGGAAAGCTCCCATGGATTTAACATTAAAGCAATACCAATAAGGCCAATGATCATACCAAAAACAATACTTTTTAGGCGCGTATTTATGTTCGCATTTGAAAAAAGAATATCATACGCTACACCTAAAGCAAGAAGTAAAGCTGCATTGTTTATGAGGGCTATTATCATTTCAGCATCCATGCAACACCTTCTGTCAAAAAGAACCCATGTATTCGACTGAACTTTTTAATGTACCTTTTAATTAATCAATGATTATTACCATGAATGTGAACTTGAGATTTACTATGATTGCTCAATTGGATATTTTATGTACTACATGATATATAATTTATACGCTAATATAAAAATAAAGTGTACTAAAATATATTGGTACGCTTCTGTCTACTCTCAGAGTCTTAACAATAGAAATCGGGCTATGTAGAAAAATATCAAAATGGACAGCAAGTACTAAAATAAGCAAATATTCTCAATATTTGAAGCATATTTGCAATTATTGTTAATTTGACTAATCTGTTGAATTTAAAGGATTTCTACAGAGCCTCTCCGAAATCAGCGAAGATATTTTGTCTTTGAATATTATCTTAACATGAAAATATTATCACTATACTTACATAGGAATTTGGGACCTTAAGTTTAAAAATATCACTATTAATGTACCTAGATATTTATTTACTTAAGCAACGAGTTAATTACATTAGTTGTAGGCTGCTTCTTTTGTCTAAAAGGATAATATGGGCTGCAACATTTAATATTTTGTATATGGGTACGAACGAATCTCGGGTAGATTGTACATGCCCAACCACCTCACTGAAGCCCAAATAATTTACTTTGGGTGAGGTAAGGATTCTAACATCCTTCGTACCTATGTGCATCTTTCGGGCAAGCAGATCGATGAGTCTATCGGAGATAACTAAGATATTGAAAGAAAGTGTTTGAGGGATTCACTCTTAATTTTTTTATGATACTGCCCAGCTTCTTACAGTATATTTGTACCCAAAACATATATATGTATATTTTTTGCATTTGCATCCATACAACATATTAAAAAAAACAATACAGAATGCTATATATACTGTTTTTTCGTTAACAGTGTGAATGAAGCTACCACAAAATATATATAATTTGTTTTTGCAACATTTAGACAAATAATCAACACAATAAAAAAGGAGTTTGGAAAAATGAGTTATAGCCTTGGCATAGATGCAGGAGGGACGTATACTGATGCTGTTCTTCTAAGAGATGAAGACAATACCATTATACAATCAAATAAAGCGTTAACAAGCTACCCGGACCCGCTGGATGGGATCAAACGATCTATTGATGGACTGGATCCTACATGTCTCAAAAATGTGAAAGTCGTGTCAGTATCCACAACTCTTTCCACAAACAGTATATTGGAAGGCACCGGCTTCCCTGTTGCCATGATACTCATTGGAAATTATGAGATCAAACAGGAACTTCCAACAAGTCATTTTTTACAGGTCAGCGGTGGTCATGACCACAACGGTGTTGAAACTAACAGCTTGGATACCGAGTCCATCAGAGAATTTGCCCTGCAGGTAAAAAGTCAGGTTTCAGCTTTTGCAATATCCTCATACTTCAGTATCAGAAACCATGATCATGAACTGATCACAAAGGAAATTATCCGGGATCTCACAGGTCTTCCTGTTGTCTGCAGCCATGAGCTCTCCCAAGACCTTGGGGCATTTGAAAGAGCAGTGACAGCATTCCTTAATGCACAACTGCTACCTGTAACTGAGAGATTCATGAAAAACGTTGAAGCAGAAATAAAGTCAAGGGGTATTGATGCAAAAATATTCATGCTCAAGTGCGACGGGTCTGTTATAGGCATACAGAGTGCACTCAAAAAACCCATTGAATCCATCTTTTCAGGGCCTGCCGGAAGTCTTGTGGGAGCTTCATTCCTTGCGAAAAAGGAGACATGTGCCGTTATAGATGTGGGAGGCACCAGCACAGATATTTCAGTTATATACAACGGTGTCCCTGATATGAGTGACGCTGGCGCTGTTGTAGGCGGATGGAAAACCAGGGTCAAGGCAATAAAGATGGAAACATCTGCAATGGGTGGAGACAGTCATGTTTGGGTGAAAGGAAAAGATATTACAATAGGTCCCCGAAGGGTTATTCCCCTGTGCAGGGCTGCTATACTTTATCCCGATTTCCCTGAGCAGCTCAAAACAAATCCAATTCCCTCTAAAATGCAGTTGGGAGTTAACTATCAGCCTACAAAATTCTATCTGAGAACAGACTATGAAGTAATGAATATCAGTGAAGAGGAAAAAAAGGTACTCGATGCCGTAAAAAAACATCCCACGTCGATAACAGAGATATTCAACCGGATCAAAAAATATCCTACCAGTAGTGTACTGGATAGTCTTATTCAAAAAAGACTCTTACAGCCTATAGGTTTTACACTCACGGATGCCTTGCACGTGCTTGGAGAATACACGGAAAGAAATGTCGAGGCTTCAAATACAGGTGCTGATCTGCTTGGTTCATTAGTAGGCATGGACAGATATGAATTTGCAAGGTATATTAAGGCAGAATTTGCAAAAAACATGGCATGTGACCTCATATCATTTTTCCTTGAAGGTGTGGAGAAAAAAGAGATAAGAAAAATATTTGATATTCGGTCACCCGCAAAGTTCAAAGTAGAGGTTCCGGTTGTATTGATAGGAGGGCCTGCCACTGCTTTTGTCGAGAATATGAAGGAAATACTGGATGCAGAAATAATCCTTCCGGAGTATTCAAACGTAGGGAATGCTGCCGGTGCACTGGCTGCAAAGGGGATACGAAGATTCGAGGTGCTTATAAGACCAGCATCCATGGCGGCTCCTGATTGGGAATTCCTTGTGTTTTCCGAACATGGGAAAAGTAATTTTTATGAATACAAGGAGGCACTTGACTATGCCGTTACCCTTGGTGAAACCACAGTCCATAGTTACATGAAAGATGCTGGGCTTGATTCAAATCATATCAAAATAGATGTGCAAAAAGAGGAAATTATCCCGGTGGGATGGAAGACACCAATGGAAACAAAAATTGTTGTGCTCGGTGTTGGCAACAGGAAAATTGAGCAGGATTGCTGTTAAGAACCTGCTCCTTTAGAAAAGAAGAAATAGCTATGAGGACATCCTGTCCTCTCCAATTACCAAGTGTGAATTCTGATTTAATGGGAATAAGAATTCCTTCTTTTATCACAGAGGGGTCTCACATGTCGAGGATTTATCTACCATTACCCCATCCGGGTTTGAAAGAACGTTATCTTCCCCGTCTTCCGGGTAAAGCATCCGGAAATCTTTCTTTTCAAGGTCCTTTTCAGAATAGTTCAGGCCCCGGATCAAAGCTCCATTTATGTGACGTACCTACCCTTGCATATCCATAAGCTTGTTTCAAAAGTATAAATTCATACCCTCACAATTCTATTGTGAGGACGATGGAATGACATTCAAAGAATTCTCCGGTGAACAATGGAAATCATGTTATTGCTGAGTCAAATAATTATCTGTAAACACTATAATGATAGGTTTCAAGTTCAAGTCCCGCCATACTTTGCAAAGGAATTTTCATGCCAAGATCTAGCTATACGTTTCACAAGAATTATCTTCGATTTGTCTCTTGTCAGGTAAAGGGAGGAGAAAAAAATCTAAGCCTGCAATCTGGATCTGGCAAAAAAGAGATTAGGTGGAGCATACTTAAAAATTAAATAGAAAGTGAGAACATTAATTGTCATGGATAAGGAATCGGAAAAAATAGAAGACATGAAAATCCGAAAAATGAACAGGGAAGAGGCAGAATTCGCAATTGAGATGGCAGCTGCCGAAGGCTGGAATCCCGGTATCCATGACGGTGAACTTTTTTATGAAGCTGACTACGAAGGTTTTTTTATTACAGAGTTTGAAGGCAAGCCCGTCGGCTGTGCCTCTGCTGTCGCATATGATGACAAATTTGGTTTTTTGGGTCTCTATGTGGTCAAGCCTGAATTCCAGAAAAAAGGCATAGGAACGAAACTGACAAAAAAATGCCTGGAATACCTGGGAGACAGAAATATCGGGCTTGATGGTGTTATAGAGAATGAAAAGAAATACCAGAAAGTTATGAAATTCAGATCCTCTTACAGCAACCTGCGTTTTGAAGGTAAAGGCGGAGGAAAAATCCCGGATGGACTAGTAAAAATCTCAAAAGTCCCTTTTGAAAAACTGCTTCAGTATGACAGTAGAATGTTTCCTGCCCCAAGACCTGGTTTTCTGAAGAAATGGGTCAATCAGCCTGACTCTTATGCCTTTGCAGACCTTGAAGGCGAGGAACTCAAAGGGTATGGCGTGATAAGGAAATGTCGGGCAGGTTATAAGATAGGTCCTCTTTTTGCGGACGACCAGAATACGGCAGAGAAGATCTTTAGGGCGCTTAGGGCTTCAGTCCCTGAAGAAACCATTTACTTTGACGTGCCCGAACCAAATAAAAAAGCAATGGAAATAGCAAAGAAGTATCACATGAATGTGATTTTCAGGACTATACGTATGTACAGCCTAAAAGAACCTGATATAGAGCTTGATAAGGTTTATGGGGTTACGAGTTTCGAACTTGGATGAGCAAAGAATAAAACAGGCATGATCCGGAACTTAGGTTGTGATCATTACCTTCATTTCCCTATGTCCTCATACCAGAGGTCCGGTCTGTCCCTGATAAACTTACTCATCAATTCTATGCACTCGGTGATGCCCAGGTCTGTTACATCTATCCCGTGCTCCCTCATGAATTCAGGGCCACCGTGAAAATTCTCAGACTCTCCCACTATCACTTTTTTTATACCGAACTGAACAGCAGCGCCTGCACACAGATAACAGGGCATCAACGTCGAGTAAAGGATCGTGTCACTATAATTGCCGAGGCGCCCTGCACTGCGTATGCAGACGATCTCGGCGTGTGCCAGGGGATCGTTCTCTTGTACTCTCATGTTATGGCCCCGGCCAACGATCTTCCCGTTCCTTACAAGCACGGACCCGATGGGAATACCTCCCTCAGCAAGCCCTTTCTTTGCCTCCTCGATGGCACATTGCATAAAACTGTCCATAATCTTTTCCTCCTAAGTTAAGTGCTTATATGCACTCTTATAAGCTTAAGTTAGATATATGAGAATTCATTGTTATACATTGATTCCGGGATAGGATGAAAAGATTTTCAATTTATTAGAGATTCAATTTCAGCAAGCTTGTTTCCAATGGATTGAAGACGTTCATACTCTTTATCAAGAGCAAAATCAGTGAATATATAATGATAATTAATTTACTTAACCCATATTTAGAGTTTAGTTAAAGCAATGTTGGTTCTGGCAGGTTTATCAAAACTGCCTAAATTTCTTAATGTATTTTATCTCTTGAATATTGAAGTTTTCTACATAGTCACTTTTTACTCTCTTTTTACTCATCGGGAACTTATATCTGTCAAATGTTAGAATGTGAAAGACAGTAACCGCATATTTTTATAATATAAAGTATATATTAAGGTGATAGAAAAAGACTACATTAACTAGACATACCCCTTCATAAAAGAGTGAAAGTTATGGACTTCAAAAGCATATCTATCAGTCACAAGATCCTTGTAATGGCATTGATCTTAACAATATTACCTGCAACCATTGTCGGATTTTACGCATATGAAGAAACATCAAATGCCATTCATACACAACTCAATGAAAGGCTGGACGAACAGGTCCAAATGGAAAAGGAATATGTAGATGCTGTTTATTCAGCTGCCTCTGAAGCGCTTAAATATGATATGAGCAAAGCAAGCAGCAGTTTTTATTCATATGGTAGTCCAAGAATATCCGATGAAAAAATAATGTTTGGAGATGGGTACATTGTCAACGGTAATTATGAGATTGTTGATTCCATCAAAGAAGAAACCGGAGGAGAAGTAACTGTTTTCCAAGTGGAGGATAGTTTGGCAACCCGCGTATCCACAACTATAGTTGATGAAAATGGAAAACGTGTTATAGGAACTAGTCTATCCAATACTGTTTATGATGCAGTTGTACAAAAAGGGCAGACTTATAAAGGAATAGCTGATGTGCTGGGAGAATCTTATTTAAGCATCTATGAACCAATAAAAGACTCCTCTGGAAAGATCATAGGCGTTCTTTTTGTTGGTATCCCTGAAGAAGATTATCGGCTTGTTATCAAGAAACAAATGTCTGAAATCCAGTTTGGCGAAACAGGATATATGTACGCTATGGATTCAACAGGAAATCTCATAATCCATCCCGCAAAAGAAGGTGAGAGCCTTTATGCAGAGGATTTTGCAAAGGAAATGATCTCCAGTAAGGAAGGTATGAGCACCTATAACTGGCTGGGCAGGGACAAAATGGTTAGTTACACATACTATGAACCTACAGACTGGATAATTGCATCCGGTACATACATAGATGAGTTCGAAGCTCCTGTAGTTGCCATTCGTAACAGTATAATTAGCGCAGTTATAGTGTTTATTATTCTGGGATCTGCTTTTGCACTGCTCATCAATAGGTCTATCTCTGGAGGCATCGGTAGTATGGTAAAGGATTTCAAGCAGATATCTGCTGATGCTCTTGAAGGAAAGATCAATACAAGAGCAAGTACTGACGTGGGTGTTGATTTTGTTGCCATTCCAACGGGTTTGAATGAGATCCTGAAGTCTCTTACAGATATTATCAGCTCTGTAAGTATCAATGCAAATCAGGTTGCTATGACTGCAGAAACTATGTCTGCTTCTATCCAGGAGATGACTGCTGCATCATCACAGATAGCTAACACTGTAACTGAGCTGGCAAAGGGTTCTCAGGACCAGTCTTCTAAAACTGATGAGGTTGCTCATGCCATGGGAGATATGACAAAAACTGTTCAGGATGTAGCATCCAATTCCCAGAAAGCTGCAGATACTGCAACCCAATCCAACGACATGATCCAATCTATGGGTAAATCTACTGGAGAACTTCTTGGAAAGATGGCAGCTATCCAGGAGGCCGAAGCAGAAGCAGCAGAAACGATAATGAACCTGGATAAGAAGTCCAGTCAGATAAGCGAAATAGTTGACCTTATCACAAGTATTGCAGACCAGACGAATTTGCTTGCTCTTAATGCTGCCATAGAAGCGGCTCGTGCAGGTGAGCATGGGCGGGGTTTTGCAGTGGTTGCAGATGAGGTCCGTAAGCTGGCGGAAGATTCCGGGAATGCTGCCAAGCAGATATCCAGTCTTATCCACGATATGCAGGCAGGTACGAATACTGCTGTTAACTCCATACAAAAGAGTTCTCAAGAAGTATCCAAAGGATCTCTTGCTCTGAACCAGGCTGTGGAGGGTATGAAGAACGTTGTGGCGGCCGGGAATAATATTGCTACCATGGTGCAGGAAATAGCAGCAGCAGCTGAGCAACAGTCTGCATCTATAGAAGAGATCACTTCTTCTGTGGATGAGGTAGCAGCCATCTCCCAGGAAGCCGCTGCCGGAACGCAAGAAGCCTCAGCTGCCGTGGAAGAACAAAATGCAGCCATGCAGGAATTGGCAAAGAATTCTCAGGAACTTGCAATGATGGCTTCAAACATGCAGGAAATTGTTGCAAAATACGCCCAGAACAAGTAAGTACAAAACAATTTCCAAAACATCCGGGTATTCATATCAACCCGGATGAG
>NZ_JBFYLB010000114.1:0-5683 GCF_041305605.1 Methanomethylovorans sp.
ATCAGACCAAAAGGGATGATAAGGATCAAGTAGAGAGAATTGCTCAAGTGACTATTTTTTGACGGCAGGCTGCTTTATTCTGCCTGCTATTTTTTATTTTTTGCATTTCACTTTGTAAAAACAGTACGCATGAATGGCTCTCCACGAGTGTTTAATTATTTTAGAATAGTTTATATAGTTAGTCTTCTGTAATTCAACTTATGGGCCAAAAACGACTCTTTTCCCATTTTCTGAAGTTTAATCTTACAGACCAAGGCGTAAGTCCTGTGGTAGGAACTTTGTTGATGTTGGTTATTACCCTATTGTTAATAGGTGTTACTGCTGTCTCACTTGCCGGAGTACCTAACCCGCTAAAAAAAGGGCTAACAGCTGATGTGGAAATAGAATTAATAGAAGGTGGCGTGCCTAATGAGGTCAGATACAAGGAGAATTTCATAACGCTGGCGCATGAAGGAGGTGATCCTTTACCCCTTGAAAACATACGAATCGTTATTGTTGGCCAGGGTAGCAGTTATACCGGGGTAGTGGCACATGGAGGGAAAATTGTGGATGGAGATATACGGGCAACATACTTAGACCTAGGTCCTGCAGGTAAAGAACCACATTATGTTACAAGTAACCCTTGCATAGCAGACGGTTATTGGTCTGCGGGAGAAGTTATCCTTCTCAATGGCGACGATGGCCTGGGACACAATTCAACAGTAACAGTGCAGGTGGGAAGCATCACAAATACTTCAAATAATTTCGGTTTTAAGAAGGGAACAGAAGTTACCGTGAAAATCATAGAAAATCCATCTGGCAGGTTGATTTCAGGCTGTAATGCAAATGTTATGGCCGCAAAGAAGATCTAACCCAAATTATTAGTATAGAAAGGTATAAGGTAGTGCGATGAGCGGACAGAGAGGATACTTACAATATTTTCCCAAGGAGAACTGTTATCCTAACCAGCAGGATGCTATGGAAAGGATATATTCTGCACTTCTTAGAAAAGAGGTCATACTCTTCGAGGGGGCTTGCGGTACTGGTAAGACCCTCAGTTCTCTTGCTCCGGCACTTTATGTGGGCAAACAACTGCAGAAAACGGTTATAATTGCAACTAATGTGCATCAACAGATGGTACAATTCATTAATGAGGCCAGAGAGATAAAACAGGGAAATGAGGTCAAGGTGGCAGTAGTGAAGGGTAAGGCTGCCATGTGTTCCCATGAGGTCGATTACGAGGAGTGCCGGATAAAAAGGGATAATACCTTTGAGCTGATAGAGCTGGAAAAGGAAATCGATCTGAAGAAAAAGGAGCTTAAGTCTGCCTCGGAGAATTACAAACGTTCCAGGGACCCGGCCCTTATAGCCTTAAGAGATGCCCTGTTCAATGAAATAGAAGCAGCCGAACAAAAGGTTCGTAGTGTAAGGGAAAGAGCATGCAATGACCTTTATGAAGTACTGCGCTTTGAAAGTGAGGTATTCAGGCAGTGGCTTTTTGCTGATGTGCGCGCTCCCGAGGAAATTAATGAATATGCCACAAAAAGAGGGATGTGTGGCTATGAATTGCTTAAAAGGGAATTGAAGTATGCAGATCTCATTATCTGCAATTTCCATCATGTACTGAGTGTGGAGATATTCGCAACATTGCTTACCTGGCTGGACAAGGAGCCACAGGATGTCATAGTGATCTTTGATGAGGCACACAACCTTGAATCTGCAGCACGTTCGCATTCATCTATAACCATCACCGAACATACTATTGAAAAAGCTGTTGCAGAAATAGAAGCCAATCATGATCAAATGCCTGAAAGCCGTGCATTTGAATTGTTCAAAATGTTAAATGATATCATCCGGGAGACATACAACAACAGGTTCAAGTTCGGTGAAAGGGAAAGAGTGGGTCGGCTCTGGTATGATATGCGCATCAGCGATCCTTATGAACGCAATGACATGGTAAGAGGCAGGTTCATGAGACAGGCACTGGAAATGGGTTTTAAGGATGAAGCTGCCATACAGGTTGTGCTCTCCGAGGCAAGCGAGTTCGGACAAATGCTTGATGAGGAGTATAAAGAGCAGTACAAGAAGGGCCTGAGCAAAGTACTCAAAAGGTCACATATACGCTATGCTGCAGATTTTCTATCCTCATATCTTGTCCTGTCAAACGATCATCGCTACTATCCCATCATGAATGTGCGCAGGGACCTGAACGATGAGGTATACGGACGCCTGGAACTTTTCACCTGTATTCCCAGCAATGTGACTGAGCCCCTTTTTACTTCTGTGTTCTCGGTCATTCTTATGTCTGCCACGCTGCGACCTTTTGATATGGTGAAGGCCACACTGGGTATAAAACGAGACACTTGTGAACTTGCCTACAGCACATCATTTCCTCCTGAAAGACGTCTTACTATAGCGGTAGATGTTCCTCCTTTGTTCGCAAGAAGCAGGGATGATCCTCATGCTCTGGAAGCTGTGGAGCAGGTGCTGGTAGATTCTATCGAGAATTCCAAGGGTAATGTAATCATCTTTTTCCAGAGCGCAGCTGAGACCAGGAGATACTATTCAAAACTTGGCGACAGCCTGAACGTACCCACGTTCCTGGATGAGGCTGGAGTATCTTCTCATGAAGTGAGAGAAGCTTTTTTTGAACTTGGTGAGAAAGGAGGAAAAGGTGTGCTTTTCTCATATCTCTGGGGTACATTGAGTGAGGGAGTGGATTTTAGGGATGGCAGGGGCAGAACGGTCATAATCGTGGGAGTAGGTTATCCGGCCCTCAATGACAGGATGAATGCCGTGGAGTCAGCCTATGACCATTCTTACGGGTTCGGAACCGGCTGGGACTATGCTGTGCAGATCCCTACTATCCGCAAGATACGGCAGGCCATGGGCAGGGTCGTGCGTTCTCCTGTGGATTATGGAGTAAGGATATTACTTGACGGCCGCTTCCTTACAGATTCCCGCCAAAGATATGGAAAGTTCGCTGTATTTGAGATATTCCCGCCGGATGAAAAAGAAGAGTTTGTGGACGTGCAGCCTGAGAAGGTGAAGTTCTCATTGATGAACTTCTTCCAAGACAATTCATAATGAGGAATCTCAGGGCAATTTATATCATGTATGGGCCATAAACCTCTAAAACGTAGTTATCGACTTTTATGGGAGTAAATACCATGGGACTTGAAGACCTGATGAAAGAAGTGTCCAGTGAACTTGAAAGACTTGTGAGCACCAAGACAGTGGTGGGTGATGCCGTAACAGTTGGGGATACGACCATCATTCCCGTGACCAAGGTTTCCTTTGGTTTCGGTACAGGTGGTGGAGAGGGAAAGAGCAAAGACAACGAAGAAGGTTTTGGTGGCGGTGGCGGAGCAGGCGCAAAGATAGAGCCTGTGGCTTTCATAGTCGTATCCAAAGATGAAGTTCGTTTGATGTCTATTTCCGGTAAGTCTGATATTGGCATTCTCCTGGAATCAGTTCCCGGTCTTATCGAGAAGATCAAGACCATGAAGGGGAAAAAGGACAAGGGTAAAGATAGCAACGGTACCGAGCCAGCTCACGAAAGTGAAAGCTCTGTTGAAATAGAGGTAGAAGGGCAGTAAACCGGAAAGAGGATAGAGATATATTTTACATTTATATCTCTTATTTCTGGTCCGTTGTAGTTTTCTTTGATCCGGGCGTACCATGTTCACTGCAATACAGGTTGTACAGGTAGCGGCGCTGATAATCCTACTGATGGCGTTGCTTGTATTTTTCTGTGCTATAGACCTGATAGTGGACCTGAAGAAAAAAGATCAGGATATTTCAGGAAAGATAGTCATCAAATGGCTCTTCCTGTCCTATTCCAAAGTGCTCTATCCAACTGAGCCTAAAAGTTCCGCTCCAGAGAAAGATCAAGATGCCGATAAAAAGAGAGAAATGGAAAAATCCGGCCCTGCTACTGTAAAGGATGTGGATATAGCGCCTGAAGGAAAGATCACAAATGAAGCAAAAAGTACAAAAAAGAAAAAAGAACTGAAGGCAAAGGACATTATTAAGATATTTAATGCTATAAAACCCCCTCTGTTTAGGCTTTTCAGGGGCACCATGCGCAACATCAGGTTGTATTGTGGCAGATGTGATATCTCTTTTGGACTTCCCAATCCGGCTGATACAGGGATGTTGTGTGGTTTTCTTTTTGGGGCATTTGGATCCTTGCATCATTACTGGCAGGATTTTTCTTATTTTCTGGAACCCAGGTTCGATGAAAAGGTGCTGGATATGCAATTGATGGCTGATGTAAGACTGCGTATTTACAGATTCATTCCTGTATTCCTGCGTTTTGCACTTGATCGGGGTGTGCTCAGAACGGGCTGGTTATTGGTACGCACCTATAGATGAGCACTATATAAAGTCCATATCGAGATCCAAGTGTCAAAGTTTAATAATATGCAGGATGATTAAGACCTGGATGATCAGAGTAAAGTCCCCTTCCCGAATTCACATGGGTCTTATAGATATGAATGCCGAGCTTGGAAGAGTGGACGGTGGGGTTGGAATATCAATTGACCATCCCCATGTGGTGATCTCAGCGGAGATCGCTGATGACATAGAGATCATAGGTCACTCTTTGCTCGCACAGCGCATGAAGGCAGCGGCCAGGGTCTTGCTTCCAGAGGGTCAGGGTGTGAGGGTGACCATAGAAGAAGATATGCCTCCTCATGTGGGTTGTGGTTCCGGGACCCAGGCAGCTCTTTCAGTTGCTGCTGCTGTGAACAGGCTGTATGACCTGGGTTTGAGCGTGCGGGAGCTGGCCATTGCCGTAGGTCGCGGTGGCACTTCAGGTATTGGTGTTGCATCTTTTGAGAAAGGCGGTTTCATAGTTGATGGCGGGCATAAGTTCGTGGATAAGGGTTCGTTCTCCCCATCCTCGGCAAGCAAAACACCTCCGGCACCCGTGCTTTTCAGGGAGGATTTCCCAGATTGGGAGATAGTACTGGCTTTACCGGGCGAGGACATACACATCGGAGCTCATGATTCCCAGGAAGTGGATATATTCAGGAAGGAATGTCCTATCCCATTTCACGAAGCACAGGCCGTAGCCCATATCGTGTTAATGAAAATGATGCCTGCTATTATGGAAAAGGATATTGAGAGCTTCGGGCAGGCCACCAACCGTCTTCAGACCATTGGTTTCAAGCAGAGGGAAGTACAGTTGCAGCACCAGGCCGTCAGGGATCTTATCGAGCTTTTGCAGGACAGTGGTGCTTATGGTGCAGGCATGAGCTCTTTCGGGCCTGTAGTATATGCTTTTACGGATAATCCCGAGGATGCGGCTTATCTGCAGGAGGATGCACAGGCTTTCCTGGACAGCACCATCGGGGGTAAAGTGATAATTACCAGAGCCAACAACACCGGGGCTTCTATCCGGGAGGAATGAGTTGAAGACAGTTACATGGTTCGGTACGCTGACGATTTCCGAAAGCTGTGAGGTTGAGGAATGTTGCTTGCTGGAAAAAGATCCTGAACGATTGGCTGAGCACATGCTGCTTGCTGTGGAAAACGAAGGGCTGCCCACACATGGCCTGGACCTGAGGGAACTAGCTATTGATTGTGGTTTTGTTGAACTTGACGAGGATTACGACGTGCTGCTGCGGGAAGTATGCATAATAGCGGCAAAGCATCAGATATCCATGACAGATACCGATGATAAGCGCATCATCCAGGC
>NZ_JBFYLB010000115.1:0-7511 GCF_041305605.1 Methanomethylovorans sp.
ATCTAACTGAAAATAAACCCTTTTTCCTGCAAGCTCTGTTGATACCTGCATGCCTTTTTTCAATGTTTGCTGTTGAGCAGAACTGAATGTGAGGTCTAAGTTTGCCGGTGTTGATGGCTGCGGCCTGACTCCCAGCAGTTTGAGATATTTAAGGCGATGCGCATCGGTCACAAGGTTTATGCGATACAAGGCTATTTCAGAAAGCCATGCAAAGAGTTCGAGAAGGGTAATTCCGGGATCACTCTGGTTGTGATCTGTCCATTCCGGGGAATATCCTGGAATAAGTTTTCTGGCTTCATCTACCAGCTGATCGAATGTCCTATTGTCAAGATCAGGTTTAGGCAGAAACAAATTCATCCCTCCTGTTTGCTATTCTTCCAATCTACGGTGATCTGATGCTCCCCGTTACAAGGAAGGGCATATTCAGGCAGCTTGACCATGGCCGATGCATCATCAACTTTCATGACCTTTGAACTATCATGAAGGCTCATTGTTACATTATTTACATGATCCACGTATTCTATTTGCTCAAGTATCGAGTAGACATCAGATACGCATGGAGCAAAGCCGAAATTCCAGCCTTTGCCCTCAGCAGAACCGGTAAGGGGATGTAAAAACTCAGAAACCCTCCTTTTGGCTTCCATTTCTATTACGGGCATTGCATCAATAACATCGGTCACGAGTTCAGCTGAAACATCTATTTTTACATAAGAGGGTGGTATCACTTTCAGGTTTACTACAGCAGGACACCTCTTTGTTAAGTATTCTGTGACCCGATGTTTTAATTCATTAGAAGGGACAGGTTGCGGGTCCGGGCTTTCAGGGACTATGATCACTGTAACCCACCCTGTGCTGAATTTCCCTTCATAACTAAAATTAGGGAGTACTTTGACCCTGGCCACAGTCCTGGAAGCTTCTTTTGCAAGCCACTCATAATCCTCAGCTGCCATCGCCCGGTTCCTGTGTTTAAGGACAACAGGTGCCCTATTAAGCAGACTGTCGATATCCTCTGTTTCAGTTCCACCATCAGAGCTGATAGGATTGAAGACCTTATCCACAAAAGCTATAGAACTCTGAAGTTTTGAGATAGTTAAAGCATCAAGATTTCCTGATCTTCCTCCACCTATGCTGTACGTGGCTTTAATATTATTAGCACCTATGGGAGGGACCATTCCCTGTTTTCCATCTCCAAAACATACTTCACCTGTGTTTCTGTCAATAATGTAATGCCTGTCTTCGCCTGCTGAGTCAAAGAGATCACGTACTGCAGTCCATCTGACCCAGAATTCCAGGATATTTCCTTTATCATCTTTTCTAAGGCTTACGTTGCTTGGATGCTCAAGCAGTATCTTCTGTTCCTTGTCAGAAAGCGTAGTAACTTCGTCCACCCATATTGTTTCATCTATTACAGGAGTGTTAATAAGCCTGAACTTTTGATCTGCTTCCCCATTACCTGAACCAATTATTTCATCTCTGATCGTTCTGGATTGTGCAGCCCAGACAGAATTGAGATAAAAACCAAGGACTTTCGGAGGAAGCTTTTTGAGATTATCGGGCATAAGATCGATATTAAAAAGCTCGAAATCCATTTTGCATTCCTTAATCTGCCCAATATCTGATATCTGGGTTACAGTTGCAACATTATATCCTTTTATCACACTTTGTTCATCTACTTTAATGGCATCTGTTGCAATGTTCAAATTCGGGATAACTGAAATTTTCCCAACTGTGGTCAGAGGTTGTATTTGAAAGACATCAGGAAGTTTTATCCCTAAATTTCTATAGACTAAAGGCCTCTTCTTTTTTAGATATAATTTAAACTCCTTGAGTGGTACTTGATCTTGGATTTTAGTAACAGGATTTTCATAGAAATCTCCGGTAATTACTGCCCGTATCCAGTACAGATCCCCTGAACCTAAGAACTTGGAAGCTTTCATTTTTTCTGGAACAGTAAACTGTACCATTCCCATTTTTGTAAACCCTGAGGTTTCATCCAGTACTTCCAGTTCTTTCCAGGTTTCAGGGTCTTCATCACCTAGATACTGCCACCTTACTTTTGGCATGAATGATTCCGGGTATTCAATGCTTTCATCAATATTTATAAAAAGGCTGAAAGGTCCCTTTTTAAGCTCCCTGTCAAATCCAAAATAAACCGCAGGGTGTGTATCCGGCAGAGCCAGGAAAGGCTTGAAAATGCCATTGGTTTTAAGTTCATCCGGACAATTCCTTAATTCGAGGTTATTCACAGCAAAAATATATTCAGGCTGAGTCTCTTTCCCATTAGCCTCATATCTAATTTTAAAATCTTTCATTCTGGGAGGACAGAAAGAACCGGGAATGACAGTATTATCATTGATCTCGTATTCTTTTCCGTAGTTTCCTCCCACCAGCCGGGTGCGGATCCAGTAATTTTCTTTTCCATTAACCCGGACTGGTTTTACATCAGGCATATCAGAAATAGTTAAAACTGTGGAACTGAAATCAGATCCATTGCCTCTTCCGGAATTACTTCGTCTGGCACATTCAGTATTATCACTTAAATTCTTCTTGTCACTTTCATCGATCTCAAGAATGCTCCAGCTTTCCCCATCCCAGTACTCCCATGAAAGTATGGGGATAGCCGATCTATCAGATGAACTCGGATTACCATGATCCAAACTAAAATTCAGACTAACTTTATATCCTTTTTTTGAAAAAGCATCTTCAGATGCTATGTAAAAAGTATCGTAAATTTGTGGTTTTGTTCCAAAAGGATACAGTGCCTTCTCCGGACTTTCTATCGGAATAGGAGTATCGTTGTAATATAAAAGATCAGGTGCTATCCCCTGTAAATTTGTATTGCCGAAGGTATCTTTGCTATCGATATGCGCTGTTTCTATAGTTTTGTCGAAAAATTGCTTTCGAGCTGCTTCAAGGATGTTTTGAGCCCGTTTCCTACTGCATTGGAGCCGAAATGCCAGTTCTTCTTCATTGAGCTTTAATAGTTGATCAAGAGTTTCAATTTTATTTAGAACGTTGTTCCCTGCAAGTTTGGAATAGAACACATTTCCTATTCCCTGGACCTTTTTTACTGATCCGCCTTTATTGATGGAGGTCTGCATAGGTGAGACTGAGACCTTAAGCCCTGTTAAGCTAAGATCCTTGAACTTGCCTATCTGGTTTTCACATATCCTGCACTTTATCCACCTGCTCTCTACACCGTTAACCTCCACTTTATCTGAGATCACTACCCCACTTTCGATCTCTTTACACTCTCCAAGAACAGGATCCTTTTTTATTACTACCTGATTTCCATTAACTACAACACTCCCAAAGCGACACCACTTTATTGCTTCAACTTCTTTTCCATCCTTTTTTTCCTTTATCTTTACTCCATATTTCCATTCAGCAAGCCCCTTTGGTTTCCCGGTATCATTATATCCTAGTTTACGCAGTAAGTTCACATCACTTCCAGCAAAATTAATAATAATGTGACCGTCTTTCAGGTTGAAGAGATTTTCATCTCCTATGTAGAGAACATGTTCCTGTAAGGATTTATCTCCTGTAAAAAGCTCTGCTGGTGCTGTTCCATTTATGGCTTCCGTATGCTTAAAGATCTCATCGCTGTCCTTTATCACACTATAAACGGATACCAGCCTGGATGGGGTTGCGATAATATTTGTTTCCGTCTCAAAGATAACCGGCTTTCCATCAGGACCGTCTGCAGAGGCCTGAACAGAAGACTCCACCAGAACATTTTCAGAAACTCCTTCACTGAGCATGAATGTAAGCGGGACTCTTGCAGGGCTGGCAGGTATCAGCGAGGAATTGAGCATTTCAAGGAACGAAAGAAAATGCTTTTGAGGAGCCTCATTTAACCTGCTCATTATGGTCTCTGACATATTGGCAAAGATCCTTGAAAGGCCAACCCCAAAGTCCCTTTCATCTCCGGTGTTCCACTCAGGCACATAAAATGGCGCCTTCTTCCTGATCTCTGCCAGGGTCGTTTCCGAATCCATCTGGCTGATCTGCGGAGCTATCATCGGCTCACACTCCCTCTTTTATGTAGAAGGGATAGACCATATTGAATTGGGTATTGGTTGTGCGGACCTTGTAATCAATGTTTATCAGGAGCTTTCCCTCCTCTGCTGACTTTAGGTCAGCTTTTACACCAAGCACTTCGATTCGGGGTTCCCACTTTTTCAATGCCTCATACACAGTATTCTCTATAAGATGGAGATTCAGTGTATCCATAGAACAGAAAACATATTCATTTATACCGCACCCAAAATCGGGTCGCATCACACGTTCACCTTTTGCAGTTCCAAGGATGATCCAGATAGCCTCTTTAATATCATCCTCAAAGCTTGCAACTGCCACTTTCCCATTGTGGTCCACACTGAGTGGAAATTTCCACCCTACTCCCAGAAACTCCCTGCCCATTTTAAATCCCCTTTTCCCAAAGAATATTCACCTTTCAGCCCCACTTTTGCATTTACCCTATCAACACCGTAGGGCACCCCATCACAATAGTGTTCGGAGGACCAATTTCCGTAACGATATCTCCCTGTCTGGCGGCAGGGAGGTTGTTAATGAACACCGTAGCACTTCCTGCTATCACAACTCCCCCCACATGAGGTACTACCCCTGAGGAAAGCGGACAGTTATGAAGGTCGGCTGTTGCTCTCCAGACAGGCATACCTCCTATCAATACATTAGGACTTCCGGGCCCAGGACCTAAAGGAGTTCCATGTGATGTCAGATCCCCGACTCTTGCTGCAGGTGGCATTAAAAAACCTCAGTTTATCTTTACAGGCATCCCCTGAATAGTCAAAGAGGCATTGGACTTCAGTGTTAAAGAAGCGGTACCCTCTATCTCAACAACATTTGCCTTTATCGTAAGCTTCATAGCACTTTCCAGTGCAATGGAATTCTGTACTGAGTCAATGGTGATTTTATTATTCCCGCTCTTGTCAACAATTTCGATTTTTTCCTTGCCGCCGGAATCGTCCAGAATGATCCTATGCCCTCCTCTGGTGTGTATTTCGATCTTTTCCTGCTTTGCTTTGTCATCATCATTGAATATGATTTCATGCCCGCTTCTGGATCTAATCTTACGGATGTTGTTTTTTCCATCGGCATTGGTTTCAGGTGGTTTGTCCTGTCCATTCCAGAGAGAACCGATGACATAGGGATAGTTAATATCCCCACGCTCAAAGGCAACAAGCACTTCATCGTCCACCTCCGGATAAAAGACAAGCCCTCTTTCATTTCCGGCCATGGGACTTGCGATCCTTGCCCAGTAGCTTTCATCGTCCTCCCCTCTCCATGGCAGGTTAACCTTTACCCTACCCCGCCCATCCGGATCATTGTTGCTTGTTACAATACCAATAGCAACTCCGTAGATGTTCCTGTTCTGCGGGTTTTCCTGCAGGCTTAACAATTCATTAAGGCCCATTACAAACACCTTCGAACTTCAAGCGTTGTTTTATAACCGCTTTCCCCGAGTACATGCCTTGCCTTTGTAACATAGTAAACTCCACTGAAGAGCCCTTTTCCTACTTTTTCGATGTTCACTGTCATACCAGGACGAAGTTGCGGATCACCGGCACATTCCAGAGTTCCTGTAATGAATCCCATATTCCTTCTTTTCAATTCAGAAAGAGCAATTACCCTTGCTTCTTCTCTGGAGCTTACAACCCTTCCTTCCAGTTTGACCTTGCAAAGTTTCCCCTCGGCTTTTTCTACAATGCTGGAAAAATCGGGTACTCCTACCTTGCTCTCAATATCTTTGAGCTGGACAACTTCTGAAATGGCTTTCTTTTCTTTTTCACTCCATGCCGTTACCCTTACTTCAAAGACCAGGTTTGAAGAACTCATTCGGGGATTGAAACTGATTATATTCTTATGGAATTCAAAACTCACATTCGCATTATGATCGTCTTTGGGTTTTCTGAAATAGAGAGTTCTGTCCCTTACAAAAAACTCGAACTCTATGTTTTTTGCAAGTCTCTGCAAAAAGGCATAGTCCATTTCATCGACTTTTCTCTCTATCTTTTGATGCACCATCAGTTTATCGCTTTCTACACCTTCGGGAGACAGATCATTCTTTATGGCGATCTCCCCGGCAACATCCGCATACGTCACATTATCACATTTCACTTTGTGCTGTCTTTTTTGAAGGTCATGGGAAAGATCATAACCTTCAACAGTCAGTACTGGAGACCCCCCTGACAAAAAACCAGGAGATATCGCTTTGATCTTACCCCTCATTGTTCCTTGCTCTTGGGGAGCCGAAGCATATCCAAAGAAGATCATAAGCCTGGTACCGGGATCAATACGCATGTCGTCAAGCCATTTGAATTGCTGGGTAGCGAGATCGAACTGTTCATTAAAAGAGATCTTAAACATGCCAGGACTTTCCAGATCTTCATCGATCTCTATCCCAATTATGTCATCCCTTGGAATGATCTCGTTATTATCTGCCCATTTCACAGTAAAAACAGGGACATATATCTCCTGGCCTGTTATCATATCTGCCATGTCTCACTCCACGGATGGAATGATCAATTCCATTCCCGGTTCAAGCGATCTGGGATCATATATCCTGTTCTTGTACGCAATATGTCTCCACAGTGCCGGATCTCCGTATTGTTTGTAGGCGATCGACCATAAACTCTCTCCCTGCTTTGTTACATACACTTTTGTCCTGTCAGAAGACTGTTTGTTCCTTTCACGTTCGTTAAGTCCGATCTTGAACTCTTTAAGTGTTATACTGAGCCTGGCCCGGACAGGGATACCATTTGAATTGAACATTGTGAATCGTGTGGTCACCCTTTCCAGAACACAGGTAAAAGGTTCCTGTGAAGGCATTCCCCATATAAAACGCAGGGGAGGAGGGGCATGGAGTTCGGGGTCAATGTTCATAAGGTTAGAAAGCTGTTTTGTAAATTCCCGGACATCCGTTCCTTCTTCATAGGTATCATAAAATGCTTCAAGCGTAATACTGCCTGCATTCCCTTTTACGTACTGCAGATAAGGAGATTCAAGACCCGGTACGGAGATCTCTGCAAAAGTATTGCTCTTCTCAATGGAATATTCCGGCGGGAAATACAGGATCTCGATCTGTTCACCTTTATTTTCTCCATTCAGAATTTCAATGAAACCTTTTTTTGCTCTTGGATCTACTGCCATTTACAGAATTCCCCTTCTTTCACGTTCGATCTTTAATCGGCGGTCGATCTGCCTATAGACCTTTTCTGAGATCATATCCATGTCGAACTGGCGTTTGAGATCCCTTTCGATCTGAGAATAGATAGTTGCAGATTGTGCTACTATTGTTTCTTTTGTAAGGACCATGTTTCTTTTTATTTCCATCAGTTTCTGCTCTATCAGATGCTCTACATCAGGAGAAGAATGAAAATAAAGTTCTTTATTGATTTCATGGATATTTCTTTCCATGATGTCCGAAGAATTAAGAGTATTCTTACCAATTGCAGAACTTTGAGATTCTTTAATTCTCAGAACATTTA
>NZ_JBFYLB010000116.1:0-28930 GCF_041305605.1 Methanomethylovorans sp.
CTCAGTCGGGGTAACTATCATCATCGCCGCATCTGTTTATATGTAGATAGGCTTATTTATGCCTAATGACTTGTTAGCACTAGGTGTGATCTTTGAGATTTGAGGCTTTTGCAGTGGAAAATATCCCTTTGATAAAAAAAGGGGATGACATCGCACAGATCATTTGTGAAAGAACCGATATCCTTGATGGGGACATTATAGTTATAGCTTCCACCATTGTTGGGAAAGCCGAAGGAAGGATTTTTTCCCTGGAAGGGATCGTTGCTGGTGCAGAAGCGGTAGAGTTCTCCAAACATACTCGATTTGCTCCCGAGTTCATACAGGCGGTTCTGGAGAGGAGCAAGGAATGCCTGATATCTTCACCGGTACTGCTTGTGGAAATGAGGACTGGTCATATATGCATCAATGCAGGTATCGATGAATCCAATGTTGAAGGTGAAATGCTTCTGGAGCTTCCGGCAAATCCGGATGCAAGCGCTGAATATATTGGGAAGAGGATCGAGAGTTCCACTGGTACACAGGTCAGTGTGATCATTACTGATACAAATGGCAGAGCTTTCAAGCTGGGGCAGACGGGCGTGGCCGTAGGGGTCTACCTTATACATCCTCTGAAAGACTGGAGGGGGCAAAATGATCTTTTTGGGAAAGAGTTGAAGATCACAGAAGAAGCTGTCGTTGATGAGATCGCAGGTGCAGCGAACCTGCTTATGGGTGAAGGTAACGGTGGTTGCCCTGTAGTTATTATACGCGGCCTTAACCTCAGGTCACAGGAGCAAACAACGGTAAAGGAAATGTACAGGTCGGATGAAGAAGACCTGATCAAAAAGAGCCTGAAATATCTAAGGGACAGGGTTTAAGAGCAGGTTCACCAGCTCTACTCCTGCTTCAGCGAAGAACTCTATGGAATCCTTGTCCGGATATGATTGCAGGAACACAACTCTTCTGATATTTGAATTAATGATCATCTTAGCGCAAAGGATGCATGGTTGATGTGTGCAGTACAAGGTTGCAGAATCTATGCTTACGCCGTAAAGTGCTGCCTGGATGATAGCATTCTGTTCGGCGTGCACTGCCCTGCATTTCTCGTGGCGTGTGCCGGATTCTATGTTATTCTGCTGCCTGATGCAGCCAATGTCGAGACAATGGGCCATGTTCCTGGGAGCACCATTATAACCAGTGGAAAGTATTCTTTTGTCTTTGACGATCACAGCTCCGACCTGATTCCGCAGGCAGGTTGACCTTTTTGCCACTACGGTAGCTATCTCCAGAAAGTATTCATCTAATCCGGGTCTTTCTGTCATCGACCTATAAAAATAGCAAGTAGTATATATAAGTTGTAGTGTATTTTGGACACGAAATATAAATCTTAGTTTCCATCACTCTTACACTCTTGGAGCATCAGAAGATGAGTCTATCTCTTACGGAACAACTGGATTCGTTCGTAAGGAAGCACAACGACCGACAATTGCTGGTTTTGCCTGTTGCTACCTTCCTTATAGCCGTATTAATCATTGCCTTCACCTTAGCTACGACCGGAGCACCGGTGAAACTGGGCATGGAATTCAAAGGCGGTACAATGGTCTCTCTGACCACAGATACGCCGATAGCTTCGCTCAATGAAAAGTATTCCACTTATCCTCTAACTGACGTACGACAGACAGGCTCAAGGATCGTCATGCAATTTGGTCCCATGTCTAATGAAGAACAGCTGAGTCTCACCAAGGATGTTACAGATACTTATGAGAATGTAGAGATCCGACAGATCGGTCCGGTGTATGGAAAAGACCTTCAGAATCAGGCTCTAAAAGCAGTTTTTTTCTCATTCTTGGGAATGTCACTGGTTGTATTCGTGATCTTCAAGACTTTCATACCTTCCGGTGCTGTTGTATTATCGGCCTTTTGTGATATTATAATAGCTGTAGCTTTTATGAATCTAGCTGGCATCGAATTATCTCTCGGTACCGTGGCAGCGCTACTGATGCTTATAGGTTACTCGGTGGACAGCGACATTTTGCTTACCACCAGGGTGCTTAAGAGAAGAGGTGAAGTCGAGGAAAATATTACAAATGCTATGGGTACGGGTATAACCATGACCACCACTACTCTTGCAGCCTTGATCGTGATGTACATAGTGGCTACATATTCCTATCTAGTCATACCTTCTTTTTCCCAGATCAATCTGCTTTCGGACATCTCTATTGTGCTCATCTTCGGGCTTGTAGCTGATATTATGAACACCTGGCTGACTAATGTCTCCATTCTGCGTTGGTATGTTCAAAAAGAAGGAGCAAGGAGGAGAAGAGCATGAGAGAAGATGAAGAACCAAAGAGTATATTCAGGGACCTGAGGGTCATAGTATTCATAATTGCTCTTCTGGGGTCGGTAGCTTTCATTCATCCCGGCTATAACTCTGAAGAAGGATTTACGACCAATCTCAAATATGGACTGGACCTGGAAGGTGGTTCATGGTTACAGGTCAAGCTTCAGGGTGCACTGGTACAGGTCGATGGGGACACAAAGATGCTTCTGAAGACCCTTGTAGAACCAGTAATAGGTAATACCATTGAGATTACAGGTTCAACGTCTGCTGTCAATGGAGAAGGACAGGCTCAAGCTCAGGCTATCACTTTCACTACTCCGGCTACTGTTACAAGTGCTCAGATGGATCTGCTGGGTTTAGGTGAATACACCATCGGTAAAGAAAATGAACTGACACAGGTCAAGCTGACCACGTCTAAAGAGGCACTTATTGAGTCCTATCTCGCCAATTCATTGAAGGCTGAGATC
Source organism: Methanomethylovorans sp. (assembly GCF_041305605.1). GTDB lineage: Archaea > Halobacteriota > Methanosarcinia > Methanosarcinales > Methanosarcinaceae > Methanomethylovorans. The sequence continues at coordinate 2,788 of NZ_JBFYLB010000116.1, forward strand.
GTTCCGATGGTTACTACGGATGGAGTGGAATATGAGATCAGGACAGCTGTCACAGAGCAGCAGATCGAAACCCTGATGAATGCAGTGGGTGGTTCCATCCTGAAAAATGCTGATGGCAGCTCTCGATACAAAGATGGGGTGAGGACAGAGACCCGTGATCTTACCAAAACTATCCTTAGTGAAAAGATGAATTCGCTTGGACTTAAGGACATACCCGTAAAGACAGTAGGTGATGAGTACATCCTTATTGATTTTGCAGGCATTGATCTGGCAACAGCAAGAGAGATCGCAGAAAAACCCGGCAAATTCGAGATACGTATCCAGATAACAGGTAATGAGACAAAACATGTGCTATATGGAGAAGATATAGGGAGTGTCGGTATAGTTGGCTTCAATGAGGAGGATGGGATGTGGTCCACACCTTTTACTCTCAGCGAAACCGGAGCACTGGCTCTGCAGAAAGCAGCTATCGAGGCGGGAGCTACCACCAACCCTATGGGGCATAATCTGGTAATGTTACTTGATGGCAACGAAGTATACAGTGCTCCTCTAAGTAACTCTGCTGCTCAGCAATTGGAAACAGGTCCGATCTATTCATGGCAATCTTCCACAGGCGCTGGAGATGAGGGTAAGGCAAAAGCACAGCAACTTCAGATCCATCTGAGAGCCGGGGCTCTTCCTGTCAATGTGGAGATCATAGGTGCAGGACATGTAGATGCTGCACTGGGAACACAATTTAAGAACGAATCTGTGCTCGCAGGATTGATAGCCCTATTGGCAGTTGCCTTTGTGGTGTACAGGAAATATCACCAAAAGGAAATCCTCATACCTATGGTAGGCACTTCTCTTAGTGAAGTAATAATGATATTGGGAGTTGCCGCCGCCATAGGATGGCAACTTGATCTGCCAAGTATTGCAGGCATTATCGCTGCCATAGGCACAGGTATTGATCACCTGGTTATCATCACTGACGAAGTGCTGTATGAAGGCAAACTGCCTCCTACAAAGGTTTATCTTTCCAGGATAACCAAGGCATTTAGTATAATATTGGCTGCTGCAGCAACAACTGTCATTGCCATGGGTCCGTTGGTATTGATGGGTTTCGGGTCCCTGAAAGGGTTTGCCATAACCACTATAATAGGTGTGTTCATAGGTGTGGTAATAGCAAGGCCAGTCTATGGAAAGATGATAAACGAAGTATTGAAAGATAAAAGTGAGGGTCAGGCCTGATTCAGCAAACAAGTACAAAAGACCTCTGGACCGTTAAGTATAGGCCTTTAAGACTGGAGGAGCTTGTAGGTAATGAAGAATCTGTGAACACTCTTCACAGGCTTGCATTATCGCGTAATGTTCCACACTTGTTATTGTATGGGCCGGCAAACTCTGGAAAAGCCACCGCTGCCTTTGCTTTGGCATATGCACTGTATGGTGAAGGCTTCGAGAGGAATTTCACTTACTTCAATGCGTCTGATTTTTTTGACAAAGGTAAAAGTTACCTGGTCCGGGATAAGAGGTTTACGCGTATACTGGGTACTGATGACCCGAAGAAGATCCAGAAAAGTGTGATCTCCATCTTCAAGGAAATAATCAATGAATATGCAAGTATGGCACCAATAGATTCGGACTATAAGGTCATATTCATAGATAGCTCCGAAACCCTTGACCCAAATGCACAGCATGCATTAAGGCGGATGATGGAAAAATACACAGCAACGTGCAGGTTCATTCTTTCCACCACCCAGCCTTCGAGATTGATAGCACCTCTGCGTTCCAGAGGTTTACAGCTTTTTTTCAGGCATGTATCAGATGAAAAACTGGGCGATTTCATAAAGCATGTAGCTGGAATAGAAGGTTTTCTTATCACGGAGGATGGCATCCAGGCATTGTTATATCACTCACGTGGCAACGTGGCAACTTCACTTAATACATTGCAGGTAGCAGTTCTTCTCGCCCGCGGTGAATCTATAGGAACGCAGGTTATATACGATGCTGCTGTCAGGGAAGAACTAGGTGACATAAGATTGCTCTTTGAGGCTGCTACCGTCGGGAACATAATGGAGGCCAGGAAGGTCATAGACCGTATGCTTGTAGACAACGGTTTTACAGGCTATGAGATACTCGAGCGTCTTCACAGGATCGTCGCGGGGTCCGGAGAACCTGAACACAGGATTGCCAGGTGGACCATTAAGATTGCAGATGCTAACTTTAAAATGTTACAGGCTGCCAATGACAGAATACAGCTTGAAGCGCTTGTGGTAGATTTTTGCAACTAATATCGAATATAATTATGGATACGAATAGTGAATTCACTCTGGCTTGCCGTGAACTCCTGGAAAAAGTACTCAATGGGGAAGTACGAGACCCAGAGCAGTTGGTTAAGGCGAAGAAGCAAGTAAGCAAATATCACAAACTCTCTTCTCTACCTACTAATGCAGATATTATAGTATCTGGGGACGAGGAGGAGCAACTTTTAGTAAGGGAGTTCCTTCGGAAAAAACCCGTGCGTACCATTTCAGGCGTAGCTGTGATCGCAGCTATGACTTCACCTGCTGCATGTCCGCATGGGACATGTGTTCCCTGTCCCGGAGGTCCGGGTTCTTCTTTTGCTTCACCACAAAGTTATATGGGGCAGGAACCCTCTACAATGCGGGCGATCCAATGTGAATATGATCCATACAGGATAACCACTGCCCGTCTTGGGCAATTAAAACAGATAGGTCATGACATTGGAAAAGCCGAATTGATCATAATGGGGGGGACCTACTCAGCTCGGGCTTTGGATTACCAGGAATGGTACGTAAAAAGATGTCTTGAAGCCATGAACGATTTTTTTGGTACCGAATGGCGGGAACATGTCCATTTCATTGGCAAGGATCTTCCTTATATCTCTCTTGAGGAAGTGCAGGAGGCCAATGAAACAGCAAGTGTCCGCAATGTGGGTATGACATTTGAGACAAGGCCTGACTGGGCTAAGGAAGGTCATATAGATATATTATTAAAATTAGGTGCCACCAAAGTGGAGATCGGAGTGCAAACAACCTATGATTTCGTCCTTTCCCGAATTAACAGGGGGCATACTGTTGCAGATACCATCGAAGCGAACAGGGTTCTGCGGGACAGTGCCCTGAAAGTGGGTTTTCACATGATGCCTCATCTGCCGGGTATGGACATTGAAGGGGATGTGCGCAACTTCAAAAGACTATTCAAGGATAGCAGATTCAGGCCGGATTACCTTAAAATATATCCGACACTGGTCACAGAGGGCACAGAACTTCAAAGAATGTGGAAGAATGGGGAATATGAAGCTCTTACAGATGAAAATGCTGTGGGGCTGCTTGCCCGGATCAAATCCTTCCTGCCTAAATGGGTAAGATTGCAGAGGATACAGAGAGATATACCGGCTCACCAGATACTCGCGGGTACCCGCAAAAGTAATATCAGGCAACTTGCTAAAACTGCATTGGAAGAACACGGTGGATCTTGCCGGTGTATCCGCTGCCGTGAAGTAGGTCATAATATTCTTAATGGAATGGAGCCGGATCCTGAGAATATTAAACTCGTCATAGAAAAATATGATTGTTGTGGGGGTCTGGAACATTTCATTTCTTTTGAAGATGTACGGTCGGATATTCTGATAGGTTTTCTGAGACTGAGGTTCCCTCATGATCCTCACAGGCTTGAACTTCAGAATTCGGCACTGGTCAGGGAATTACATGTATACGGATCTATGGTTCCTGTAGGCGAAACTGCAAAAAAGTATGATTGGCAGCACAGAGGATACGGGGCAGAATTGCTTTCCTATGCAGAAGGGGTGGCAAAGGATGCAGGCTTTGAAAAGATATCTGTTATAAGTGGTATTGGGGTAAGAGAATATTATCGTAAGCAGGGTTACATGTTGGACGGAGTCTATATGTCTAAGTGCTTTTAGATACGTTTTTTACCAATGCCTGCTAATGGGTCATGGACAATAATGAAAAGTGATCAGATAGAGAACATGTCGGAAAAAGAGATCCTGGGGAAAATCCTTGAAATACTGATCAGTGTCGATCAGAAAATGGATCGTCTAGTTCCAAAGGGCATATCGATGACCAAAACACAGTCCATGGACAATGAGCAAGAATCTCTCTCCAGTGGTCTGGATGTGATGACATTGCTTTCCTTGCCGGAACATTTGAGGACTACTGCAACGGTATTATTTGAGAGAGGACCGGCTACTGCTGAAGACATCTCAAAGATCACACTTAAGGAAAGAGCTGTGGAAAGTGGTTACCTCAATCAGCTTGTAAGGATGAATCATGTGAACAAATACCGTACAGGTAGAAAGGTATATTTTTGTATAAACGATGATAAGAGAACTGACTGAGGAGTAATATAGCCTTTTTTCAGAATGGGTGATGATGTGGGGGTAACTGTAGCTGTACATTCATCTAAAGGTGGAACAGGAAAAACATGTATATCAACGAACATTGCAGCATTATTGGCTCTTGAAGGTTATGATGTTTGTCTCATTGATATGGATCTAAAAGCACCTTGTTTGTGTACTTTCTTCAATAAATATCCAAAATGGTGGCTAAATGAATATCTTGATGGCAACTGCAACATTGATAATATATTGCATGAGATAGGTCCTCAACTGGGAACTAAGGGCCGATTCATTATAGGTTTGTCCAATCCTGATATAGCCGCGATCAGAAAAATCTCCAATATGGATAGAAAGTGGCAGGCAAAAGCATTGAAATTACTTCTGGATGCCAAAAAATCTATATTTATGAACGGTATCGATGTTTTGATCCTGGATACAGGGCCAGGGGTGGAGTTCGAATCCGTGAATGCCATTGCCATAGCAGATCTGGTACTGTCTGTCATGAAACCTAATAAGGCAAGCTACGTGTGTACCGAACAACTTGTAAAAGGTGTTTATATGACACTGGAAAAGAAATGTTATCTGGTGGAGAACATGAGCCATATGTCATCTATTGATCTATCCGGAAAGAAGGAAGTTTTTGGGATTCCCGTCATTGCATCAATACCTTGTATGTGTGATGTTCCCCAGAAAAACGATACCGATATAATTAGCTTAACTGATCCTAATCATATATTTACAGATTCGGTAAAAAAAATATGCAGCGTTATAGAAGAACACGTATGCAAAAAATGATCTATTTTTTTTCTTGCTTATTAAGGACCTTCTTCACTTCCATCTGCATATATTCTTCAATTGTTCCCTCTTTTATTTCCTGGGCCCTGTCTTCAAAGGCTTTTATATCCTGCAGAATAACACGAACCATTAAGAACAGGACATATACAACAAATGCAGAGCACAGGGCAAGTATAGATCTTTCTACAGGGTATAACAGAGCTACAGAGACAAACATTGCCGGGGGCAGATCATAAAATATAAGGGCTGTTGTGGAACCTACAATGTGATCAGCAAGCACGGCGATGGAAGCTACTAAAAATAGGTATATAAAAAGAAAAAATTTAGAAGAATTAAGTCTTTTGTTATACCTATTCTCAAATTCATAAAATACAACAAGCACCAAAATATGATACCATGGGTAATAGAATACGTTCCTTCCTGTGGAAAAAGCATACCATGCCACGAGTGGGATGGCATAAAGGATTAAGGCTAATTTTATTCTTCCTGAGAGCAAAAGAGCTCCTATCAATGAGGAGAATACAACGAAAAGTGGACTTATGAGATGAAAAGTGTCCTTTTCAAAAAAACCTGGATTACTAAGTCCATGTAACAAAACACCTAAAAAGGATATAGCAGGTCCCAGGATCGGGCCAAAGATCATCCCATTTAATGCACCGAAAGAAACTACTGAGCTGATTCGGGAACCCTCTATCCCTACAACATTTGTAATATCAGGCAACCAGCTTGCAAAATACGTAGCTGTTATGCCAAGTAACACCGAGAATAGTAGAATATCCCTCGACGGACGCATCATTGCCATGAAGTATCTTTTCACAAAAGTACCTTAAAGGAGAACATGATTTAAATCTTATTGTTTTGAATTTTCTTCTATGGCATACATCTAATTATCAAATAGTATTGCAAATGAAGTAAATCTACTCATCTGAAAGTAATTCTATTCAGAAAAAAATTGTACGTTTGTGTGATATCTACTTATCATATGCTAATTAACTTTTATCAATCACTATCAATATTAGTTTAATTTTTTGCTATGTTGTGTCAGTGTATATTGTTTTACAATCATAGTTATCATTAACTATATATATGATAATATACATAAGACTCGCGCGATTGGTTAAAATTTTTATAACAGTTATCAGCTTTATACAAAGCGGGAGGTTAACTTGAAAATAAGAGTAGTAAGTTCAAAAGAAGAGATAGACACCCTGCACCAGAGTGAGGAAATGATACACCTGGCGTTCAGGCCTTCAAATACAGACATCTTTTCAATGGTCTCAAAATGTCCTAAACTCAAGGCTATCCATATGCCTACATCCTATAAGAAAACACTTTCCAAGTCATCTATTATGTTCCTGGAAATGCAGGGTGTAAAAATTCTTGAAGGTGATGTGTGGGGGCACAGAGAAGCAATAGAAGAGTATTCTGAGATTTCACAAAATGTTTATGACCGAATCCGGGAATATAAGGAGAAGGGCATGTCTGATGAAGATATGGTAAAACAAATGAGGACTGAAACCGGTTTAAGTCCTGATATCCTTTCTTTCCTTATACGCAGAACTAAATGAGGGGCTTGTACCCTCCTCTATTTATTCATAAGGATATTTGGATTCCGGACCTTTTGAGTTTCCTTTATATCGTCTTAGTTCTTAAGTTAGCGTTTTTGCTATTCTTTCGAACATCGCTCATCCTTATCTTGAATTAGCAGCTACTTCTACTGTTTGTATATATTTGGCAAAACCTTTTTAAAAGGTGATTTGGTAGATATGCTATTCTTCTATTCAGTATAAAAAGTGAGCCAATATGTATATGTGTATTGCACTTTAGGGTAATAACATTTGTCTTTAAATTTAGTATATGCAAAGAATATGTATACTAATACGCAATTACATTTAACAAAGCTTATATTATAACAATAGATTAAGCCACTCAGAAAAATCTACTATATGTTGGACTATTTACCTTTATATAATATGTTGGCAACTGCTGCATATCTCAATTTTTTAACTTTATGAAATGGTTTTTATGCTATGCTATTCATATAAAAGTAGTTTAATAAACTTTACTCATTATACTACTCGTATAAAAGTAGTTTAATAAACTTTAAATATGAAGTTGTAGATACAAAGAAACAAGGATTACAAAGTATTTTACTTGGTAGAAAACAATATTTTACGATCCACAGAGGTATTAATTATGAAAATAAGAGTTGTCAGTTCCAAAGAAGAGATCAACACCTTGAGCCCAAATGAAGAGATAGTTCACCTTGCATTCAGACCATCTAACACGGACATCTTCTCACTTATAATGAAGTGTCCGCAGGTTAAGGCACTCCATATTCCCAGCTCTTACAAGAGGACTATATCCAACTCTGCAAAGATGTACCTCAAAATGCAGGGTATCGAACTGCTTGAGGGTGACGTATGGGGGCACCGTAAGGACATCAATGAGTACTCTGAGGTTTCCCAGAGTGTGTACGACCGCATAAAACAGTACCGTCTGGATGGAATGCAGGAAGATGATATTGCTGATAAGATGGTCAGAGAGACCAGGCTCAGCCCGGATTTCATCTCATTCCTTATCAAGAGCAACTAATTCTAAATTATGTCATGCCGGTCTATCTGACCAGCAATTTTCTCTCTTTTTTGCTTCTAGCTTCTTACGGTTCTAACTGTATATCTGTAGTACTTCAGATCTTAAACATCAATTTTCTATTTTTTTAGTATAAGCCGAGTGACAGCTAGATACGAGTAAAAAGTTCAAACGGATCTGAATACTTTCACTCCACATCCATCAGCTTAATACCTATCCCGGAAATAAGAAGTATAAATATCATCAAAGAGGCTATGAAACTGTAACTTTCCATCAATGTATTTGAATCGGAAGAAAAGGCAGAATGAGAAATAATAATAAGAGCGATCAAGACCAGCACTGAGCCAGTGGAAGATATGATTTCAAGGGTCTTTTTGTCCATGTGGTCCAATAAGTAGGTAACCTACATCAATTTAACGCACTGGGGCTTTATCAGCTTAACATATCTATTACAGGTAATGCATGACTGAATTTGAGCGAGTACTCGTACGATCATTTAATTCTTTCTTCACTGAAAATGGAGTAAAAGGAATAGCACACAGGGTAAAACAGCATAGGTTTACTCCCCAGTTCCTTGATATACTTGTGGATTCTCTTGATCCGGACTATTATATGGGTATAGAATGCAAAAGCATCTCAGTGGATAAAGGGGCAAAAGCCCTGTATTTTTCTCAGCATTTCACTGTGGACAAAAAAGGCATTCACCAGATTGAACGGATATCTGATTTTCTCAGGCTTTCAGGGCGTGCTGGCTTTCTTGCAGTGGAACTTAGAATGGGAGTGGGTTATTCCCGTGAAGCGTATATAGTACCCTGGACCGAGCTAGCTACTCTTTTCAATACCGAGGGAGAAAATAAGTTATCTATATCTGATTTGAAGGAGTATTCCATGATAGAACGAGAGGGAAACAGGTATCGCATAGATCCGGCAAAATGGAAAGCGGGAAGGGTACTCGGATAAGTGGTTGGAATGTCAGATTGTCTACAGCAAATGAGGATACGCGCAAGAAAATGTGCAGACACGATAAAGGAGAAGAGTGAAGTAAAAGTCGTGTCGCATATAGATGCAGATGGAATTACGTCCGCAGCTATTATCTGCAAGGCACTTGACCGTGCAGGTCTTGAAAACTCTGTCAGTTTTGTAAAACAACTTGACGAAAATACGATATTACAACTTGCTGACCAGAATCCTGAACTTGTTATCTTCACTGATTTGGGAAGTGGAATGCTTGAACCTATTATCTCTTCCGGGTTACAGGTTGTGATATCCGATCATCATCGTCCACGGGGAGATCCTGAAAATCTGGTAAAGGATCACCTTAATCCTCATCTTTTTGGAGCCAATGGTTCTACGGACATAAGTGGTTCCGGAACAACATATTTGCTGGCCAGTGAGCTTGGTGCTAATCGTGACCTTGCAGACCTGGCGATAGTTGGCGCTATAGGTGATATGCAAAACAGGCGCAATGGTCATCTTATAAGTCTCAATAGGGAGATCCTTGAAGAAGGTGTTGCTAACAGAGTGTTGTCATTTGAAAAAGATATAATGCTCTTTGGGAAACAAACAAGACCTATTTTCAAACTGTTGCAGTATGCATCAGATCCGTATCTTCCGGGTCTAACAGGGAGTGAAGATGCTTGTATAGATTTCCTTCATCGTATAGGACTTCGTTTTGGTGAAGACGATCGCTGGCGAAGATGGATAGACCTGGAACAGGGAGAAAAGCAAAGAATAGTTTCTGCTCTTCTGCAGCATGGTCTTTCTTCAGGACAGGAATCCTTCAAACTGGAGAGGCTTATAGGGGAAGTTTATATACTGTTGAATGAACGGGAAGGTACGGAAATGCGGGATGCCACCGAGTATTCGACATTGTTGAACGCAACAGGGAGATATGATCATGCTGAAATAGGGATGGCCGTATGCATGGGGGACAGGGGGGATGCTTATCAGAAGGCAAGTAAATTGCTTACTGAGCATCGATCGAACCTTGTGAATGGCTTGACCTTTGTAAAGGAGAAGGGGATAACAAAGCTTAATAACCTCCAATACTTCGATGCCGGATCAAATATAAGGGAAACAATAATCGGCATTGTTGCAGGTATGAGCACATCAGTTGCTGCTGACAGGAATTATCCGATAATCGCCTTTGCAGATGCAGAAGGGGGTGTGAAAGTCTCTGCAAGGGGTACACAGGATCTGGTAAGAAAAGGGCTAAACCTCTCAGAAGCATTAGCCATTGTATCTGCAGAAGTCGGAGGTGCAGGAGGCGGGCATGATATTGCAGCCGGGGCAACCATTCCTGAGAATTCCAAAGACGAGTTCATCCGCAGGCTTGATTCAATTATTGGTATCCAGATCTCGAAGCAATGAGCGGTCATGCATACTCATTGATATGGCGCAGCTCCTTGATATCAATCACAGTGGACATAGCATTTGTTCTTATATTTATGCCGTGTTCCTGGACAATGGCCATGGGATTAGTACCGCCTATCACAACTATTCCTAAGTGGTCCCTTTCCACAGGCACATCCAGAATGCGTGTATTCGGCTCTCCCACTTCCAGGATACCGGTGATACCAGCATCCATCATATCGGAAAGGATGCGGTCAATATCGTCCCTTGCAGCCATGGGCGCTTCCCTCAGGTTAGCCAGTATTTTTCCAGAGCCTGTTTTGAGCATTTCCGTAACTGATGTGATCTCCTGGGACATAAGCACTTCCAGAGGATCGATCGTAGTACTGTGATATGTGAGCACGTTAGTGAACCTCAGAGGCGTTCCATTCTTTATCTCCACCAATCCGCCAAATCGCGGGTTCACAAGCACACCTTTCTTGAGCAGGATTCCATCTATGGTGATACTGCACACCGTGACAAAACCAACTTCATCCGGACCCACACTGATCCCTTCAATGCTATCTCCTTCATGTAGCACTCTTATATAGGGGCTTACTGATAGGCCACTATTTATAGCCATTTCGAATATTCCCATCACATCATCAAGATCTTTCTTGTCGATAATGGATAGATTGACTATTACCTTACCTTCCCGTGTAACCGGATCAAAAGTTGTTCTGAACATCAGATCTTCTATCTTTGCTGATGTGAACTGGATACAGTAGTTTTTCTGCACCTATAGACCTCAAGGGGACTTATTTGTCTTTCTCATATTATACACTGTCGATACAGATGTGCGAAGTCTTTCATTCATTTTTCAAGTACCTTTGAGAACATTGCACTGTATAAATGCGGATTTTTCAGAAAATCCAGTTTACTGAGGTCGCTGACGAGATTGTACATGTCCTCGCCTTTACCAAGTCCCAGCATTGAAGCATCAGTGGGTTTAAGATAGCGGATAGGTGGTGTTTTAGTATATTTCGGGTTGGGCACATATCCCTTCTCAAGAAGATAATATGCAGCTCCTGCATGCTCTTTAATAGGATGGTACATGGATGAAAAATCACCGCATACCCAATTTGCCATTTTGAGAGTAGTATTGGAGGAATTTATGGTAATATGGCCGTATCCCGGAGGAACTACTACTATGTCTCCAGCCTTTGCTTTAATGACCGCCACATCCTCTATAGTTTCTCCTGCCATCCGTTGGAACAGGTAATTCGCTTCACCTTCCAGTACCTGGTATAGTTCTGAGTAGGAGGTGGAAACTCCCGGTACATTTGGGTGATAATGACCGGCTGTCTTAACATATTCCTTTCCAAGCATCTGAGGAGGAATAACCGTAATGTCGTATCTGAGATGCTGGGACTTTATGGCCTCATGTTCCTTTTCATTCCTGTACATGTCCCTGTACATGTAATAGAGTTCTGTATCCTTTGCTGTCCGGAACCATTCCGTGTCGTATAGGACTCCATCCATATCATGCAGCATCCTTATATCCGGTGCCACTACGTGCCCAAAGAAATTTAGCTCGTTCCCCATTTTTATATCCCTCAGTATATTAATAATTCTCTGAATTGTCACTGTTCAATATCTTAATATCACTGACAACAATATTATTATTGATTCGTATATATATAATCTTGTAAGTTTCACATTTTGTCGCCCTGGCCCCAAGGTCCATGTTCCTGGAATTTTTCCAGTATGCGCAGTGCAAGTTTTTTGTTTACGCCTTCGATCTGGCATAGTTCTTCTATTGTGGCCTGTCCTATCTTTTCCACAGAGCCGAAATGGCTTATTAACGCTCTCTTCTTTGCCTCTCCTATACCACCTATTCCATCCAATATGGAATGTGTAAGCCTTGCTGATCGTCTGCGCCTGTGAGAGGACACTGCGAACCTATGTGCTTCATTTCTTACATGCATGAGGAGTTTCAAAGCATGAGAGCTGTGAGGGAGCACTATTACTTCACCAGGTCCTTTTTTGGTAGTAATTATATGCTCGAACCTCTTGGCAAGGCCAATTATGGGGATGTTTAGACCCAGTTCATCCAGTGAAGCCTTTGCTGAAGATAACTGGCCTGGTCCCCCGTCTATAAGTATCAGATCAGGGAACGCCATTTTTTCATCTTTGAGGCGGGAATAGCGGCGTTTGACCACTTCCCCCATCATTGCAAAATCATCAATACCTTTCACAGTTTTGATGTTATGCTGCCTGTATTTGTTATTAGATGGTTTACCATTCTCGAATACTACCATTGAGCCGACTGAATCGGTACCGGATATGTTGGATATGTCAAATCCCTCTATGTATAAAGGTACTGAAGGCAGCGAAAGCAGTGATTGCAGATCTTTAAGCGATTCCACTGACTCACTGGCCACAGCAGCCTTTAACTGATTCGCCCGCATGGTCATTTCCGCATTCTTAAAAGCCATATCAAGCATCTTCTTCTTGTCGCCCCTCAATGGTACATTTATGTGGACTTCCCTTCCGGATCTTTGTTTCAGCCATGAGGTGATGAGGTCATGGTCAGGGATCTCATATTGTATGAGTATTTCCGGGGGGATGGGTGAATCCAAATAGTATTGCTTTATGAATTGAGAAACCACGTCCGGAAGTGTGGTACCTTCCGCAGAGCTCATAGCAAGGTCAGCCCTTCCTACCATGTTACCATGCCTTACATAGAATATCTGGATGTAAACTGTGTCAACATCCTGGACAGCTGCTATAATATCCCTGTCATCAGTTCCTGAAGTGGCTATCTGTTGCTGTGAGAGCACTTTAACAGCTTCAAGCTGGTCTCTGACCTGGGCAGCTGCTTCGTACTCCTGTCTTGATGCAAGGTCACGCATCCTTTCCTCCAGTTCTTTCACCAACCCGAAGGTCTCTCCCTTGAGGAATTTTATAGCTTCCTGGACATTCTCCATATATTCCTTTTCAGTTATTTTCCTGGCACATGGTGCAAAGCATCTTTTAATGTGGTAGTCCAGACAGGGCCGTGCCTTCTTTTCATTCAGAGGTTGCCTGCACCTGCGTATCCTGAAGACCTGGGAGATGATATCCAGTGTTTTTCTGATAGCACCAGCATTAGTATATGGCCCGAAATACAGGGCTCCATCCATGAGCCTCCTGCGTGTCAGGAAGATCCTGGGATATTTTGAGTTCACTGTAACCTTGACATAGGGATATCTCTTGTCATCCTTCAAGCGTACATTATACCGCGGCCTATACTTCTTGATAAGGTTAGCTTCAAGGACAAGAGCATCAACTTCCGTATCTGTGATTATATATTCCAGATCCTCTATGTGCCTCACAAGTGTTTTAGTCTTTGGGGACAGATTTTTTGATGACTGGAAATACTGGCGGACCCGTTTTCGCAGGGAAAGTGCCTTTCCTACATAGATCACTTCTCCCGAATCGTCTTTCATGAGGTACACACCTGGGAAATCGGGAAGTGAAGATAGGTCAACTGTCATGAGATAGTCTCCAACTATCATTATGTGCAAACGGGAAATATAAATGTGCTATCCTTAACCAAATTCCTGTAGAATAAAATCATAACAAATGAAGCTTTCATTCTTTGCCCGTTGTAGCTAAAAAAAGACATAGGATTTTTAAAAGAGGTTCAACTATTATTTCCCACCAAGGCAATAGTATGAGTTTGAAAGGTTATTTTCTTTATATATCTCGCATCCTCTGCACATACATCCCTTCTCATCAGTAATACATTTACTTTTTCCAAAAGCACAGAATAATGCTTCCATGTGGTCCACTTTTGAAATGTCCTTTTTCATCATGTCCATTGCATTACTTGGCATAGACTTTATTTTGCATGTAAACGTATAGCTTGGACATTTCATACAAAGACACTTCCCTAGATTTTCTTTGCTTTTCTCTACACTCCCCATTCACATCACCTTTGTTTATTTTTTATTAAGGTATCTTCTACAAAACAACTGGCACATAAATATATGTCATATATGCATATTTAAATAAAAGTGCGCAGCATTGTTACTTAACGTTTTCGTTAAATGGACAAATATCACAATATTCAGGTATTATATTTTAAAATCTACGATCAAATCTATTTCCGTTTGAAGATTTTCCTATCAGTGCTCGTGTTTTGATTCAACATTGGCGAGGAAAGCTTCACCACGGACCGTGATACCATATGTCGAATCTCCCTCTTTTTCGATATACAGGGTATCCTCAAGCATATCCAGGTGCAGTTTGGCCTGCATATCATTAAGATCAAATTTATTTTTAAGCTCATCAAAGCTCATTTTTTTCTCACTCAAACTCTTTAGAATATTCCTGCGAACAGGATTCTGCATGGTCATAAGACCTGCTTTATGATCTTCAGTGGGATTTTCTTTAAGCTTCTTCTCTTTCTTTACTTTCTCAAACCATTCCTGCCGTCTTTGCATCAAATCTTTATCAACCATACTAAATCAGTTATCAGTTACCATATAAAATCCTGTTGTCCAGTAAATTAAGGTGTACGGAATATTCAGTAACATTTCTATCTGTTATCTAATTTGTTAATACGTTATATCTGTAAATGTAAAAAAGGGAGATTTTAGATTCTGATGTCTCTTTTTTGTGGTAGAAATTAATCTATCTTATATGTTTTTATTTAGTTCCTTGTTATTTTTAGAACCTATCTCTTGCCCAAATTTATTCTCCAGTAACTTGTCATAGACCATGTCTATGATGGTTTTAAGGTTCACTATATCCTCACGGTTGTATTCCAGCAAAAGGTCAAGAGATCTTTTGTTGCCACGTTCGTACTCTCTCCATAACCGCACTGCATCAAAACCTGATAGACCCGTAGTTTCCTCGCTTCTGGAGATGTCAAGCATTTGTTCTATCTTTTTCAATCCACCGGAAAGACCAATGCGGCGCAGAGGGTACATCAGATCGATGTGCAATTGGTCGAATTCTATATCGGGGAATTCCCTTTTGATAAAAGGCAGGTCAAAGCGGGCACCATTAAAAGTGATGAGCGTTTTGTATTTCGGTAATTCCTCTGCTATTTCCTCAAGATCGATGCCTTTGACGTATGTTCGCGCTTCCTTTCCGTCGTAGATGCCCACTACTGTAATGTTGTCATGGCCAGGAGCAAGGCCCGTGGTTTCAATGTCAATACATGCTACTTTGTCTGAGAAATGGCGGTATGTTCTCCAATGCTCCGAAGAAGGCAGGGAACGGGCGAAGAATGTATGATCTTTGGCTTTGAGCCGGTCAATGGAATCTACTATTCCTGCACAGATGAGACTTTTCTTCTTGTCAGGAATAGGCACATTGTCCTTTTCGCCCAGGAACTCTTTCCATGTTCGTACGCCGCTTGTCCATATTCGTTTCTCTATCGTGGCGCCTATCATGGGAATGTGGATATAAGTGCTTTCTAGCATTCAACCGGCCTCTTCCCCTTAGTATGGATTATTGATTAATAACCATAACGTTATGTGCATATACTGGAACTGATTCCGGAGTTAGACTTAGGGATGAATCATAACTAATATAATATAGGAATAACTTTTATATTAGTGTAGAAATGTCAAAAACACCTAATATAGAGGAATGGACATGAAAAAAATTTCAGTAATAGGCGCAGGTAATGTGGGTGCATCCACCGTGCAGAGACTGGCAGAGAGCAAATTTGGTGACATTGTCATGCTGGACGTAGTACCAGGGCTTCCCCAGGGAAAAGCACTTGATCTTATGCAGGCTGCGCCTTTGATAGGCTATGATGTGAACATCAAGGGAACCAATAATTATGCTGACATAGAGGGTTCTGATATCGTGATCATAACTGCAGGTATAGCACGCAAACCCGGTATGACAAGAGATGACCTGCTAAGCATCAATGCAAAGATCACAAAAGAAGTATGCGGCAACATCAGGCAGTATGCACCAAAGAGTATAGTGGTCACAGTGACCAATCCACTGGACATTATCACTTATGCTGTATACAAATATACGGAATTCGGGAAAAAGAGGGTCTTTGGTATGAGCGGACTTCTGGATTCCACCCGGTTTGCCTCTTTTGTAGCCCAGGAGGTAGGCTGTTCCGTAAAGGATATAAATGCCATGGTCTTGGGAGGGCATGGAGATAGTATGGTTCCCTTGCCACAGTATACAACGGTATCAGGTGTACCCATATCCGAATTCTTGCCACAGGAAACCATCGACAGACTTGTCACAAGGACCATTAACGCAGGCGCCGAGATAGTCAGCCTTCTTAAGGAAGGAAGTGCTTTCTATGCTCCTTCGGCGGCGATTGTAGCCATGGTAGATGCAATTGTAAATGATTCCGGAAGAGTGTTGCCCGCATCAGTTTATCTTGAAGGAGAATATGGGTTCAGTGATCTTTGTCTGGGAGTACCTGCAAAGCTGGGAAAGAATGGTATTGAAAAGGTAATTGAAATAAACCTCACACAAGAACAGATGGCAGCACTTTCAAGCTCTGAAAAGGCTGTAAGATCTGGTATAGAAAAACTAGATATGGGAATACATGAAAAAGCATTTCTAGTATAGCGCTTTTACATACGAATATTCATATATAAGATAAGTAATCTTAAATAAAGAAGGGATAGCATGCGTACGGATTTGACATCACTTTTCGGGCTTAATGTTTACACTGATGCTGGCACATATGTTGGAAAAGTGGCTGACCTTGTGTTAAACGTGGAAGAAAGGAACGTTAAAGGGATAGCCATAACTGACATCAACAGGGATATATTCGATGTGCCTACAAGAGGTGCTATTATTCCTTATAGATGGGTAGTGACCACTGGGGACATTGTTATAATAAGGAGTATTGTTAGTAAGTTCAAGATCAAGAAAGAAAAAGAAGAAGAGTAAAAAGCACATGAAGAAGCGAGAGATCTACAGTGATCTGCGCTGTGCACCTCCATTTATTATCCGTGTAGACGGCAGGACTTTCAGGAATTCATTGTTACGTCTGGGTTTTGAAAAACCCTTTGATAGCAGGTTTGCAGTTTCAATGGGTAACACTGTAGAAATGTTATTTAAGAACAGTGGCCTGTCACCTGTTTTCGGATATACTTTCTCCGATGAGGTCAACCTGTTGTTCAAAGATATGCCATTTGACGGGAGGGTGGAAAAGCTTAATTCCATAGTTCCCAGTTTTTTGAGCAGTGCACTTATATTAAGTTTGAACTTACAGGAACCACTTGCTTTTGACTCCCGCATTGTTCCTGTGTGCAGAGAGCAGATAACAGAATATCTGGACTGGAGGCAGAAGGAAGCTTGGAGGAATTGTATCAATTCCTATGCTTTTTACACTCTTGTATCGAAAGGATCAAGTGAAAAGGAAGCTGCTGCTACCCTTAAAAACAAAAGGTCATCCGATGTCCATGAGTTGCTTTTCAGACATGGTATCAATGTTTCGAAGGTTCCTGCATGGCAGAGGAAAGGAATACTTGTCCACAAAAAGGAATATTCTATTGAAGGGTATAATCCTTTGATGCAGCAGAATACAAGCAGTATCCGCACTAAAGTTGTGCAGAACTGGGACATACCTCTCTTTGCTTCTACTGAAGGGAAAGCTCTCATCAATTCACTGATTGGGGACAGTTAACCATATAAACAGAAAGAGTTTTTATACCAACCAGTATTTACGAATGGTGAACACATGGACAGACTGGAGCTTGTAAAAAGGAACGTACAGGAAATTGTTACAGAGGAAGAACTGGAAGAACTTCTAAATAAGAAGAATAGCCCTGTTGCGTATGTGGGTTATGAGCCCAGTGGCAAGATACATTTAGGCCATGTGCTTACGGTCAATAAATTGATCGACCTGCAGAATGCTGGTTTTCAGATCATAGTCCTGCTTGCAGATGTACATGCCTACCTGAACCAAAAGGGCACTCTGGAAGAAGTACGTAGAACCGCTGATTATAACAGGGATTGTTTCATAGCTTTGGGGCTTGATCCACAAAGAACAAGGTTCGTTTACGGTTCTGATTTCCAGCTGACATCCGATTATATGCTCAATGTACTCAAGCTTACCACTACTGCATCTCTCAATAGGGCAAGGAGAAGTATGGATGAGGTCGGCAGAAAGATGGATGATCCCAAGGTTTCCCAGATGGTCTATCCCATGATGCAGGCAATTGATATCGCTCTTCTCGGAGTGGACGTGGCTGTGGGTGGTATTGATCAGCGCAAGATACACATGCTTGCCAGGGAAGGCCTTCCAGCTCTGGGCTTTAAGTCTCCACTTTGCATACACACACCTATACTTCTGGGTCTGGATGGAAAAAAGATGTCCTCTTCAAGTGATAATTTTATTTCTGTGGATGATTCGGAGGAAGAAATAAATCAGAAGATGAAAAAAGCTTTTTGTCCCGCCGGTCAGGTGACCGAGAATCCTATGCTGGAATTGTTCAGATACCATATTTGTCCCAGGTATGAGGAAATTATATTTGAAAGGCCGGAGAAATATGGTGGAGATCTTGTATGCAAGGGTTATGAGGAGCTTACAGCGGTTTTTTCGGAGGGGCAACTACATCCTATGGACCTTAAGAAAGGTGCTGCTAAGTACATGAACATGATACTTGAGCCTGTCAGGCAGGTACTGAAAGGTATTTGAAGCTCTGACGTCGCAACATATTTAACTGGTCACATACAACAAATAATCAGAATATTCATTCAGGCGGAGGATCGAATGAGGTATACCTATCAGGATTCCACAGACCTGCCCGTACAGCGTGATTTTATTCAGGATATCAATGATCTCATTGAAATAGCAGGGAAAGTCCTCCCCTTGGAAAATGATGCTATTGAGGCAAATGAAATTGAAAAAAAGGCCATTTCCTCTCTGGAGAACAGGATAGTTGGTCTTGAAAAATTTGCTAATGATGTAAAAGCGTATGTAAAATCCCTCTCCCTTAACGCGGAAAATGTGGAGATCCTCGATTGTCATAATGCCATCATGGATGCTTGCGATGAAAGTGTCAGTAATGGTCTTCGGAATCTCAAAAAAGAGCTCGAGCAAAAAAAGAGGGATTATGAGTTCCATATCAACGAACTTGAACAGAAACTGTTCCCGTTGCTCAATTCTCTTTTTGAGAACGGGATATATGGGGATACACGGGCGTATTCGGTTCGCCTTGATAATGGAATCATGCGGGGTGACCTTAAAGCTTCCGTATCCGGTGTAGACTATGAAAGTGAGCTTCTGTATCGGAATGAGCCGCTATTTATGCGGGAAGTTCATGGAAATATCCAGCTTCCTATCTGGACAAAGGCCGGGATCATACATAAGGAAAATAAAGTCAAGATGGTCGATGTAAGTGAGTTCATGATCACTAACATCGATTTTAATGGTACTTCCCATCTTGAGCTGGTTTTTGAGAACAAAAAACAAGATCAGCAATTCAAAATAATATATGACTCTCAGGATATTCAGATCCTGCATGGAAATAGTGATATCACTGCAGATAAAACCTTATCTCAGTCCATAGATATGGATAGGATCGAACCATTGGGTCTTGAGCTTAAGAAATATCTGGAGATGTCCATCACGTCCCAGAAACTAAGGAAGGTAGTGCTTGATGGCAGAGATGCAGTCCGTAACAATGAAGTTTTCGATTGTCTCAAGATCATAATGGAACAATATGGTGACATTGTTCGCGAGTGTATCGACAGAGGATTCGTTAAGAACGAGATAACCATAAAGATAGAGCGTACTGATGGCACGAGGACAGAAAAGTACGTAACAAAAGAAGAACTCTTTAACAAGCTAGCAGAACTTGGCAGCGAAGGCCTTGAACTGGCAAGTATACTGAACGTGGAATGAAAAAAAGGGCTTCTGTTCTTCATTCGCTCTTCATTCACTACTTCATAAGATACATATATCCATAGTTGGTGGTTTGCTAAATCTCTGAGGAAATTTATGGAAGCTTTGTTACTCACCGATATTAATATAATATTCGGCTTATCTATATTTATCCTGCTGATCTTTTATCGATTAGGAATACCTCTTGTAGTAGGTTTTCTGCTCACCGGGATAATCGTAGGCCCGCATGGTTTAGGAGCGGTGACCTCTGTGGAACAGGTAGAAACCGTTTCTGATATTGGTGTAATTCTCCTGATGTTTACAATTGGTGCGGAACTATCTTTAAGAGATCTATGGGAGATCAAGCGTTCTGTATTGATAGGAGGGTCTCTGCAAGTTGCGCTTACAATTGTCACAACATACTTTTTAGCTATGAAAGCAGGGATGGATGCCCCATCTGCACTGTTCGTCGGTTTTCTCATTTCCCTCAGCAGTACTGCTATTGTCCTCAAGCAACTCCAGGAAAGATCTGAGATGTATACTCCACAGGGAAGCATATCCCTTGCTATTCTCATCTTTCAGGATATAATAACAGTACCTATGATCCTGGTGACACCAGTACTTGCAGGATCAGGCAATGGATTTGGTGGCTCATTACCAGTATTGCTATTAAAGGCGATAATAATAATAGCCATTGCAGTCCTCAGCGCACGGACACTTGTACCAAAACTTCTTTATCAGATCGCTAAGACTCGCAACCGTGAGTTGTTCCTCTTAAGTATAGTGTTCATCGGGTTGACGGTTGCCTGGTTCACAGCATACATCGGGCTTTCTCTTGCCTTGGGTGCATTCCTTGCAGGTCTTATTATATCAGAATCCGAATACAGTCACCAGGCCTTGGGCAATCTGATGCCTTTTAAGGATATGTTCATGAGCTTTTTCTTTGTCTCCATTGGAATGCTTCTGGACATAGGCAATGTTTTTACGAATTTCACATGGTTACTGTCCATGGCATTGGTAGTGCTCTTTTTAAAATCAATAGTTTCCGGTGCAGTCACTTACCTACTTGGTTACCCTTTCAGAACAGCCATACTGGTGGGACTTGCTCTTGGGCAGGTGGGGGAATTCTCTTTCGTGCTCTCAAAGTCCGGCCTTGACCTTGGTCTGCTTGACAGTACCACATACCAGAGTTTTCTGGCAGTATCAATAATCACTATGGGGGCTACATCCATAGTTATCGATCTGTCTCCGAGGGTGGCAGATGCAGCGCTAAAAGCACCTCATATTCCTGAAAGAATGAAACAAGGACTGTACGCAGCTAAGCTGGCACCTGGGAAGAAAGAACAAGAACTAAAAGACCATGCAATAATTGTCGGTTTTGGTTTTAACGGAAAGACTATTTCCAAAGCTGCCCGTGCAAGCGGAATTCCATATGTCGTCCTTGAGATGAATCCCGAAACCGTCATGAGGGAAAAATCATGTGGTGAAAGCATATGTTTTGGTGATGCTACTCACTATCCAATACTGGAACATGTGTCCATAAAGAATGCAAGAGTACTTGTTATCGGTATATCGGATCCTCTTGCCACACGTAAGATTATAGATCTTGCCAGGAAGATGAACCCCAATATCTACATTATAGCAAGGACACGTTTCCTGAAAGAGATGGCTCAGTTGTATGAAATAGGAGCAGACGAGGTAGTACCTGAGGAATACGAGACCTCCATTGAGGTATTCGCAAGGTTACTGGAGAGATACCTGGTACCCCGTGATCAGATCGAGAAGTTCATTGACGAAGTGCGTGCTGACGGCTATAAGATGCTGCGCAGTTATTCGGGTGAAGAAACAGATGCAGAGAAGATATGCACCAGTCTGCCTGGTGTACAGATGATCACATTGAAAGTGGAAAATGAATCGTATATTGCCGGAAAGACCATTGCTGAAACACAGCTTCGGAATAAATATGGAGTAACTTTGCTTGCTATACAACGCAAAGAAAAAGTCATACCTAATCCTGATGCAAGTACAATTCTCATAGCAAATGATCTGTGTATAGTACTTGGGTCTGCAGAGGACACATTAAAAGTAAGGCAGTTATTCAAGTCTGACTATATATTAAAGCCTTAAAGGGGAAATGGTCATGGAGCGTACTGTTGAAGAGATATGCGAGAAGATCAGTAAAAGAGAAGCAGTGGTGATGACAGCTCACGAGATATGTCGACTTGTCATGGAAGGAGAGGACATAAAGCTGGAAGATGTGGATGTCGTAACCACTGCCACACGTGCTATAATGAGCGGCACATATGCAGTTATGTCTTTCCCGATAGAGGCTCCCAGGCAGTTCACACGTGCAAAAAAGATTTTCCTCAATGGAGTGCCTGCATTTACAGGTCCATGCCCTAATGAAAGGCTGGGTATACTTGATCTTATGGTTTTTGGTACGTCTCACTCCAACCTCAGGCCAGACTACGGGGCTGGACATCTTTTCAGAGAAATGGTGCAGAGAAAGGAGATAGAGGTTTCTGTTATCACGGATGAGAATGACACCTTTACTTCAAGTATCACTCTGGATGAAATGCCCTTTGCCCGTTTGTTCGGGACAAGACATTGCTTTAAGAACTATTCTGCATTCGTGAATTGCTCTTCGAAGGCTGTGAACACCATTTTTCATGCAACAGGTTTCAGCCCGGACCTTTCAGGAGCTACAGTATCAGGATGCGGGGAGATCAATCCTGTTAAGAACGATCCCCTGCTGGAAACCATTGGTATTGGTACTCGTTTTCTCATGAATGGAAGCGAGGGATTTGTTATAGGAAGTGGTACCCGCAGCAGTGCAGCAAGGCCAAACCTTACTGGATTTGCGGATATGCATGACATGGACCCTCAACTCATGGGAGGATTCGCCACAAGCGCCGGACCGGAATGTATCGTTTCCTGGGCTATTCCCATACCAGTGACCAGTCAGGTTGTACTTGATGCTATCAAGACCACAGATGCAGGGATACCACTTCCTGTAATGGATGTTGATTGCAGGAAGCCCATTGGCCAGGCAGATTACGGGAACGTGTGGAATGACGTGGATCTGGCAGTTATGTTCAAGCCATCTGCATGCCGTCAGTGCCCAACGTGCGAAGCTGAAGAGAAATGCCCCATGGATGCCATATATTGGAATAACGGCAAACTTGTGCTTGACAGGTATCTTTGTTTTAACTGTGGTCTTTGCTCCACTCTCTGCCCGGCAGGCGTATTCACTGCAAGGCTTGGAAGCATTAAGGCAAACATGAAATGCTGTGATGCTGAAATCTACAGGGAAGTGCCCATCGTACTACGCCAGTCGGACCGCAAGAGAGCGCTGAAGATGGCCGAAGACCTTAAAAACAAGGTTATTGACGGTTCTTTCAGGATAGGGCAGATGGCTGAGAGACTAAAGTAACTGTAACTCATCTCCCTTCTATCTTGTATCAAGTTTTTATCCTTGATTCTTCTCTGATCTTCATATGATCATGGAACCGCATAAGGGTAAATGGAAATTATTTAGAGCCCATTAATTTTTTAAATAATAACATATTTTAAATTATGATTAACATGAAATGTGATTATTGTCATGAAACAATACGTGGTATGATGGGCATGAAGATACCTTATAGATGTCCCTTTTGCGGAGGATCTTTTTGCCTGAAACACCGTTTGCCAGAATATCACAATTGTAAGGCTGTACATAATCACTGGACTAAACCACAATCCATGAAGCACAGCAGTTTAAATGAATGATTACACTTTGCCTTATAGAATGTTTCTTGTGGATCTCTTCTGGAAATCGACATGTTTACGATCCAAAACTGTTTTTATGTAAAAGGTTCTGAAGATGGCTTGCAGATTCAAGAGACAAGATGCCAAAGTCAAAACATCTTTATAGTTTCGGTTCAGACAGAACTGATTGGCTGAAATATGGACCTGACACTGTTCACTGATATCGAAATAATTTTCGGATTGTCAATACTTATTCTGTTACTGTTCCACAGGATCAGGTTATCGCCTGTTCTTGGTTTTCTTGTGACGGGAATAATAGCAGGACCTCACGTGCTCGGTATAATCCATGAAGCAGAGCAGGTAGAGACACTTGCAGAGATAGGGATAATTTTGCTGCTGTTCACAATAGGAGTTGAGATGTCCATCAAAGAATTGTGGGATATCAAAAGATTCGTGCTGGTGGGCGGTGGTTTGCAGGTAGTGATCACTACAGCACTGGTCTATTACATATCCCTTTATATTGGTTACAGCTCCGGTACTGCTCTTTTCCTGGGATTTCTGGTATCCCTCAGCAGTACTGCTATAGTGCTCAAATTGTTTCAGGAGAAGGGAGAAACATATACCACCTACGGTAAAATATCCCTTGGCATACTAATATTCCAGGATATAGTTATTGTTCCCATGATACTTCTCACGCCCATACTGGCAGGTGTACCATCCGCTTCAGGGGACAGTTCTGCCACCTTCCTTCTGAAGGGGCTTGGTATCATGCTGTTTGTGATCATAAGTGCACGATGGCTTATGCCTGCACTGCTCTTCAGGATTGCCAGGACACGGAACAGGGAACTATTTCTTCTGACCATCATATTCACAGTGTTCGGCACTGCATGGCTCACTTCCAAAGCAGGTTTGTCACTGGCTCTCGGAGCATTCCTGGCGGGTCTCATCATATCGGAATCAGAGTACAGTCATCAGGCAGTCGGCAATATGATGCCTTTTAAGGATGTCTTTATAAGTTTCTTTTTTGTATCCATTGGAATGCTGATGGATGTCGGTTTCTTCCTTGAGAATATAGCCATCCTCATGACACTGGCTGTAGTGGTCATTTTTGTGAAATCCATGGCAGCAGGACTTGTTACATTCATTTTAGGATATCCTCTGCGAACCACGATTATAACAGGTATGTCGCTGGCCCAGGTGGGGGAGTTCTCATTTGTCCTTTCAAATTTCGGACGGTCTTACGGGCTCCTCGATGAAGGTCTTTATCAGGCTTTTCTTGCTGTTTCCATAGTCACTATGGCAGCTACACCCTTTGTGATGACATTCTCACATGGTCTCTCGCGTAAGATACTGAACAAGACAAAGAATCCCATATTGATCAACGGTCTATATGCAAAGAGCATGGGTATATACTCAACTAATATGGTAGCTGGAGAAGAAACTGAGGAATTGCACGACCATCTTATTATCATAGGTTATGGGTTCAACGGAAAAACAGTCTCTAATGCTGCAAAGACCGCAGGCATACCTTATGTTATTATAGAGACAAACCCCGAGACAGTACGCAATGAAAGAAAACAGGGAGAAAGGATATACTATGGGGATGCAACTCATGAAGTGGTCCTTGATTCCGCCAACATTAAGTCTGCCAGGGTACTAGTGGTTGGCATATCGGATTTCATAGCTACAAGGGCAATAACAGATGTTGCAAAAAGGATGAATCCTAAGATTTACATTATCGCAAGGACCCGATATATGAGTGAGATCAAAACCCTCACTCAGCTGGGTGCCGATGAGGTAATTCCCGAGGAGTATGAAACATCTGTGGAGATATTCAGTCGTCTTCTTAAAAAGTACCTGGTACCCGAAGAGGATATTTATTCGTTTACAAATGAGATACGTGCAAACGGTTATTCCATGTTGAGGCAGCATTCCATTGAAAGTAAAAAGGATACATTTAGCCTGAAAGATGATTTGCCCGGGTTGGATGTGACATCTTTTAAGATCAAGGAAAGTAGTACCATTCATGGAAGCACCCTGAAAGATGCGGATCTGAGAAACATGCATGGTGCAACAGTACTGGCCATACGTAGAGATAAACAGATTATAGATAACCCTACAGGTGACACACAACTGCTGGTAGGCGATATACTTATCGTTCTCGGCAAACCTGAGAGGCTATGCCAGCTAAGAATTTTCCTTGGAGGGGATATGGCGGCTGTTTCTTCCGAAAGTTGCTCTTATGAAGGGCCATAAATGTTTTCCTACTCCAAAATCATATATGTATGTATCTAAAAAAATAGTCAGATCTTAGTATAACGGATCTTAACCATTTTCTTATTTCTATTTTCATATGCTAATGTATTATCCCTGTCAGATTCATCTATTCTGTCTACAGATGTGGATTCAACCAAAAGGTATATTATATGTAAATCTCAACA
>NZ_JBFYLB010000117.1:0-37164 GCF_041305605.1 Methanomethylovorans sp.
AAAAATCCAAAAGCCCCGGGCGTGAGTTGAACACGCGACCTAGTGATTACAAGTCACTCGCTCTGCCGGGCTGAGCCACCGAGGCATATATTTATGGATTGCAACCTCTACATAGCATAATAACAGATAAATTTTATGGTTCTTTAGGGTGCAAGCATGTGGCAGGATATATCAAGGATAGGCAGGAAGCTGGTTCAAAGTGGGCTTGTGGAGTCACATTTCGGTAATATCAGCGTAAGATCGGGGGATAAAATGCTCATAACCAGAAGCGGCAGTGCCCTGGATGAGCTGACTTCGGATAAGGTCGTACAAGTGGATGTATACGGTACTTGCGCCCTGGATGTGATAGCTTCCTCGGAAACCGTAGTACACCGCGCTATCTATAACAGTACCTCCGCATTTGCCATAGTACATGCCCATTGTCCCTATGCTGTTACCATGTCTTTGTTACAGGGCGAAGGTTGTATCACTCCCCTGGACAGTGAAGGTCGGTACTTCCTGGGTGATGTTCCCATAGTGCAAGGTGGCATAGGCTCCGGAGAACTTGCTAACAATCTTGCTAAGGCTCTTTCTGTCCACAAAGCCGCAATTGTGCACGGGCATGGCACATTTGCTATAGGCCGGGTGCTCGATGAGGCCTATGTACTCACCACGCAGGTGGAACATTCCTGCCGTATCAAGTACCTGCACGATCTGATGCGTAAGTGAACTGAGAAGCAAAAAGCAGTTCAAATGAGAAAAACGAAAGAAAGACATTAATCCGAAAAAGCCGTTATAGCATCACACATGACCTCTGATTCCCTACGTCCACATGCTACGCGGTTCATTTCACCCCTCGCACATAAGGTCGCAGATGCAGGCATTACTCCAAACCAGGTCTCCCTGTTTTCCCTGCTATTTGCCATATTGGCAGGAGTCTTCTACTATTATTCATTCTCAAGTCCCCTGTTAGTGCTGGCCGGTGCTTTTATGGTATCTCTTAACTCTATGCTTGATGCCATCGACGGCCTCATGGCCAGGTATCTCAAGACCGCTGGCCCAAAGGGAGATTTCATCGATCACGTAATTGACCGCTACGCTGACGTCATAATCATTTGCAGTATCTTTTTCGCAGGCCATGTGCAGTGGCAGATAGGTGTCATTGCCATAGTGGGCGTGCTTATCACCAGTTATCTCGGCACCCAGGCTCAGGCCCTGCATCTTGGCAGGTACTACGGAGGTATAATGGGTCGGGCAGACAGGCTTTTGCTCATCATAGCAGCATCTGTGGTATACTTCGCATATCCACACCAGGTCTTCATGTTCAATCCCCTTGGCTGGGTCATGTTAATAATTGCTATCGCAAGCCATATCACAGCCTTCCAGCGCATCTGGCATATCTGGCAGCAACTCTGACTCCCTTGGTATTTAAAACTTTAAATACACTTACTCCTATTACTCTTCATGCCTGCTGACCCGAAGAAGTATGAATATCTGGACCACACTGCAGATGCCAAGTTCCTGGCATACGGTAAAACTCTTGAGGAAGCCTTTGGGAACGCAGCTCTTGCCATGTTCAACGTCATGATAAATACTGAGTCAGTATCTAATACCATCTCACAGGACATCGAGATTACTGCGGAAGACCTTGATGGCCTGCTCTTCGACTGGCTCTCAGAATTCCTTTTCCTTATGGATGCGGAAAATCTGATATTTGGTGATTTCAGTGTGCATAGTATCAAACATGAAGGTGGCCAGTTCCATCTCAATGCCACTGTTTACGGGGAGGCTATTGATCTGTCCAGGCATGTGTTCGACACAGAGGTCAAGGCAGCCACATATAATGATATGCAGGTGGAGCAATCAGCAGATGGATGGGTGTTGCGGGCTACAGTGGATACCTGACTTCAAGTATGTAATTTATTGAAGCGATCATTGAAGCAACACTATTTTACATGTCAGGTCTATAGTTTATATGTGGGATGGGAGTATCCAACAGAAGTTTTGAAGTAAGTGATAACCATGTCTGAAGATAATGATATTTCAGTTAAGCTCAACAAGATCAATGATAATACGTGGGAGGTGCCTCGTGGATACAAACCGGGCATGCGCGTTCCTGGGCGCCTGTTCTTGTCCCCTCCGCTTCTTGAACTGCTGGAACAAGGTACGCTGGACCAGGTGGCCAATGTGGCTGCATTGCCAGGAATACAGAAGTATTCCATGGCCATGCCCGATGCACATCTGGGTTACGGTTTTCCCATAGGTGGGGTTGCGGCTTTTGACAGGGAGGAAGGTGTCATCAGTCCCGGTGGTGTGGGTTTCGATATTAACTGCGGTGTGAGGCTTATCCGGTCCAACCTGCAAGAAAATGATGTACGACCGGGGATAAAGGATCTGCTGGAAAGATTATTCCATGCGGTACCCTCTGGTGTGGGCTCAAAGAGCCGCTTGCGCGTAAATGATAATCAGCTGGATGACATTTTCATTCATGGTTCTCGTTGGGCTGTGGAGAATGGCTACGGTGTACCGAAGGACGTGGAAAGGTGCGAGAGTCAGGGCATGATGGAAGGCGCCCTGGTAAAGGAGGTGAGCACCAGGGCACGCCAACGGGGACGGCCTCAGTTGGGAACTCTTGGTAGCGGCAATCATTTTCTGGAGATCCAGTATGTGGATGAGATATATGACAGAAAAGCCGCTGAAGCCTTTGGTCTTGAAAAAGGGCAGATCACGTTCATGATACACTGTGGTTCAAGGGGCGCAGGTCATCAGATATGTACCGACCATCTGCGTACTCTTACGCAGGCAGCGCAAAAATATAAGATCGATCTCCCGGACAAGCAGCTTGCATGTGCACCCACGGATTCGTCCGAGGCTCAGAATTATTTTGGTGCCATGGTATGTGCAGCCAACTATGCCTGGGTCAACAGGCAGGTCATAATGCACTGGGCAAGGGAAGTTTTCCAGGATTTCTTCCGGCAGGATGTGGATGAACTGGGTATGGATCTCGTATACGATGTAGCACACAATGTAGCAAAGCTCGAGGAACACAAGATAGACGGCAAAAAACAAGAGGTCTATGTACACAGGAAAGGTGCCACACGTGCTTTTCCTCCCGGGCATTCAGATATTCCTGCGGCATATAAAGAAGTGGGTCAGCCAGTGCTTATCCCGGGAAGCATGGGAACTGCTTCATACGTACTGCATGGAACTCTCGATGCAATGGAGATCAGTTTCGGTAGCGCATGTCATGGTGCCGGCAGGGTCATGAGCAGAGCACATGCCAAGCAAGAGTTCAGGGGGGAGCAAATACAGAAGGAGCTCAGTGAAATGGGTATATCTGTTCGTGCCACGCAACCAGCACTAATAGCCGAAGAGGCTCCTGAGGTCTACAAATCTAGCAGTGATGTAGTGGATGTTGTTCATAACCTGGGCATAGCACGAAAAGTTGCACGTCTGATGCCCATTGGAGTTGTAAAAGGTTGAACTTAACATCATATTTTTTATAATTTCAAAGCATTTGTGGCTGTCAACCATCAGAAAAAAGAGGAAACGGGTGTATTGTTTGAGGGGATGAATGGTTTGCTTGGTTACAGTTACGTTTTTCGGGTTATACAGCTTACAAGCAGTTTTCCCGTTTCCTCAAGTACTAATAAGTCATTATTATATTTAAATCTGTTTGATGCTAATTATATATTACAATTCATAAAAGTAGTTTCATTCGTCTAATTTAAAATGACCGCTATACATTTAAAAGGTACCTATAATTTAGCTGCTATGCAAGATACAGATAAGAATCTAAAAAAAGTAAGGAATATCGCAGATTATCAGTTTGGAAAGGGATGTGGAGAAGCCCTTTTTCCAGATGGTGTGACTTTTCTGCTGTCCCGGACCAACCGTGTCAGGCAAATCATGGATAATGGACAGCGTATTGCTACTGTTAGGGCAAGGGATGGTATGCTCACCCTGAGCATTGCTGGAGCTATGGTGGTACATAATGTCCTTCATGTTCCTTCTTATAGGGTGGTGGTGTGTGATGATGCTGTTCCATTTGTATCGAAAGGCAAGACTGTTTTCGCAAAACACATCATCAGTTTGGACAAGGGGCTTCGGGCAGGTGAAGAAGTCCTTGTTGTCGATGGCTCTGACAAGCTCCTTGCCACAGGCCAACTTTTACTTTCGCCTGATGAAGCATTGTCTATAGGCAGAGGACCGGCTGTTGATGTACGCAATGGCATTGATCAGGATAAGGACAGACAGGATAATTAATAATCTATACATGCCAATTTATACCATGTGTGCCGTAACCGCAGCTACAATTCGTCATTCTCGGAAGTGATATCATAGCCGAAGAAACCCTCCTTAAAACTTTCGTGGTCCCTGATAATACGAAGATGGAAGAGCACACTATTGTCGTGGAAGGTGACGTGATAGTAGGCAACCATTCGGACATCAAGTACGGTATTCACACTAACTCTGCCATTCTGGGTGAACGTGTGGAACTTGCTGGCGATCTTATATGCAAGTCTGATGTACGTATAGATATCTGGTCCCGGATAGGTGGTAATGTAAAAACAGATACAGATGCTTATCTGGGAGAGTTTGTGAACATCGATGGCAAACTCATTGTCAAAGGAGATCTGGATATAGGCAATGACGTAAAGATCAACGGGGGCTTTGAGGCAAAGGGCTGGATAGTCATACGCAATCCTATACCTGTCATAGTATATCTTTTCCTTTACATAAGTGAGCTTCTGCGGCTTGGTAAGGATGAAGAGGTGGAAAAAGCCCTGAATGACCTCTCTGAGGATAATGTTGAAACCATGAGTTCCGCTGCTGCTATGATAATTCCAAATGGTTCAAGTATTTCTATCGATTCTATCCGCGTACCTTCCCATGCGGTGATCGGAAGCGGCTGCAGGCTTGTAGGAAACATCCGTTCCACATCATTGGAGATGGGTGACAGCAATATTCTCTATGGAAGTATAAGGACCATAGATGATGTTAATCTGGGAAAAGATAATTCCATTCATGGAAATATTGTTTCCAGGGGAATGGTGAGGATTTCTGAAGGTTCTCATGTGCTGGGTGAGATCAATGCGCGCACTGTCAGGATACATGAATCTGCAAGAGTGGATGGCGTAATGAGAGCTTCTGAAGGTATTATCTTTGAAAGAGAAGAAAAGGCAGAATTAAGCGACAGCCAACTGATGCAGCTTGATGTTTGAATTATATTAAGAAATTGTATCTATCAGATGGCAAGTACAATTAATAAGCAAAATAGGAGTGCCGTCATATGAACACAAATTTTCTTATTGTACTGGATGTTCTGCTGCGGGGTCTTATGGTAGTCCTTGCACTACTGATCTGTTATGAACTGAACAATTACAGTGCAGACGTTGTGCGTTCCCGCCTTTTTGTATCCTATAACAAGCTTAAGTTCAGTTTCTACTTTCTATCAATAAGTTTATTGTTCTTTTTCTTTGAACCTTTGCTATCGCCATTTTCGGCTTCTGAAGAAACTAGCTACAAATATAGTTCTGCAATGTTCTTCTTGCAGGCATCTCTTGCGTTCCTGTTGCACAATATTTATATTGCATTGAAACCACCGCATAAGATTCTTTAAGCATCGTCAAGTCTTTATATATTCCAACTATACCTAACTGCCTTGTAATTAACAAAGGTGTGTTCCATGTCTTCCATAAATTACGAAAGCATCGCACAGAAGGATGCAGCACATGTCATGCAGACATATGGGCGTCAGCCGATTGCCCTTGCCAATGGGAAAGGTGCGATTGTCTGTGATGTCAGCGGTGTGGAGTACATAGACTGCGTGGCAGGTATAGCAGTCAATAATGTAGGGCACTGTCATCCAAGGGTAGTGGAGGCCATAAAGTCCCAGGCAGAGAAGCTAATTCATGTATCCAATCTTTATTACACGGAAGTTCAGGCCAATCTTGCCGAGGAACTGGTGAAATTAACAGGTATGGAACGCGCATTCTTCTGTAATTCTGGCGCCGAAGCAGTGGAAGCTGCAATGAAACTGGCTCGTGTCATTACGGGAAAAACAGACTTCATAGCTGCAGAAAGGTCTTTCCACGGCCGTACCATGGGTTCCCTTTCAGTAACTTACAAGGAGATGTACAGGGCCCCTTTCAGGCCACTGGTACAGGAAGAGATTTTTGTGCCCTATGATAATGCCGATGCAATGGCAGAAGCTATCACACAAAAAACTGCTGCTATTATCATTGAGCCTATTCAGGGAGAAGGCGGTGTCCATGTGCCTTCTGAAGGTTATCTGCAGGAAGTACGCCGTATATGTGATGAGCATGGAATACTGCTCATCTTTGATGAGGTGCAGACAGGTTTTGGCAGGACTGGTAAGTGGTTCTGCAAAGACCATTTTGGTATTCAGCCCGATATAATGTGTATGGCGAAAGCCATGGGTGGCGGTTTCCCGATGGGAGGTATTGTTGCCAAAAAAGGTATCGCATTCAGCAAGGGCCAACACGCCTCTACTTTTGGTGGAAATCCTCTTGCATGTGCAGCTGCACTTGGCTCCATCGCAGCTATTAAAGAAGATGGGCTATTGGAACATACCACTGAGCTTGGCAAGTATTTCATGGACAGGCTCAGGAAAGCAGATATTCCGGGTTTCAAAGAGGTTCGTGGCCGTGGTCTTATGATCGGTTTGGAATTGGAGCGCAATTGTACTGAAATAGTTGACCATGCCAGGAATAATGGGGTGCTGCTTAACAGTACTTCTGAAACTGTCCTGCGTCTAGCTCCACCTCTTGTGATCACTAAGGACCAGATAGATAGGGTGGTAGAGATAATTGAGCAGGCTTGAACTTATCGATGAGGACATTCGCAATATTCCTGAATACGTTCCAGGGAAGTCCATAGAGGATACTGCAAGAAAATATGGTCTTGACCCAAGTTCTATCATAAAATTGGGTTCCAATGAAAATGCATTGGGACCTTCTAGAAAAGCAGTGCAGGCTATTGTGGATAATGCTGATAAGGTTCACCTATATCCTTCAGCGGACGCAGGTGAACTTGTAGATGCCTTGAGCATGTATCTGGATATACCAGCTTCCAATATATGTGCCACAGGCCCGGGAATGGATGGCTTGCTGGATAACCTGATGCGGCTTATCATTCAAGAAGGCGATGAGGTTATCGTTCCAATACCCACTTTCTCCTATTATGAGATAGCTGCCCGTGCAAACGGAGCTTCCGTTAAATACGTGGAAAGGAAAGAAAGTTTCAGGGTTAATACTGAAGCTATTCAAAAAGCAGTGTCTTCCAGGACAAAAGTTATCTTCCTGTGTTCTCCCAATAATCCGTCAGGTGACCTAGTGCCTGAACCCGATATAAGGATGTTGTTGGAATCCTTCCCGGGTCTTGTGTTCGTGGATGAGGCTTATGTGGAATTTGCCGAACATAGCGTCACAAACCTTGTAATGGAATATGATAACTTGATTGTGGGCCGGACGTTCTCAAAAATATTTGGCCTTGCTGGCTTGCGTTTAGGCTATGGCATAATGCCTTCCTGGCTTAAGAAAGAATATATGAAGACAGCAACGCCCTTCAATGTAAGTCTTCTGGCATTGAAAGCAGGAGTAGCCTCCATTTCTGACAAAGCACATATTGAAAAGAGCATTGCAATGGTCAAAGAGGGACGCAAATACTTGCAAGAAAGAATACCATTTAAGGTATATGATTCCATGGCCAATTTCGTACTCGTAGATGTTTCTCCCCGCAGTGCCAGCGATGTATGTGAAACCCTTCTTAAAAAAGGTGTAATTGTAAGGGATTGCCGTTCTTTTAGGGGTGCAGGCAACTCTTTGATACGAGTCACAGTCGGCACACGAGAACAAAATGTGCGTGTAGTAGAAGCATTCAGATCCACATAGAATATCCGGTATCATCGGATATTTGATATTTCTTCTATTTTCATGAGTGGATAGTCAAGTTCCCGGTTGAATCTCAGAGAAGCTTTTACCATTGTATTTCCATACTTCATACTAAGAGCTACATCCAGCATACGTCCTTCCAATTCGCAGTATCCGAATTCGCTATTTAGTCTGGAACGTATCATTTCCCGATCAATGTTAACTGTTATGCTCTTCACATAGGGCTGCACAGATATGCTCTCTGCTATAGCTTTTTCCAAGCTATCCACAGTTCTCAGGTTCACGGGTGAACCGGTGAATTGGTGGTATAATGCTCCCAGCTTAATTCCGGCTTCAAATAGGGCATTATCCGTGTCAGTTAGGCTGTTTATTGTGCTCATGAACTTCTTTTTCCCTGTTCTTTATGTATAGTGGAGAAACGAGGTACAGCATCATCGTCACCAGTAAAGGCGCCGTAAATGTGCTCGTAAGTGTCGCATTCAGGAAATAAGAGAATATAGGTATTGCAAAGATAAGTGTTAATGGCAGGGTTTTCTTTTTACTTCTTATTTTCATGTAGGGTACACTGCTTACCATTAATAGTCCCAGTATTAAGCATCCCACTGCCATAGCAATTGGCTGGAAGTATCCTTTATCTACCAATATAATCGCAGAGACTGTTATTCCACCTGCTGTGATCGGCAAACCTTTGAAAAAAGCATTATCGGATTTAGATATGCTAAACCTTGCAAGCCGCAGAATGCCGCAGATCAGATAAAAGCAGACTGCTGCAAGTGTAAAGTATTCGTTTCCCATATATGAGGAAATAATTATTGCAGGGGCCACTCCAAAGGAGATAACGTCTGCAAGCGAATCAAGTGCCCCTCCTATCTCGCTTCCTCCTACATATCTGGCCAGACTCCCGTCAAGGCCATCTGCGATTGCAGCTATGAGGATCAATATACATGATAAGTGAAGCATTCCGTTTTGTGTTGCAACGATCGCTCCAAAACCACACAATGCATTGAGCAGAGTGATCATATCAGGCAATTTCAGAGTACTAAATATGTCACTCACTCCTTTTGTTTTAATCTGGCTATGGCCGTCCGACCGGCATATACCTTGTCACCCTTATTGCATTCGATAACAAAGTTGTCAGGAACTGTTACGTCCACTCTGGAACCGAAACGGATCATCCCAATACGTTGTCCCTTTTCCATCATGTCTCCTTCTTTTATATAAGGCACTATTCTTCTGGTGATAGTGCCTGCTATCTGGACAACTTCAACTTTTCCGTGCTCTGTATCTATGAATATATGATGTCTCTCGTTCCTGTGGGAATCCTTACAAAAAGCAGGTATATACCCGCCTTTTTTGTACTCCATGAAAGTGACCTTTCCTTTTAAAGGTGCCCTGTTCACATGAACATTCTGGAAATTCATAAAGATACACAGCTTCCTGTTCCTTATGTCCACTATCCTGCCGTCGGCAGGCGATAGCATGCACTCTTCCCCTTCAATGGAATAACGCTCAGGGTCACGGAAGAATACAAAGAAGAATACAAGCGCCAATAGTCCTATTGCCACTCCTGTTTTTGCATATGGAAGTCCTGTGAAACAGGCCGCCAACGCAAAACAAACTGTAATCCCAAAAGTAGTCAGTATCCAGGGAATTGAACCTTTGGCAAGCATTTAATTATTTCCCAAAACTTTCTTCTTTAAGTTGTGCATCTGTTCAGTGGTCATGTCCCAAAGGCCATCAATGAGTTCCAGGATCTCAGGCAGTATGCGCATGACCATGTATGCGATCACGAACAAGGCTACTCCTGAACCGGCCTTTGCTATCATATGGTGTGCAATCTCAAAGCTATTTGGTCCAAACCACATTTCACCATATGCGACCACTACAAATACATCTCTTATTATATTAAGTATATAGATGACAGGAACCGATACCACGAATGCCGCTAACAGTTTTTTTATCGGGGCATTCACAGAAGCTATCAAACCCATAAAAAGGGCAATGCTTTCAATGGCTGTACATCCCAGGATGATCTCTACGGTGTGCCCGTTATATGTTATCATGTTGCCCGTTCTATGCGCAGAGATATCTAGGGCGCTCAGTGTCCACATTATATTATTTGTTACTGTACCGATCAGCCATTCTTTGAGGGATGGTATCTCTGCAAAAGGAAAATAGAACACTGATCCAATAGCAATGGCATTAGTAGCCATATATGTGATGTCTATATGCCTTTTCATTGAAGTGTATTTGCGAGTATGTTCAACATACATTGTGTGTGCTATGAGCATGCAAAATATACTCATTGCTACGGTAAGCGCCACATTTACATAGTCCTCTATAGCAATATAATGCAAGGGCTGCTGTAACCAGTGGATAGAGAATATACCCCATCCAATAGCTCCTATTATTCTTTTAGACCCATTTTTTCCAGGCAGAATGGCACTCAGTAGCATTAACGAGATGGATATCCATAGTACGATAAGCATTAATAGCACCTGTAGTTGTATGGACTTATATACCTGTCAGCCATAATAAACTTGTTGTCCTATGAAACCGGTAACTCCTCTTTTAACAGTGGATGCAATCATTATTTATGATTCAAAGATTGTATTTGTCAGGCGTAAAAACGACCCTTTTAAGGGCATGTTCGCACTTCCCGGTGGGTTTGTGGAGGTGGGGGAAACTACTAAAGAGGCAGTGGTGCGTGAGGCACTGGAAGAGACCGGTTTGTCTATAGAAATAGTTAAGTTGATTGGAGTATATTCAGAACCTTCGCGTGATCCAAGAGGGCATACAGTGTCTATATGTTATCTCTCAAAGGGAACAGGTACCCCTGAAGCAGGTTCTGATGCGGCAGAAGTCGCGCTTTTCACAATAGATGGCATACCCAAACTGGCTTTCGATCACAATTATATAATAGATCAGGCAAGAGTTGATATAAATGGAGTTCTGTCCCAAATGTAAGTGTATGATGTTCCCGGTTCAGGGTTCTTTCGTATGTAAGAAATGTGGCTATGTGAAAGACACTAAAGGTGTGTCTGCCGATCTCGTGTCAAAATCCCAGCGTATAGACCGTGAAGTCACCGTTCTGGAAGAGAATTTCGATCAAGGTCTTCCCACTACATCTACCAGATGTCCGGAATGTGGGCACAATGTTGCATATTGGTGGCTCAGGCAGCTTAGGTCAGCAGATGAGTCCGAAACACGCTTCTTCAAATGTACCAAATGTAGTGCCACGTGGAGAGAATACGACTGAGAATTGTCTTTAAGCCACATTGTTATATGTCTTTAAATAGGAAACTTTTATTACTTAAAGGATATAATGAAGTGGTTATTCAGACACCGGATGGAGAATTAATATGTTCAAGGCAACGATTGACGCGGATATTTTAAAAAGTTCCATAGAAACGCTTTCTGTACTCGTGGATGAGGCGCGATTCAGGATATCCACTGAGGGGCTCTCTGTAAGAGCGGTGGATCCGGCAAACGTGGCCATGGTGAGCTTCGAGCTTAGTGCAAGTGCCTTTGATGATTATGCTGCCGATGACTGTGAGATCGGCATGGACCTTACCAAGATCAATGATATTTTTGGAGTAGCAGAAAAGAACGAAAAGGCTACTCTAGAATTGGATGAGCTGTCCCAGAAAATGTCCATACACATCGGTGGCTTTTCTTACACTCTTTCGTTACTGGATCCCTCCACCATCCGTGCAGAACCACGCATACCACAGATTGAGCTGCCTGCTGAAGTGGTCCTTAATGGCAAAGAACTCCAGAAAGCTGTAAAAGCAGCAGAGAAGATCAGTGATCACATGTCCCTTGGCGTCGATGAAGAGATCTTCTATATGGAAGCTGAAGGGGATACTGATAAAGTGCGCCTGGAAATGCCCAGGGACCAGTTGATAGATCTAAAATCGGGAGAGGCACGTTCTTTGTTCTCCCTGGACTATCTCTCGGATATTGTCAAGCCAGCCTCAAAATCAAACGAGGTCACTCTTGAGCTGGGAAGGGATTATCCCATCAAGATAAGTTTCACAATTGCCGAAGGTGCAGGCAAGATCAGCTACCTGCTTGCCCCAAGGATAGAGTCAGACTGATCTATGGAAGAAAAGGATCTTGCTCTTTATCCCTTTATTACGGAAGCATCAGCATACGTATCAGGGCTGGGTTTCAGCCTTGAAAGGCTGATCACTTCCAGGGCTATGGACTCTGCCCGTTCCCGAGGGGTCGAAAGAATACTTCAGGCTTTAAAAGGTGAGGTCCGTAAACCACAGCTTTTAGTTTCGGATGAGAGCAAAATTCTAATAGAATTGCTTTCATACCCCTTTTCAAGGATACTGGTGTCCTGTATCGATGATAGTTTCCTTATACGCAGATATGCACTTGCTGAAGCAGTCTCATGCTACGATCTGCTACGTTTTGGATCATCTGACTTCCTATGCTCAATTGCATCTGATTTTTATGTGGACATACTCATTTCTGATAATGAGTTCGATATCCATTTCACGGATTATATCAGACTTGCAAGTTCTATGAAAGCGTTGGAATGGAAACTTGTTAACCGCAAGTTACAGAAAGGCCATGTTTATATCTCAAAAGAAGAGCTTGCAAGGTTGCTCCAGGAAGCTATAAGGGATAGGATACAAAGTTCCCTGCCTCTGGCTGTACCTGAAGATATCTGTCAGATGTGTGCTCCTTATATTTCTCCGATTCAGGCTGAACTGCAGCAGATGAAAGAAACTTTCGGTTCAGAAGATTTCGGTGCTGTGGAGAGCAATATGTTCCCCCCATGCATGGTACATGCCATATCCAATGTAAGGGCGGGTGTCAACCTGGCTCATTCCATGCGTTTTGCCCTTACTTCATTCCTGCGTAACGTAGGCATGTCTGTCGATGATATCGTCGCCATGTTCAACGTGTCTCCTGATTTTGATGTGGAGAAGACGAGGTATCAGATAGAACATATCTCAGGCTCATCGGGCACAGAATACAAACCTCCTTCCTGCTCTACTATGCGTACTTATGGCAATTGCTATGGTGCAGATGAATTATGTAGCCGGATTAAACATCCTCTTAACTATTACAGCCGTAAGACCTGGTTTAAACACAGGAATGCAGGTTCACAGCAATTTCCATTATCAGAAAAAGAGAAGGAATAGAATCTAGTTGTGAAGTCATTTCCTAACACCTTTATATGATTAAAATAGTATCATAAATTAAGGCTAATATATACATGAAAACACACGGAGGGAGAATATGGGCTTATTCAATCGCATGAGCACAGTTATCAAAGCCAAGATGAACAAGTTAGCAGATAAGATGGAAGATCCCCGGGAGACTCTTGATTATTCTTATGAAAAACAGCTTGAGCTTCTACAAAATGTAAAAAGAGGAGTGGCTGAAGTCACAACATCAAAGAAACGTCTGGAGTTACAGAAAGCAAAGCTACAGCAGAGTATAGATAAGCTGGACCAGCAGGCAAGGGACTCTGTAAACGCCAACAGGGAAGACCTTGCAAGGCTTGCCCTTGAGCGCAAGGCTGCACTTGTAGCGCAGGTACAGGGGCTTGATCTGCAAATAGCGGAGCTAGATCAGGAACAGCAGAAACTCGTAGCTGCTGAGAAGCGCTTATCCACAAAGGTTGAGATCTTCAGGACTAAGAAGGAAACCATCAAAGCACAGTATTCCTCTGCAGAGGCCCAGGTTAAGATCAACGAGTCAATTTCCGGGATCAGCGAGGAAATGGCCGATGTGGGACTTGCTATGGAGAGGGCCGAGAACAAGACCGAACAGATGAAAGCACGTTCTGCAGCCCTTGACGAACTCATTGAACAAGGTACATTGGAAGATGTGACCGGCAGACATGATGACATAGATCGGGAACTTTCAAAGATAAGTTCCAAAAGCACTGTGGATGCGGAACTGGCAAAACTCAAACAGGAGGCAGGCAAATGATAATACGGATCATGGGACAGGGTCAATATAAAGTGCCAAGCAGCCTTTTTGATGAGCTGAACGCTATTGATAACCGCATAGTTGATCATGTGACCAAAGGAGACGAAAAAGCTTACAAGCAAGACCTGGCAGCTCTTATCTCAAAGGTCAAACAGAATGGAAAGATTCTGGCGGCTGAAGAGCTAGTGGAATCAGATGTTATAGTTCCTCCTGAGGACCTGACCTTTACGGAAGCGAAGGACGTGTTCACAGGAACTGGTATCTTTGAGGACTGAATTTTGTAACAAGCATAATTAAAATCAGAAAGGTATTCCCCACAAGGGATACCATTTCTCTACATTCTTTTCTATGGGCAGTTCTCTTTCCATCAGGGACTTGAGCCTGAATTCCGTGGAATTATCTCTTTCTTTATTTCCTTTCGGTACGAAAGGATAGAAACTATCCTGCTTGAAATTGTATATCCAATATACGGTACTGTTTCCCTGGAACTTGTATATGGCACATAGCAATTGCTCCCCGAAACCATGTTCTATCATCGTCTGGCTTACCAGGTGTATGTTGGTGACAATGTCCTCGAAATCAGGATCTTCCAGAATGGCCCATAAAAAGTTGTATTCATCTTTTTTGAGCTTGTAGGAGGTTCCGGTTTCCTGGCAACTATATCGCAGGAGTTCTTCTATCTCTGTGCGCGCTGTCTCATAGCGGGATGATTCAGTTGGCTTGAAACATATCCCTGCGACAGTGGTGGGCTTAATTCCCAGATTTGTTTCAAGGGTGACAATCGCTGTCGAAATAGCGA
Organism: Methanomethylovorans sp.; assembly: GCF_041305605.1. Classification (GTDB taxonomy): domain Archaea; phylum Halobacteriota; class Methanosarcinia; order Methanosarcinales; family Methanosarcinaceae; genus Methanomethylovorans. The sequence continues at coordinate 14,653 of NZ_JBFYLB010000117.1, forward strand.
ACAACCTCTCTGTCTTTGCTTTTGGGAGTTTGCTCCTTCCAAGTATTGTGTCAAGAAATCCCATCAGAACTCAAGCTCCCTTTCTAATTTTTCAAGTGCTGCTAAGCGCTTTTCCGTGGAAGGGTGTGTCGATAGAAGTTGCATGATCGAAGAGCCGGATATTGCAGGGATGATGAAAAAGGCGTTCATGCCTTCAACTTTCCTTAGGTCTTCAGATGGCACTCTCTGCATTGTACCGCTTATCTTCATAAGAGCGGATGCGAGTTTTGAAGGTTTCCCTGTTATAATTGCAGACCCCCTGTCAGCGGAGAATTCCCGGTATCGTGAAAGGGCGCGGATGAGCAGGAAGCTTATCACCCACACTATCATTGAAACTATCCATACTACAATAAGCCCTCCATTCCCATTTCTCCTGTCGTTCCCTCCGGTAAAGTATAAGGCATACCTTACAATGAAGAAAGCAACAGTTGAAAGGAAACTGGCTATGGTTAGTACCGTCATGTCACGATTCTTAATGTGAGTCAGTTCATGCCCTATCACGGCCTCAAGTTCTTCCCGGTCAAGGCGTTGCATAAGGCCTGTGGTCACAGCCACAACGGCATTCTTTTGGTTCCTTCCGGTGGCAAAAGCATTGGGCATCATAGTATTCATGATAGCTATTCTTGGCATCGGAATATCTGCGATCGCGCACAGCCGTGTGATCATCTCATGAAGTTCAGGTTCCTCGCTCGCTGATACAATTCTGGCTCCTGATGTCCACAATACCATCTTGTCAGAATAGTAGTACTGTACGAACATCATTACTCCCGCAAAAAGAAGTATTAACATGGAGTCTGCGCCATTAGCAGCCAGGAATACAAGGAAGAACAAATACACAGCTCCCAGCAAGAACATGGTAAGCAGCATCCTGCTCTCCAATCCTATATCATGTTTCCATTTTCTCATGGAGGTATTCCCCCTAGATGATATGTCATCAGTAGAATATTAGCCATCTGCATATATCATCTGCGCTTATAAGTCCTGCACATGTCCACAAATGCCTTTACAGGGAAGCTCACAGGATGAGCGTGCTGATAACATGCCAGCGAATTGTGTTCCACAATGCCATCCCATCCGTCTTTTATTCCCTTGCCGCGTTTCATCTCAAACGTAAGCCGGGCATCATTATCACAATCGGTGGCTGAATAGTGGAACTCATGTCCACGCACTGGTCCTTTTATGAATGGTCCATGTGCGTAACCTTCCGTATATCCCAGAGCCTGGAGCTTCTTGGTAAGTACGGTACGTGCAGGGAACAGATCTGCCATCCTATATGTGACATCATCGATCTCGTAAGAGGTTGAAAGGTACTGCAATCCGCCGCATTCCCCGTATATGGGCATTCCATCTGCCGAAAGGTTCTTTAAGGCTTTTGTAGTTGCGGAAGCTTCAAGTTCACATGGGTACAGTTCGGGATAGCCTCCGCCAAAATACATGCCGTCAACATCCGGTAATTCCCCGGCCACGGGACTGAAGAACACAACCTCCGCACCGTTTCGCCTGAATTCATCGAACATGTCAGCATAATAGAAGCAGAATGCTTTATCCATGGCCACTCCTATCTTCAGGTCTGCCTCTGGTATCTCTTTTTCTGGATAAACATCTGTTTTTGGTTCCCTTGCCAGCCCTATGATAGCATCCAGATCCACATTCTCTTCTATGAACCTGGCAAGCTCACTGGTATCAAAATCGCATTCAAAGGCCATGTGCAATCCCAGATGCCTGGAAGGCACGCTTATATCTTTGTTACGTGGCAGGCTTCCTACGATCGGTACGTCGGGAATACAATCGCGGATCATTTTTGCATGTCTCGGACTTCCCACCTTGTTGAGGATTACTCCCGCGACCTCCACTTCCGGGTCAAATTCAGAGTAACCTTTTACAATAGCAGCAGCACTACGTGACATCCCATGTACATTAACTACCAGGATCACAGGTACATCAAGGGACTTAGCTACATGTGCAGAACTTGCAACCTCGCTGGAATCCATGCCGTCAAAAAGTCCCATCACGCCTTCGATAACCGAGATATCTGAACCGCCGGAAGTACGGTTCATTTCCCTTTTCACACCTTCCACTTCCATCATAAATGTATCCAGGTTACGGGATGCTCTTTTACAGATAGCTGTATGGTACGATGGATCGATATAGTCTGGGCCAACCTTATAAGGCTGGACTTGCATGCCTCTTTTGACCAGTGCAGCCATTAGCCCCATGGAGGCTGTGGTTTTTCCGACACCGCTATTCGTTCCCGCTATCAGTACCGCTTTTGTCATGAGTTTTACTGTATGTGTAACGTATATATATCAGTATGTCCGATTAAATCGCTCAAAGGCTTCTAAAAAGGGATATCTGTAGTTATGATCACTCCACACAGAACGGAATTCCTCACGGATTCTTATGGCCGTACCATAAAGAGCCTGAGGATGTCTATTACTGACCGATGCAATCTGAACTGTATCTATTGTCATAACGAAGGCAGTATAGGTACTACCGGAGAGATGTCAGTGGAGACCATCTCCAATATAATGCACGTGGCTGCAGGTTTTGGGGTCAACAGGCTCAAGATCTCAGGTGGAGAGCCCTTGTTGCGTAAGGATCTGGAAGATATACTCGTATCATTACCTCCTTTTAAAGATGTGTCCATGACAACTAATGGTGTCCTGCTCAGGGAACGCGCGCAGTCTCTAAAGGATGCAGGTCTTAACAGGGTGAATATTAGTCTTGATTCTTTGAATGAGGGAAACTATAGGCACATAACCAAGTGTAAAGGTGGGATATTCGGAAAGGTTATAGATGGTATCCGTGCTGCAGTTGATGTTGGCCTCACCCCGGTGAAACTGAACATGGTCCTGCTTAAAGATGTCAATGAATTTGAAGTTGAGGACATGCTTTCCTTTGCAAGGGAATTCCATGGGGACGTGATACTGCAGCTTATCCAGCTCATGGATTTTGGGGATGTTGCCTGTTATCATGTAGATGTGGATGAGGTAGAAAGGGAACTTGAACTTAAGGCGGGGTGCGTCCAGGTCAGAGAGTTGCACCACAGGAAAAAATATCTTATCGATGGCGCTGAAATTGAATTCGTCAGACCTGTGGATAATACCGAGTTCTGTGCCAACTGCAACAGGCTGCGCGTAACAGCGGATGGGAAACTTCGTCCCTGTCTGCTTGTAAATGATAATCTGGTGGATGTTTCCCATGCCTCCGTGGAGGAAATGTCTGATCTTTTCAGGCTTGCTGTAAGCAGAAGGGTTCCATTTTACCGGAAACGAAAGGAGATATGATCATGGAAGTGAAGTTAACGGTCGATGGGAATGAGATTGAAATAAACCATTTTGTACAAAAGATCCTTGCAGGTACCGTAGTTGGTGCAGTCGGCACATTGAAAGGCGTGGAAGAAGATTGTGATGAGATCGTGCTAAAAATAAAAAGATAACTCTGCTTACAGCAGGTGTTCTATTTCAGAAAAATCAATAGGTGACGTTGCATCCAGGGAGATGGGTGTGACCGAAATGTGCCCTTTCTGTGAAATAGCATGTACATCGGTGCCTTCTTCTTCTTCCATTATGAGATCCCCGGCTATCCAATAATACGGCTTGCCTCTTGGGTCATGCCTCTCTTCCACCGCTGTTTTGAATACTTTCCTGGCAAGCCTGGTGATCTCTATTTCAGTGTCTTCTTCTACCTGGTGAGGGATATTTACATTTAACAGGTCTACATGTTCAGGTAGTCCGAATTTGATCACATTTTTTGCTATCCTGTTCACAACCTTTATCGCGACATCAAAATCGTGGTCATACTCCCAGTTATCATCGAACTTATCTTTTTCTTCTTTTGCCTGTATGGAAGCAGCAATGGCCGGTATTCCGTAACTAGCCCCCTCCAGAGCAGCCCCTATAGTTCCGGATGTGGTGATCGTATCGGTGCTAATGTTCTCTCCGATATTGAACCCGGATAAGATCAGATCCGGCATCTCTTTCATCACAGCGAATATTCCAAGTATGACTGCATCGGTCGGGGTGCCACCGACGGCATAGACATTCATATCATTGATAGTGGCCTGGTTTATCCTTAAAGGCTCAAAAATTGATATTGATCGACCCACTCCACTCTGTTGCATAGAGGGCGCACATACTATTACTTCTCCAATATCCTGTACACTTCGGTACGCTGCCCGGATACCTGCAGAATAGACGCCATCATCATTTGTAAGCAATATCTTTGGCATAGCTCCATCTTTGTCAGACCAAGCCTTAAAACTAATCCATGGATCTATGCAGAACAGTTGAATTTAATAAAGGGTATTTAATTTAAGATGGATGTATGCTTCACACATTTGCATACATTCTTCTATGTCCTCTCTCTTGTTCCTGGTTATCTTCCTTGTCCTGCATCTGGGCCATCATCTTTACTTCTTCAAGGACTTCTATCTCATCACGCATCTCTTCCAGCCTGTCAATGATAGCTTCTATTTCCTGGTTTTGTTCAGTGGAATTTTTGGGATTATTGCTAATGATTTCCAGAAGCAGTGAGGCATCGTCGAGCACTTGGGCTATAATGGTCCTGTCTATATATTCTTTAGCTTTTCTGTTCTCTCCATAGGTCAGGCTGCCATTGAAATCGCTCAGTTGCTCTTCAAAAAGACCAATGTCGTAATGAGCAGACTTAAAAAGTTTTTTTACGTAATCCTCTCGATAAACCTGTTTGGCGTTTTTAAGGACACGGCTAAATTTTCTATAATCCATCGACTCACATCCTGGGATCGAAAGGCAAGAAACTTACAGGGATGTGTAAATATCATTTGCCAATGTAATGCAGTCTATTTTCATATCATTTCATATGTTTAGAAGTATTATTTATTCGGACCAGTCATCTTCCATCGCGGTTTTACTTCTCATGGGTTCTATGCTCTTAGGGGTACATACGGTTTCAACGAACTGTCCACCGTTGACCTGGTAGGAAAAGTCCACCTCAGAACCAAAATTCTCTTCTTCATCCGGAATAATGCAGTCACAAAGGTAGATATGTAAACTTCCGCCGCCATCCATAAATACGGAGGGTCTTACACCGGCGTTGTCATATTCTTCAACTATTCCTCTAAAAACCAGCGACATGTATCTCTTTGCTTCCATCGGCCATCACTACACTGAGATACTCATGTTCACGCACTTAAACATGATGGCATTATTTTGCATTTCATGTTCACAATTATCCATACTATGTTCAGAACATGTCTGCAGTAAAGCATTTACATTAAGGGTGGATTGGCTTATTCTACATGGCTCATACTTGAATGTGGGCGTGTCATAAGAAATGTTTTTAAGCCTTGAAAGATAGGTGATATGGTTAAAACGCGTTTCAATTATCAGATGGTACTATTATGCTTGAAGATGAATATCAGCTTGATTTTTTCAAGGATAACGGTTTTGTCAGGAAACAGTGTCCTAAATGTGGCAAGTTCTTCTGGACCCGCGACCTTGAAAGGGTTACATGTGGTGATGCACCGTGTGACCCCTATTCTTTTATAGGCAATCCAGTGTTCAAAAAGAGTTTCGATCTCGCCGAGATGAGGGAATATTACCTCAAGTTCTTCGAGGAAAGGGGTCATACCAGGATGGGAAGATATCCTGTGGTAGCTCGCTGGAGGGATGATATATACCTTACCATAGCATCTATCGCTGATTTTCAGCCATTCGTTACATCCGGTGAGGTTGCTCCTCCTCATAATCCTCTTACCATATCTCAGCCGTGCATCAGGCTTTCTGACCTGGATGCGGTAGGCAGAAGTGGCCGCCATCTTACAACCTTTGAGATGATGGCTCATCATGCATTCAACAAGCCAAATGCTGAGATATATTGGAAAGACAGGACTGTCGGACTCTGCGATGAACTGCTGAACTCTCTGGGAGTTGATCCCATGGCAGTTACATACAAAGAAGAACCATGGGCTGGAGGCGGAAATGCTGGTCCCTGTGTGGAAACTCTGGTCGGTGGGCTGGAAGTTGCCACTCTTGTGTTCATGAACCTGGAACAGGTAAAAGATGGTCCGATCGAAATAAAAGGTGAGATGTACCGCAAGATGGACAATTATATTGTAGATACTGGTTATGGTCTTGAGCGTTTTGTCTGGGCTTCGAAAGGTTCTCCCACTATTTATGATGCGGTCTTTCCCAATATAGTAAAAGAGCTCATGAACCTCGCTGGTATAGAACATGAACTTGAGGACCCTGAATATGCCAATATCCTTGCCCAGAATGCAAGGCTTGCCGGGCTTATGGACGTAAGTGAAAAGGCAAACCTCATGGAACTACGCAGGCAAGTGGCTTCAAGTATAGGGACAACGGCTGAAAAGCTTTCAGCCATAATGGAACCTGTGGAAACCGTATATGCTATCACTGACCACAGCAGATGTCTTACTTTTATGCTTGGCGATGGTATAATCCCTTCCAACGTAAAGGCAGGATACCTGGCGAGACTGGTGCTCAGAAGGACACTTCGTATGATGAAGGATCTGAATATATCCATTCCTCTCAGTGAGATCGTACAAATGCATATCAAGAACCTGCCGGAATATCCGGAGTTCGCTGAAAGGCTCGAAGTTATCGAAGATATCCTTCACCATGAAGAGATAAAGTTTCAGGAAACTCTGGAACGGGGCAGGAGGATGATCAGTAAGTCTGCCAAGCATTACAAACAAACAGGGGAAAAAATGCCCCTTGAGAAGATCATCGAGATGTATGATACTCATGGCATCCCACCCGAGATATCAAAAGATGCTGCCGGTGAAGAAGGGGTCAATGTAGACCTTCCTGACAATTTTTACTCCCTTGTCGCCGGAAGACACAGCAAAGCAGAGGAAAAGGAAGAAAAAGTATTTCCTTATGCAGACCGTGTATCCCGTCTCCCTCCCACAAAGAGGTTATTCTATGATGAACCCAATAGGATGGAATTCGAGGCTGTTGTGCTCGATCTGTTCGATAATTACATTGTATGCGATAGTACTCTTTTCTATCCGGAGGGCGGTGGACAGCCTGCTGACCATGGTACTTTTGTCCTTGAGGACGTGGTGCTGAACGTGGTGGATGTACAGATGGTAAAAGGTGTGGTAGTGCACCGGATAGACGCTATGGAGAATGAGCTGCATCTGCGCAAGGGTGATATTGTGACAGGTAGGGTAAATAAGGATCGTCGTATGGCGCATGCGTGCCATCATACGGCTACCCATATCGTCAATGATGCAGCCAGGAAAGTGCTTGGTGACCACATCTGGCAGGCAGGTGCCCAGAAGACGGAGACCAGAGCTCGTCTTGATATCACACATTACAAACGTATCACAAAAGAACAGCTCAACCAGATCGAGCTTTTGGCTAACCGGACCGTCATGGAAAACCAGAGGGTCACTGCCGAATGGATGGAGCGGAACCAGGCTGAACAAAAATATGGTTTCGGTCTCTATCAGGGTGGGGTTCCCAAGGGTAATCTTATTCGTGTGCTGAAAGTTGCCGATGATATCGAGGCATGTGCAGGCACTCATTGTACTAACACTGGTCTTGTAGGGCCTATAAAGATTCTTAAGACAGAGCGCATCCAGGACGGTGTGGAACGTATTGAGTATGCTGCAGGCATGGCAGCTGTGAGGGCTATTCAGGAATCAGACTATTATCTGACGACTGCCTCTGATGCTTTAAGGGTGCTTCCGGAGCAGCTTCCCGTAACTATCGACCGTTTCTTCACCGAATGGAAAGAGTTCAAGAAAGAAAATGTGAGGCTTAAGGAAGAGATGGCTCAGCTGCGTGTTGTCAGAATGCTGAGCAATTCCCAGGATCTTGGTGGTGTACGGCTCGTGGCGCAGAATGTGGACCATGCAGATACGGATGAACTCGTTAAGATCGCTGGTGAGCTCACCCAGGATGATGATGTTATGGCTCTCCTTATCAGCGATTTTGAAGGTGTCAAGATTGTGGCGGCCGCTGGTAAAAAAGCTGTTGCAAAAGGAGCAGATGCAGGAAAAGTTGTACGTGAAATGTCCCGGATAGTAGGAGGCGGTGGTGGAGGACGTCCGGACATGGCCCGTGGTGGGGGTGTGGATTCCTCAAAAGCTGCTGAAGCCATGGAAAAAGGTATCTCTCTTATCAAGACTTCCTTCAACGTGTAAAACTATATAGTTCGGGCAACTATGGTGATGGAGTTTTTCCATCACCTGTTTTTTATATAAACTCCATGCTATAGCAATGTTACAATGTTTTTCTGGAAAACCCATGTAAGGTAAAGAAGAAAGTACTTCCTTTGTTCTTCTCACTTTCCACCCATATCCTTCCCCCATGACGTTCAATGATACGTTTAGCAATGCTAAGGCCAAGGCCATTCCCACTATATCTTCTCTTAGTACTGGGGTCTATCTGGTAGAAGTGATCGAATATTCTGCCGAGGTCTTCAGGCTGTATGCCTATGCCTCTATCCGTCACCTTTACGGTTATGAGATCGTCCGAACATGCTGCTTCTATTACCACGTCCTCTCCTGGCATGTTGAACTTCACTGCATTATCCAAAAGCTTTGTCATTGCATAACAAAGCTTATCCGGATCAGCTTTTACACAAATTTCTTTTCTTGTCTGATTTCTCATATGAATATCGGTTTCCAATGCTTTTGGCAGTACTTTTTCAATAGCTTTCTCAATAACATCATACAAGTATACACTGTCATAAATAATAGATCTGACATCCTCTTCATCCATGGCAACTTCCAGGAGATCTTCTATCATCCACTCCTGACGTTTCAAAGCTTCAAGGGATCTCTGGAGGTATTTGCTACGTTTTTCTCTGTTATCCTCTTCCGATGCTATTTCTATGAACCCTTTAACTATTGTCAAAGGTGTGCGTAGTTCGTGAGATATATTGGAAATAATATTGTTCTTCATTTCATCAACTATTCTAATTTCGGAAATATCCTTTACCAAGCACACAAGCTTTTTCAGGCCATTGAGCTCAACATGTCCGTGTCTTATCAGGACAGGTTTCATTGCTCCATTCTGTAAGATCAGATATGCTTCAGACTGATCGCTGTCGTAATTCTGTACATTATTCTGCCACATTTGCCGGGGAAATCCCTTGTCTGAAAAAATGAACTGCTCCAGCTGCTTTCCAATTATCTCATTACCAGTGGATCCGCAGAGGTCCAGAAAACGTTCATTCCCATATTCTATCCATCCCCCTTCATCTGTGACAAAAATAGCTTCATTGCTTACGGATGTTATTACATCCAAATAGTTTCGGGTTTCCAACACCTTCCGGGACGTTTCTTCTATTTCACGGACCAGCTTTTGTATTTTTGTTCCAATTTCAATGAAAACACCTGAAAACCCATGTGTCCCTGTGTTATTTCTCATATCAGGCATGTAACTAAAGTTACCTTTATTTAATTCGTCCAATCCTCTATTAAGCGAATCTATTGGTCTGAGTAAAACAACTTTTATAACATAGGCCAAAAAGAAAATGGCAATTAGCAGAAGCACTATATAGATAAGGGGCATACGTGCGGGCTCAATTACATGACCAAAGAATCCATCTTCCTGGAGCCCGATATGTATCGTTCCCATGGTTCCTTCTTTAATGGGCTTTATTATTTCATGAATTTTTTTCTTTGGCTGTAAGTCAATGAAAGAAAGACGGGAGTTGGAGAACTGTTCCTGGAGGCCAGTATCTTCTTCTGATATGGTCCATAAGATGATATCTCCATTTATGTCCGTAACATAAATGTAGACGATATCACTATCGCTCAACAAGATCATTTTAATTATGTTCTGGATCTCACTAGTATCGTTTCTGAGCAATATGTAACTGCACTCTTTTTCAAGAACTTCTGCCAGGTTTAGAACATTCTCTTTGGCTTGCATTTCCATGGAATGTTTTTGGGTGGCATAAGAGGCAGAAACTAGCATACCCATTAAAAATACGATGCCAACCAGTACGAACAAGCTTTTTTTCCATATATATGCACATGATCCGGAAGATGCCAAACTATTATCCTTGCCGAACATTTATGATACGCAATTCACTACTTGTGGACATCAGGATACCTGAGGGATCACTGATAATATCTTTAAATTGTTTTGCCCGAAATCCCAGCTTTCACTGGAAAGTATACTTTGTATTATATTCATAGTTTATATTTTTAATGCTATTATTATATTGTGTAACTGCGTAGAATACCAAAGTTTAATATGAGAACAAAACAAATAATTACTAATATATTATACAAGGTAAATATGATGAATACGGACGAGACGCACGAGATCATTCATGCTTTCAAAGAGGGGTTAAGGTCAAAAACTGTTCTTTTCCTTGCTCCCGTAGATGTTGCTGTGGGACGTATTGTTTATTTTTATGTGTCTGATCTGTTGCAAAGCAATCCTCAACAAAAAGTGGTCTGGCTTTGCCTGAAAGTTCCCCGGGATAAAGTAATGGGAATGTTCCAGGAATACAAATACGACGTTGATCTTGGACGCATCATGTTCATTGACTTACTTCCTCCAGGAAAAGAACCATCTGATGGTGTTCTCTATTTCTCCTCACCATCAGATCATACTAAAATAGCTTCCCATATAGTGCAACTCTTTGATAAGTTCCCCGGCTCTCTATTAGTGATCGATAGCATGACAGTGTTAGGCACTGATAATATGCAGGTCGTGGAAAGTTTCATTAATTTCGTCTGCACAAAAGTCTCAGAAAAAAATGGTTCTATTATTGCCATTTTGGGAAAGGATACTCTTAAAGCTGAATCAGAAGCCCTTATTAAGTCTTTCTTTGAGATCATTGTGGAACTCACAAGCATAGGCGAGATCCATGCAGAGATCGGGATGAAAACTCTTGATGCAAGGTTCCATGTTGAAGATGGAAAACTCTCCTTTGAATATATACAGAAGAAGTTGAAGAGAGGTCGTCTGAAGATCCTTATTGTGGATGATGAGCCGGATATACCCGATCTTCTGCAGCTGTCACTTTCGAATCAACCTTATGATTTTGTAGTTGCATATAATGGGCAGCAAGCTATCGAAGCTACATTGAAGGAACGTCCGGATCTGATCCTCCTTGACATAATGATGCCTGATATGGATGGATACGAAGTGGTAGAACACCTCAAGCAGAGCGCAACATCCGCTACTATCCCTGTGATAATGATCTCTGCAAAGACCGCTGTAGAAGACAAGGTGCGCGGCATGGAATTGGGTATTGATGATTACATTGCCAAACCTTTTGATAAGCGTGAGGTAAACGCCAGGATTCGGATGGTCATGCGTCGATTTGGTTGGATCGAAGATGAATGACCAAGGCAAAGTTTTATATTTCAGAAAAAAAGTATACTACCCTCTAAAAAAATTCATACTCTTCAGTTCTCGGAGTCTTTTGGATGTGTCCTAAAGTCATGGTAGTAGATGATGAACCGGATACTATTGATCTGTTAAAGCTCGTATTAGTATGAGAAGATCGATGTTGTAGGTGCTCACAGCGGTATTGAATTTTTGGAACTTATGGATACCCTGGATTCTGATGCTATTCTGTTGGACATAATGATTCCTGAGATGAAAGGCTGGGAAACCTTCCATAAGATCAAGGAAAAAGACCCTCAAGTCCCTGTGGCAATAATTACGGTCAAAAGCCAGGATTTTGACAAGATGCGCGGCATCCATGTGCTAAAAGCTGATGATCACGTTACAAAGCCCTTCAGCAGGAAGAATCTTATAGAACGTACTCGTTGTCTCGTTGCTCTGCAAAACAAGAGAATAAATGAAAAAGAGTAATATCCATTAAATCTTTTCGCAGATGTAAGCTGTTCTTCCTCTGGCAAAAAGATTGACCTTCCTGTCTCCTTTTAGATCTTTTTCCAGCCTCTTACGAATATCCCAGTACATCGTGGGGTCTACCTCGGCTCGCAGCAACACTTTGCCATATCCCAGCTTTTTAAGTTCTCTATTAATATCTTCAGGTACAAACCCGGCACTAAAAACTACCCTAAAGGTATTTTTTATCATAGGATGTTCCGCAATGTAATTTGATGTCAACATCAAACGTTTGTTGTCTATTCGGAATATCTCTACATTTTTATTCTGTATCTCTGCTGCAAGTTCGGGAAGTAATTCAGCTTTTATCACAGATGGGTCAGGTTCATACAGGTATTTTCCAGGCTGATCTGCATTGATGAGCTTGTTATCTCCATTATGTCTAAGATCTCCACACAGCTTTACTGGCCCTGGTAAGGCCAATGCAGATATGCTGCAACTCTTAAGATATCCAAAATACAGGTTCAACCTGTTTAGTTCTCCATTCAGGGAAAGATATTCAAGTTCACAGTCAAAAGGTATCCTCTCAGGGGTTAACTGTGGAGGTACCTCAAAAGCAAAGTTCCTAGTTTTTCCGGAATATGCTGTCAGTACATCAGGTATATGAGGAGTGAGATTAGCTATGTCACGCTCATCCTCTGCTGCAGCTCTTGCAGGGTCCGAGAATACAACATCTACTGCAGGTATCTGATCGATCACATCCTGGCAGAGTGCATCCCCGCAGATGAATTCCACGTTGTTTAGACCAAAAAGCTTACAGTTCTTTCTGGCAAGTTTAAGTTTAGCAGGATCGATCTCAATAGCATAGACAACTTCACACTCTTTTGCAAAATATACCGTTTGTCCCCCAATACCACAGCTTATGTCCGCCAGGCTGGAGCATTTAAGCCTTTTTGCTCTATAGGCGGCCACTGGCCAAGGTGTGGCGAAGCGCAAGCCATCTTCATCAGAAAAGAACTGCCTTTCAAAATTCTTTTTTCTTGTCACCTGGATCAGATTACTAAGGTGCATCAATGGATTTAAAGCGATCCGTCTACGAATCACTGAAAAACGTTCATTTACTTGGAATATAATTATATAATATTGGATGCATACATATACTCCACTACAGTAGTTTTAATCCATATTATAATCTGGAATTCAAGTAATACTAAAGGTCTAAGATGGCAGGGCTTGGCGACAAGATCAAGAACATAACTTCTCTTCTGAAAAAAGGAGGAAAGAATAAATCATCTAATTCTCCTTTCAGTGGTAACTCTGATCCTTTTTCCAATGCTCCCCCTGGTCTTGGACTAGTACCTGATCTCTCAGCAGGTATGCCTCCATCTCAGGGTGGTCCATCTATCCATGGGATGCCTCCTGGTCTTTCCTTTCCGCCAAAGCCCGGTCAAGCAAGTCCACCTGGAGGTTTTCCTCCGGGAATGCAATCCTCACAGGAGAAACCATCTGTTGACGCTGCCGCACTTGAAGCTAATACTAAGAAAATAAAGGAGATCGAAGGTAAAATAGCAAAAGCAGAGGTTAGCCTCTCAATGGTACAGAAGGAGAATGAGGAAATAGGCAAAACAGTTGCAAAGATGGATAAGAACATCCTTGAATTGCTATCTTTATACGAAATTGTATCTAACCAGGTGAACCCTTTTGTAGGTGATGATGCAGGTGGAAGGGCAACACTGGAAAGATTCGACAAGACTGAAAAAAGGATAAATGAAGTGGGTAATATGCTTGTAATGCTGAAGAATGACATAGATTCTTTCTCACAACGCATAAGTTCTTCAGGAGTTGCAGACTCAGTTAGTGAAAAGATACAGGACATGGAGACAAAGTTCGATGCTTTTGCAGATGCAATGGCAATGATGCACGAGAGCATCAATAATCTGTCTGTAAAAACACAGGAATTGAGTAATAAGGGCACTAATACAGATAATGGCATTCTGGAGCTTTCGGAAACTATCAGCAAAATATCTCTAAGAGTTGAAGGTATAGAAAAAAATGGGGCGAAAACGCTAAAAAGCCAGGCTTCTACCTCTAGCTCCCAAGAAAATGATCCTTCTGAAGAATTAAATCCAAGTGATCTGGACAAACAAAAGGAGAAGAACCCTCTGGTCAGATTGGATGCTATACGCAAGGACCCCACAAGTGTCGTTGTCCTTCTTAACTGGATAGAGTTCCTTATGGAAAGAGTGGGAAGGAACAATTTGATGGATGCCCTTGACTATTATGTTGATATTGGCTGGATAAGCGATAATGTGCGGTCTGAGATCATGGCCTATGCAAGGGGCATCGACTATTATGTGGAGAAACCTACCTGGCGTCTTCTCCCGGAAGATCACACAAAATCCCTGCTTTTCATAGAGAGACTATGTGGTCGTAAGATAGACAAAAACATGCTGAGCAGTATTGACAGAGAAATGTCAAAGGTAAAGCATGGACTGGAGGAACTCTATGGGCTTTGAGACATCAGTGGTAGTGACCATTTTTTTTGTTTCTGTCCTGATTACTGCCACCATTTCCTACACAACTATCAGTTCTTCCCATGATCTGATTTCTAGTTCTGCTGACGAGCACTACTCACTTGCTACGAAAAAATTGCAGACAGATATACAAATTGTTCAATCAAGTGCTATTATTCACAATTCTACTTACCAGTTATCCCTGGAGGTTCTCAATACAGGCAGTGAGACCTTGATGTCGGATGAGATAGATGTGCTAATTGATGGCGTTTATAGGCCCTATTTAAATTTCAATACTACCACTACATGGACTCCACAAACCTCTGTCGTCTTAAACGTCCATAATCTGTCGGGTTTTGGTGATCACAGGGTGAAAATAGTGGCTGAAAATGGGATTTGTGATTATTATTCTTATAATATTTGAGCCTTCAAATCTTAGGAATTAATATATACTAATAATTATATATTACTAGTTAGTATCTTTGATCTTCCTGAGGTTGACAGAACAGTGTTCAGTACAGGGCCATTTTACAAGTTGTATGCGGATAGAACAGGTGAAACTGCTATCACTCACATGATATTCTTCATAGCAGCTGTTGTCATAGCAATGGGTGTAGTTGCTGTGCTTTCTGTAAATATTCAGTCACTTACGGGAGCTACATATTCAGGAAGTAAAATCCTATCAGATCAGATCCGCACAGATATTACAATAATCAATGACCCTGAGGTCATACCTTGTGACAGTTATGAAAAACGCTATACTTTCTATGCAAAGAACACTGGAGGCTCCGAGCTTAATACAGAATTTATTACCATCCTGGTGGACGGGACGCTCATAGAACCTTCGGATGTGCAAAGCAGTGTAATAGACGGGGATGTCGTCTGGCGTCCGGGAGATGTGCTGGTTGTCAATGTAACAATGTCATCAGCTCTCAGCGGTGGGGATCATCGAGTTAAGATAGCTGCTGAGAATGGCAAGTCCGGGTCCATGAACTTTAAAACATAAATGTGAGGTATATAATTGGCAGACGTTTATCCTTTTAGCATTTCCAGGGATGAGTTCAATGACAAACTGGGCGGAGGCTTTCCATCCGGTTCCTTTGTAGTCATAGAAGGCGGTAGTGGTGGAGGAAAAAGTACCATTACTCAGCGTCTGACATATGGCTTCATAGAGAACAAG
The DNA here is from genome assembly GCF_041305605.1 of Methanomethylovorans sp. GTDB lineage: Archaea > Halobacteriota > Methanosarcinia > Methanosarcinales > Methanosarcinaceae > Methanomethylovorans. The sequence goes on from NZ_JBFYLB010000117.1 coordinate 30,165, forward strand.
ATCAGTGTAACTCTTGTTTCTACACAGCTTACGACCAAAGGCTTCATAAATCAGATGTATTCTCTTGATTATCCCATTGCTCCTCATCTCCTTAATGGTACTCTACTTTACATACCTGTTATTCCTTTGGTTCAGGCTGCGAAATCCCGCTTGGACTTTGTTGAAAGACTGATGAGTGCCGAAGAGCTTTTTGATAAAGATGTGATCATAATTGACACTATCTCATCTCTTATCAAGTACAGTGCCAACATCGAGAAAAGCTTGGATCTCATTTCTTTTTTCAAGAAACTCAATGGCATTGGCAAAGTGATAATCCTTACTATAGAACCTAGCCAGCTTAGTGAAGAGATAACTTCTATGTTCCGGTCAAGTTGTGATATATATATTACGCTAAAGTCCAGGCCTATGGCAAATGAAGTCAAGAGAACCGTGGTGGTCAACAAGTTCACAGGTGCCAAAGGACCTGTAGGACAGATGATAGGTTTCAGGATAGAACCAAAAGTTGGTCTGGTTGTGGAGATTGCGTCTGTCTCATGATGCAGGAGGTTGTATGAATGGATGCTGATTTCCAGAAAGCGGTACAAAGGAACCCTCATCTTGGAGAGTATGTAGAAAAATTTACTAAAGAAAAAGGGTCAGAACCTAATTTCGTTGTAAGTCTGTCAAAGGATATTGAAGGTGACAATGTAAATATCATACTGGCTGTGGGGGATCCCATATTTGTTCACATCTATGGTACGCCTGAAATGGGTGAAATAAAATACTATACCATAGAACCTCGTCTTTCAGACAAGGAAAAGAAGAAGTATGATTCTATTATGAGCCTTATCCTGGAGAAATCCTCAAAGGAACCTGTACCACAATCTGAGACCGAACTTAAAGAAATGATCTCAAAGTTATTGAACAGTTCCGTGGACGTGGGTGCAGGAGGTGACATAGAAGTCGACAAGAAAGGACCAGCTGTCATTCAAAAACTTATTCCTGTGAAGAAAAAAGTACCATTGAACCAACAAGAGTACAATAAGATCCTTTACTATATCGAAAGGAACATCATCGGTTCAGGTCCCATAGAACCTATTATCAGGGATCCATATCTTGAGGATATCCATAGTATAGGTGTAAGCGGTGTTTTCATTGTTCACAAAATATTCGGAATGCTTCAGACAGATATTACCTTTGGGGATGATGCAGGGCTTGATAGCTGGCTACGCAGCATGAGTGAGCGGATTGGTCGCCCTGTAAGTGATGCTCGTCCTATTGCTGATGGTGCTCTTCCTGACGGTTCACGTATCAATATCATCTACAGTCCCGATATCAGTCGCAGAGGCAGCAGTTTCACAATGCGTAAATTCATGGAAGTTCCTGTGAGTATCGTTCAACTTGTAAAATGGGGTGCCCTAAGTGCCGAGATGGCAGCTTACATGTGGATATGTCTGGAGAATGGTCAGAGTGTTTTCTTCAGTGGTGAAACTGCAAGTGGAAAGACCACAATGCTCAATGCATGTCTATGTTTCGTGAATCCCAAATCTAAGATCTACACTGCAGAAGATACAGCAGAAGTACAGCCTCCGCAACCTGTATGGCAGCAGCTGATCACCCGTGAGGATGGTCCGGTGGATTCGAGGGTTGATACTTTTGCACTACTGAAAGCTGCATTGCGTTCCAGACCGAACTATATTATCGTAGGTGAGATCCGAGGTGTGGAAGGTGCTGTGGCTTTCCAGGGTATGCAGACAGGACACCCGGTTATGGCTACTTTCCACGCATCAGCAGTTACCAAGATGATACAGCGTCTAACAGGTGATCCTATTAATGTACCTGTTACTTTTATTGATAATCTCAACGTTGCCATGATTCTTTCCGCAGTTTACAGAAAAGGTAAGTTCCTAAGGCGTTGCCTTGCTATTGAGGAACTGGAAGGGTATTATGAAGAAGCCGGTGGTGTGGTCACAAGAGCTGTATTCCAGTGGGACCCAGAGACTGACAAACATAATTTCAGAGGCCTTAACAACAGCTTCATTCTTGAAAACAAAATAGCTACCAAATTGGGTTACGATGACAAGCGTAAGATCTACCAGGACCTGTTCCTACGTGCCAGGATAATAAATGAAATGCGTTCCAGGGGCATAGAGGAATATTATGAAGTACTGGAAGTGATCATCAATTTCTACAAGCATGGTATTAACGGGCTACCGTTCTCAGTATAAGGGTGTATGTAATGTATAGTAAGGCATTCCATTGTATGGACATGGAACCGGCAACTTACATAAAAAAGATTGCCATACCGGTCATTGCATTTGGTTTTATTTTTTCCTTTTTACTTTATGCTGCCCTGCCCACTTTGTTCCAGGGAAGTACCAGGGCAATCCCCATCATGATTCCTGTGATCTGTATTCTCTTTGCAGTGTACTATCCCCTTTCTATCTATGGAGGCCAAGCTTCACGCATTGACAACAACATGCACTATTTCATCACTCAAATGGGTTCAGTTGCCACCGCTGAAACTCCACGGCTTGATATAATCAGGATAGTTTCCGATAACAAAGAGTATAGGGAGTTATCCACTGAAACAAAAAAGATCTATAATCTTGTCACCGTATGGAATATGAGCCTTGCAGAAGCATGCAGGTTCATTTCCAAGAGAACACCTTCGGTTATATTTGAGGACTTTCTGGACAGGTTCGCTCACGGATTACAGTCAGGAGAAAACATCAAAACATTCCTTTTTTCAGAGCAGAATGTTGTCATGAACGAATATGAGTCCATGTACAACAGTGCTATGTACAATGTTGAGATAATCAAGGAGCTCTTTGTTTCATTGGTAATGTCTCTCATATTCCTTGCTTCATTCGCTGTTATCATGCCGGTGATAACGGGTATGGATGCAGTACTTCTTATGGCAATGGTGGTAGTGACGTTCATAGTAACAGACATTGTGATACTTCTGTTTACAAAAGGCAAGGTTCCAAAGGATCCTCTGTGGAGTAACTCCCATATAATTCCTGATTATAAGATCAAATTGTATCGTTCGATCCCTATTTCCGTTGGGGCATGCATCCTTGTTACTATTGTTGTCCTGCTTTACGGAAAAATTGTCACACCCATTGCCATTGCAATTTGTTTAACTCCTCTCATATACACCGGAAAGGTATGCCGCAAGATAGAGAAAAGCATCAGGCGCAGGGATGAAAACTTTCCTGCCTTTATTAGGTCCCTGGGAAGCTCAGCAGGTGCCAGGGGTGGAGTGATAGACGATGCATTGAAAGCATTGCGTATCCATGATTTTGGCCCTCTTACAAAAGATGTGAACGAGCTATACAAGAGGCTTAACACGAGGATAGACAAGTTCAAATCATGGGAATTCTTTTCTGCAAATACCGGAAGCCATCTTATTCAGAGGTTCTGTGTCATGTTCGTAGAGGCAACTAACCTTGGAGGCAAGCCGGAGATCATAGGCGATATCATAGCCGCAAATTTTCACAGAATAGTGACTTTAAGAAAAAAAAGGGTACAATCGGCTTCAAGTCTCGTAGGTGTCCTTTACGGTCTTACAGGTGGCATCGGTTTCACAATGTACATCTCTGTAGGTGTGGTTGAACTTATGCAGGATATGTTCTCCAGTGTGGATATGCCACCGGGAATGTCCATGGGTATGGTGCTCTATACGGATGTGGGAGATATCGAAGTATTGTCACTGATGGTATTGTTCATCATGATAGCACATTCTCTGATGTCTGCAATATTGATCCGGGTGGTTGATGGGGGTCATATTCTCAGTTCTACCATCGACTTTGTGATAATGGTGTGGATCTCAGGTATCAGTGCCGTGGTTACAAGGACTGCAGTTACATCACTCCTAGGAATGGGCTGACAAAAAAGTATCTGGAAATGGTGTGGATCTTCAGCCAATAAGTTGTTTAACACGGCCCGCAATGACCTGTCCCACTTCTTTTGTGGTGGCCTTGCCTCCAAGATCAGGCGTGACCCAGTTCTGGTTAATGGCATATTCCATGGCATCCTGTATCAATTTTGCCTGGTCGGTCAATTTAAACCATTCCAGCATCATCTTCATGCTCAGGATGGCAGCTATGGGATTGGCTATACCTTTTCCGGCTATGTCAGGTGCACTTCCGTGCACGGGCTCAAAAAACGCATGCTTCTCTCCGATGTTAGCACTTGGTACCAGCCCAAGCCCACCAACCAAAGCCGCAGCCATATCACTCAATATGTCCCCGAACAGGTTAGTGGTCACTATGACATCATATCTGTTAGGATGTGTGATCAGGTTGTAAGCCATTGAATCTACAAGGGTGTCGTGGTATTCTACATCATGGGAAGAGGCTGTTTGACGGCACACATCCAGGAATAATCTGTCCGATTTGAGTACATTGGATTTATGTACTATCTCCACACGGTTCTGCCTGCTTTTGGCAAGTTTGCAGGCATACTCGGCTATCCTCTTGGAGCCTTTGCGGGTAATTACCCTTTTGGTGTATGCTACATCTTCATGTATCTCTTCTATGCCGGAATACATACCTTCAGTGTTCTCCCGCACTATCACCAGGTTGAAATCATTTCGCCCTGTGACACCCACGATGCCGTCGATGGGTTTTATGGGACGTATGTTGGCATACATATCCAGCTCCTTTCTTATTGTAAGGAGCACACTCTTATAAGCAGGATCAGGTGGTGTTGTAATGGCACCAAATAATATACAATCACATTCCTTCAGGGTTTCAAGGTCATCATCTGTGATAGCAGAGCCTGTCCGTTCCCATTTTCCATATCCCAGTTCCACAGGTACCTTTTCCACAGGCAGGGCAAGGGCGTCCATTACTTCTATAGCTGCAGGTATGACCTCTTTACCTATTCCATCTCCTTCCACCACTGCAAGTTTCATTGACCTTCACCTTGTTCTTTCCTTATCTGCTGTACAAGTTTCCGTATCGTTACGGCTACCTGGAACTCCGAGGCTCCCCAATGGACTACAGCTCCTTTTATTCCATTTATGGTAGCAAGGCCAGATCTTTCGGACAGGCAGCATCGGGTTACAAATGGTCCATGTGGTGTGTAAATATCAGAACGGAACGGGCAGATATTAATGAACTCGTATTTCAGATCAGGGAACCTGGATTCGAAAAGTTTCCGGGATATCTCGCAACCTACAAGTAGTGATCCATCTTCAGTAATGACATCAGAGTCGAGGCATTTTCCTTCAAGTCCTGATGAAGAACATGGGAATACCGTCTTTTCTCCTTCGAACTGCCTGAGGTCCTTCATATTTTCTTTAAACCGGATGCTCAGATCACCGAAGATACCGCTTGCTTCAAGCTTTCTCACCATCAGGCTAAGCCAGGAAGGTTCAGGTGGGATTACATCTACTATTTCAAGATCGATTATTTCAGAGGGATCAGGTTCATGTACAAATGTAACATGCCTGTCGAGTCCTGTGAAGATAACTGTATTCACACCAGTCTTACAAAGTTCTGCAGCCTTTTCTATAAGAAGTCGCCGATCTTTGATATTTAAAAGTTCACCGTATTTGAGAACCTGTTCTGCGGAGGCTATCAGTTCTGTCTTTGTGACCTTTCTTAATAGGTCCTCTCCGGTGTGTTCAACTCGATATATGGAATATTCTTTATCAATATCCGTGATCTGTTCTACTATTATATATCGACTAAGGAAATATATCGTTTCCTCATGTGCATCATCAGGGTGGATCCTCGTAACTCCCACGTATTTATACTCGTCAGGAAATATCATTACAACCTCTATTTTTTTCCTGCATTGCCTTGCGGTGGGGTACAAGTCCTCCCTCACTTAGTATTTCAAGAAGGAAATCAGGCAGTTTATTGCCTGTATATTGTTTTCCGTTAACCGTAGCCTTCCCATTTTCAAGGTCAACTTCGATCTCATCTCCTTCGTGGCACTGTACATCGGCTTCCATCAAAGGAAGGCCGACGTTTATGGCATTGCGGAAGAATATCCTTCCAAAGGATCTGGCTACAACACAGGCAACTCCTGCATATTTAAGTGCCAGGGCAGCCTGTTCCCTTGAAGAACCACAACCAAAGTTATTACCGCCTACTACTATATCTCCAGGCTTTACTTTTTTAGAAAAATCAGGGTCAACACCTTCCATTGCATGGTTTGCAAATACCTGCATATCCGTAGTACGGAGATATTTTCCAGGTATTATGACATCTGTGTCGATGTCATCTCCAAAGACCCATGTTCTTCCTTTGATCATTTTCTCCATAAAGTTCCACCTTGGGCTAGCTTCTATCTTTTGCTATTTGTATATAGCGGCAGTTCACACCTCTACTGTATTACCCTGAAGCAAGTCGCTCTCGCTGACATTTACTTCTTCCACTCCACTGCCATAGCTGATCTCATATGGCTTTGTGGGAGCTACGTCAAATTGGGTCTGTCCGGTGATAGGTCCTTCTGTTGAATATGGGACAATGAATGAATAGGTTCCATTTGATACCGTGGTCTGTGAATATGTGAATGAGCGTCCCTGGCTTGTACTAATTATAGTACTGATCGTTACGTTCTCACCTGCTGGTGCAGTTCCTGTGATCTTTGCTCCTTCTACGTATTCGAATATCTTCACATACCCGGAATTGTCTTCTTTGATGTTTCCACTGAAGAGCACATTGTACACGTTCTTGTATCCTACTTCCTGGCCTTGGGTGCTGGTACCGGGAGATTCATGCACCATGCGGTAATGCTTGAGACCATTACCGTCAAAAATGTGCAATTTAGCTTCCATGGAATTGAAGTAACGTTCACCAGGCACAGTTACTACTCCCTGGTCAGTCTGTACAGGTATGTAATAATTCTCTGTATCCAGTGTCCATGCAGCCATGGCAAAGAACTTGCCGGTGGCCATTTCCACATCAGATACAATGTATCTGGCTCCCATCTTGTCAGCATCGGGATGAATGGCTTCAAGCACTGCAGTGGCTTCTTCTTCAGAAGAAGCAGTGAAGAATGT
>NZ_JBFYLB010000118.1:0-12043 GCF_041305605.1 Methanomethylovorans sp.
CATTCTGTGCACGAAAACGACCCATCTTGGGATCAATGGACATTTAGTTAACATATATAAGGTATTAGAGATCTTATTTTATTATTATAGTAATAAAAAGCATTATTAGTAATATCGAATAATTTTAACAAAACATTACATGCATTGATCCGACAATTAACATCGTTAGCTTGAGGAAAGGTAACTAATGTCTAACAGATTTGTAAGGCGGGCTTCCGAAAAGTTCGGCCTGCCTCCCGGAACTATCGTCCACGTAGGAGACAAACGGACAGAAACAGTAAAAATAACAGTAATTGATTACAGTAAGGACCATTTCCAGACAAAGGAAGTATCAGATATCGAAGAAGTATTTCCCTTCAGAGACAGTCCTTCTGTAACGTGGATAAACATAGATGGAATACATGATGTAACCGTTATCGAGCGCCTGGGAACTCATTTCAGTATACACCCCCTTGTTCTTGAAGATATTCTTCATACCACCCAGCGCCCGAAGATAGAGGACTTTGAAGATTATATCTATGTAGTTCTGCGGATGTTTTATTACCAGGATAAAACGGATGAACTAGACAATGACTCGGAAATAGTATCCGAACAGGTAAGTCTTATCCTTGGCCGCAATTTCGTAATATCGTTCCAGGAAGCAGGAGGCGACACCTTTGATCCCGTACGCATGAGGATAAAGAACTCAAAGGGACGCATACGCGAGATGGGGGCTGATTACCTTGCATATTCCCTCATCGATTCTATAGTTGACAACTATTTTGTGATCCTGGAGAAACTGGGCGAGAGAATAGAATTACTGGAAGATGACCTGCTTGATAATCCTACACCTGACACTCTTGAAGAGTTACATGTTTTGAGAAACGAGATGATATTTTTACGCAAATCCGCATGGCCTCTACGCGAAGTCTTAAACAACCTTTTAAGGGGCGAATCGTCCCTTATTACTAAATATGCACAAATATATATTAAAGATGTATACGACCATACAATACAAGTGATGGATACCATAGAGACATACAGAGACATGCTGTCCGGAATGCTGGACATATATCTGTCCAGCATTAGCAACAGGATGAATGAAGTGATGAAGGTGCTTACCATTATCGCTACCATATTTATTCCATTGACGTTCCTTGCAGGAGTGTATGGTATGAACTTTCATTATATGCCCGAACTTGCGTGGAAATGGAGTTATCCGGTCCTGTGGTGCATCATGGCAGCAATAGGCATTTTCATGGTATCCTATTTCAGAAAGAAGAAATGGTTATAAGTAATGAAATACTTCTTTTATATTATTTCATGGAAATTATTATGTTCGGAGTATATGAATCCCCTTTTAATATGGAAATTGAAGATGTTTCCATCTCAGTGGAAATACATGAGAATTCCCTTATATATCGAAGATGGGGCAGCCTGGGGAGCACAGAAAAATTACTTTTACAGGAATCATGCAGTTTTCTGCTCAACCCGATAGAACCGGTCAATATGCCTAAACGGCTTACTCATTTCTTACTGGTGGATTTTCAAAAAACAGTTATCCTTGAGCCGGGTGCTACAAGGAAGGTCTACATCACTTTTCCTATAGAAGTAGGAGTTTTTGTATCTCATGAGAAGGAAGAATTTGAACTCATCGATATTTTTTCTTTTGCAAGGCTCAAGTATACATTATATGGTGTTCCAAGCAATGGAATAATCTGTAAATATTGGAAAAGCGATGTGTCCCTGTCTCCCCCGGATACAAATCCTCTGCATACAGGCTATATCGATCTGAAGATAGTTAATGATACAGACCACATGATAGAGATCAACAAGGCTATATTCAACGCTTATGGTATGAAGATCTACTATGAAGAAAATAAAGTTGTAATGAAAGCAGTAATGAAAATTCCAAGCCGAAAGCTAGCTGAGACGGAATTCATTCACTGCCCCGGAAAAGGCAGGTTCAAGAAGGCTATGGAACTCTACGTATCATCCAAATTAAGGGTAAGTGGAACCAAATGCATCATGGAGTATGGCCTATGAACAACACGCTGAATGATACGGCATTTAGTTCATTGTCTGGCTATTCGATCCTCTTTTTCAGAATAACTTTCGTAGCTTCGGTCGTAATTATTTCAATTATTGCCGGAAAGGTCTTATCCATGTATTTGATGAGAGTTCTGCAGGATAAGATGGACAGGAAACAACTGAGCATGCTGCTCAAACTTATGCGCTACAGTTTCATCTTCGTAGCCACTGTCTTTTTTATACTTCCGTTTATGGGAGTAGAGTTATCAAGCCTGCTTGTTGCAGGAGGTGTTCTGGGTATTATTCTGGGTATCGCAGGCCAGAGCATTGTTGCAAACCTTATTTCCGGGATATTTCTGACCCTTGAACGGCCAATAAAGATAGGGGACCAGGTGAACATTGATAATAATGCAGGTGTAATTGAGGACATTACTCTTATCTCCACTATCATAAGGACTTTTGATGGACTATACGTGCGTTTGCCTAACGAGAAGGTTTTTACCAATAACATCACAAATTACGCCGCTAATGTAGCAAGAAGATTTGAATACTTAATAGGGATTACATATGACAGCGATGCTGACAAAGCCATCGGAATAATCAAAGGCATCATAGATGATGATCCGATAGCTTTTAAAAATCCTACTCCTACCGTCTTTGTGGATAAACTGGATGATAATGCGGTCAATATCTTCGTAAGGATATGGGCGCCTTCCACAGAATGGTATTCTGTTAAGACCAGACTGCTCTGGGTCATTAAAAAGACACTGGAAGAAAATGGTATCAAGGTCGCCTTACCACATCGTACTGTCTGGTTCGCTAATAGCATACCGGCAAATGCCGTAGAAAGCGGAGAAAATGGAACTGTCATTTTTCCGAATCAATGATGTAGCTGTAGCACAGATTTTTATATCATGGGAACAGGATAAAAGATAATTCACATGGTTATAATAACGTTGTTTCTCATCTTATTATGTTTATTCCAGTCTGCGATCTTCTCTGGCCTTACTATCGGCTTGTTTGGCCTGAGCAGGCTTCGGCTTGAGGTAGAGGCTGAACTTAAGAACTCGTTTGCTGTGAAGGTAATTGAACTGCGCACAGACTCCAACTTATTGCTGGCCACGCTTTTGTGGGGCAATGTAGGAGTTAATGTGCTCCTAACATTACTGACAGATTCGATAATGAGCGGAGCTTCAGCATTTATATTCTCAACTTTTCTGATAGCCTTTTTCGGTGAGATCGCACCTCAGGCCTATTTTTCCCGAAATACAATGAAAGTGGGTTCTTATCTTGTTCCCTTGATCAAATTCTATAGGTACCTTCTGTATCCAGTGGCCAAACCTACGGCTCATTTACTTGACCTGTGGCTGGGAAAAGAAGGAGTCATGTATTTCAAGGAAAGAGCTATGAGAGTCATGATCGAAAAGCATATGCTTTCTTCGAGATCAGATATCGACCGTATCGAAGGGCTTGGTGCGCTCAATTTTCTTTCCATTGACGACCTAAACATAAAAAATGAAGGCTCAGTGATCCATCCTGACAGTATGATCCACCTCCCTTTCAAGGATGGATATCCGGTATTCCCACATATGGAAAGAAGATCCACGGATCCCCTATTACATCAGATAGCTCTGTCAGGTAAGAAATGGGTCATAGTTGTTGATGAGAAGGAAGAGCCTTCTGTGGCTCTCGACTCAGATGCTTTCCTTAGGGCAGCCTTCAACACCGAAAAAGTGTTTCACCCTCTGGCGTATTGCCATCATCCAATAATAGTGCGCTCATCACAGGAAAGACTGGGAGATGTGCTCAAGAGGCTTAAAGTCTATCCCATCGACTTGGAGGACGATGTTGTGGATGAAGATCTTATCATCTACTGGAACATAGATGACCCGGATAGGCGCATCATTACAGGTTCGGATCTGCTGGGTAGGCTTCTGCGGGGTATAGTGGTAAGAGTGGAATGAGAGCCACTACACATCACCTTGTGAAACAGTCTGAAGCTATTGCTTTTGTATATATTTTCATATTACCCGGTTATTTTTAACGGAAAAAACCTATATACTGTTAAAATAATACTATTTTTGCAGATAGTAAATGTTGTAGGAGTGAGAAAGATATGAAAATCAGAATACTGATAGTCACTTTACTTTGTCTGGGATTGTTCTGCGCAACAGCCACTGCGGCAGCTAACAATTCGACAGGTAACAGGATATGGGATGCTTCCCAGCAACCCTCACTAGAATATTCATGGACACCTCTTAGTTATTCAGGTTTCTATTATGACCTGAACTCAGGAGAAGGTTCTGAAATGCTGACAGTTAAACTGGACAGTTATTCGGACAGGTCCATTGAAGAAGATGATCTTGTGTATTCCACAAGACCAATTGAAACTGATTTTGAACGTGATGAGTGGGGTTCGTTCCAGATAATTGGTTTCATGGCAGAGCGATACTTTGCAGGCTATTCTGGCAATACTGCCTTTGCAGATGAAGGTAGCTTGATAGCCGATGGCCAGCTTGCAAAAGTACTCATAAATGATGATGATGAAAAATCATTGTTCACCGGCTCATCACTGGTCCTGCAGGAAGGATATGTACTGGACGTAACGGAAGTTGATCTTAATGGGAATAAAGTGTTCATTTCCCTCAAGAAAGATGGTGTACAAGTGGATAGCACCGTAATTGCTGCTAATCAGGATTATATTTACGAGACAAGGCTCGGTTCAACCGATGATTTCCCACTTATAGCAGTACATCTGGATACCATATTCAGGGGAACTGAGAGCAATGCGGTCTTTGTAAAAGGTATCTTCCAGGTATCTGACAGCTATATATCCGTTAACGGCGGCGACAGATACGGGCGAATGACTGTTGATACAGTGGCTCCTGAAATAATCACGATGTCAAATCCTGATGTCATAAACCTTAATGCAGGCAGGACCATTAATATAATGGGAAAGCTGAATTTTGTTGTTGCTGATGACACAGTGCTTCGTTTTGCTCCTGTGGTCGACATGACGGAACCGGGAACATATGAATTGCGTGGTTCAGTAGCAGATGGAGCGTTCAACTGGACTTCACTGAACTTCGAAGGGTTCTACTACAATATAGATGAGGGCATAGGTACCGAGTCACTGGAAGTAAAAGCTCTTAACGGCAGGACAATAGGTGCTGATGACCTTGTGTATTCCACAGATGCTCAGCAGGTGAGTTTTGACCATGCCGGCTGGGGAAATTTCGAAGTTATAGGCTTCCTTGCGGAAAAATACTTCGCCGGTTATCCGGATAACACATTCACCGGGGCCATTAGCATGGTTTCCGGGGGCCAGCTTTCAAAAGTGCTGATAGATAATGATGATAAGAAATCTGTCTACCCCGGCTCGGCACTGCAGCTTGAAGAAGGGTACGTGCTTGAAGTGGTCGAAGTAGACCTTAATGGTAACAGGGTACGCGTTTCACTTACAAAGAACGGTGAAGAAGTTGATACATCTATTCTTGGATCTAACACGGACTATGTTTACGAAACAGAACTTGGTTCTTCTGATGATGTACCCCAGATAGTCGTCCATTTCAATGAGATCTTCAGAGGGCGTGAGCTTGATGCCATCTTTATACAGGGCATTTTCCAGATATCTGAGGACTATATTTCCCTTGAGGGTTCCGACCGGTTTGGCAGAATGGAAGTTTCCAGCATCTCAGATACCGGTATAACTCTGGAGAACAGGAATTCCATCTCACTCACCAAGGATAACGTGATCGATATCATGGGAGACATTTCTATCAAAGTGGCAGATTCGGATACATTGAGATACTATCCCTTTGTAGAGACAACAACATCTTCATCCGAACAATTAACCATAGAAATGCCTGCCACTGCCATAGCAGGAGAATCGGTGGATATCAACGTAACATCCCAGGGTGCAGGAGTTGAGGGCGCGGTTGTCAAGTTCGACAATGCTGAGAAAGGAACGACATCAAACGAAGGCGTACTTACTGTCGCCTTGAACGAGACCGGAACTTTCAAAGTAACTGCAGAAAAGGAAGGTTATGTCACAGGTACTCTGAACATTGAGGTAATATCTGCAGAAGACGCCACAAAGAAGCTTGAAATAGAAGTAAGTCCCGAAACGGTGTTCGCTGGAGATGCAATATCCATCTCTGTAAAGAAAGCCATTGGAGGCGAACCCGTGCAAGGAGTAGTACTGTATTATGATGGCAGCGCCATAGGTAACACTTCAAACGACGGTACAGCATCATACACACCAAAAGATGCAGGTATACATAAGATAAGGGCTGAAGCAAACGGTTTCCTTGCGACAGAGCTGACCTTTGAGGTCGAAGCTGCAGAGAACATGTTTGAATACTCCGATCTTGTGGTCGATCCTGCTACAACTGAACAGGGCAAATCTGTGACCGTCAGTGTGAACGTTAAGAATGCTGGCACTGCTGCAGGACAGGTAAAGGTGGAATTGCTTCTGAACGGCAATGTAACCGATGAACAGAATGTTTCCCTTGCAGCCGGAGAACAAAAGACAGTGGAATTCACTGCAACCGGAGACCAGCCCGGTACGGTCAATGTACAGATAGGAGATCAGCAGGGAGCATTTGATGTAACGGCAAAGACTCCTTTTGTAGGAATAGTTGCAACCTTTGCAATAGTGGTAATGGTTGCTGTATTCAGAAACCGTAGGAACAGAGAATAAATTAGTGAGTGAGGATAGGACAATCCTCACTTTTTCTATCTTTTTTACTAATTGCTTAATTTCCGATTTTCAAATTCTTTCTCACACCCAATTTAATTAGTTCATCTATGAGCAGCAATGCAATACCAAAAGGAATTGCCAAGAGTATGTACTTTAAAGAAATGGGCGCTGTGTTGAACACTGCATTGACCAGAGGATTAAAAACGATAAAACCAAGTATTGTCAGTTCACTGGCTATGCCGAGAAGTATCATCTTATTTCCGAAAAACCCTTTTGTAAGTACAGATTGCCGCCTTGTGCGGGATGTAAAAACATTGGCTATCTGACAGATGATAACAGCAGCAAAGAAGGCTGTGATGGCCTGCATGTAAAGCGGATCGGTAAACGGCAAGGCCTGTCCTAAGTTCCAGCCACCATCCCGCAGCACAGCAAAGTAACAGAAAAATCCGGCTGCTGCTTCAATAGGACCTTTGATACCATAGGATGTAAAGAGTACCTGGCGTGTTAGTAGTTTCTCATCCTTTGATCTTGGTGGACGATGCATAATATCACCTTCGCCCCTTTCTACTGCCAGAGCAAGTGCAGGTAATATATCCGTACCCAGATCAATAGCCAGTATCAGCTGCACATTCATGGGCAGGGGCAGCGCTAGTAACACAAAGGCGATAAAAGGCAATATTTCAGGTACGTTGCTTGTAAGTATGTAGGCAATGAACTTCTTGATGTTATCGAATACAGTACGGCCTTCTTCTACCGCATTGACAATTGTCGCGAAATTGTCATCCAGCAACACCATGTCTGCTGCTTCCCTTGCAACATCTGTGCCGCTTCCCATGGCCACTCCCATATCAGCATTTTTCATAGCAGGTGCGTCATTGACACCATCACCTGTCATAGTAACTATTTCACCGGCAGCCTTGAAAGCCTGGACTATCTTGAGCTTTTGTACAGGTGATGTTCTGGCAAAGACAATGTTTGGAGCTTTGAGTCTCCCTGCTAGTTCCTGGGTGGACAGTTCAGCGAGTTCAGAGCCTATAATGATCTCAAGCTTCTCATCATCGTCGCAGAGCCCTACCTTGCGGGCTATGGATCTGGCAGTGATCGGATGGTCACCGGTTATCATAACCACTTTTATCCCTGCCATGTGGCATCTGTGAATAGCCTCCTTTGCTTCAGGGCGAGGTGGGTCTACTGCACCTACAAGTCCCAGGAAAACGAACCCATCTTCACATTCCTGCACATCTTCGACTTCCCTGAAGGCCAAGGCAAGCACTCTTTCACCTGCTTCTGCCATGGCAATATGCTCATCCATGATCATCTCGGCACTCTTTTCATCAAGAGGCAGGGTACCATCCACTGTGAGTAGCCGGCTGCACATATTCATGACAACTTCAGGCGCACCTTTCAGGTAAGATTCCATTGTTTCTTCCGGGGTGGAACAAATGACCTGCATCCTTTCTTTCTTCGAATCGAAAGGATATTCCTGTAGCCGCGCATAGGCGTGCTTCAGTTCTTCCTCATCAGTGAACTGATTAACGTACACTAACAGAGAACCTTCCGTTGGGTCCCCTTTATATCCAGGTGATTCGGCTGTGATCCTTGAGTTATTGCACAGGCCGGCAGCTCTAATAAGAGGGTCGGAGGGTTTTTGTTTTTCTTTGATGTGCAGATAGCCTTCGCCTGTAAAGACCGAGTTCACAGCCATCTTGTTCTGGGTAAGCGTACCGGTCTTATCGGTGCATATCACAGTGGTGGAACCCAGGGTCTCCACAGATTCGAGCTGTTTGATGAGCGCATTTCTTTTTGCCATTCTTCTGGAAGCAAGGCTCAGGGCGAGAGTGACTGTGGGCAGCAAGCCTTCCGGAACATTTGCCACAATTATTCCGATAGCAAAAATAAGGTTCAGCAGGAAAGTATCCTGCACGAAGAACCCTACTAAGAAGAAAGATATACCTAAGAAAATAGCGATCGAAGAGATAATCCTTATAAAACGGTTTAGTTCCTTTCTTAAAGGAGTCTCTACCGATGAAGTGCGTTTAGTAAGGAGTGCCAGACGACCTATCTGAGTGTTTGCTCCTGTGCCTAGAATGATAGCTTTACCGTTCCCGGTCTGTACAAGTGTGCCAGAGAAGACCATATTCCTGCACTCAAGTATATTAGGATGGGTACACTCCAGAGAACGCAACTGGGGTTCAGCCTCTCCGGTTATGGGTGAATTATCTACCTTGAGGGAATTCACCTCTATGAGTCTCCCATCGGCAGGCACTTTGTCCCCTTCTTCGATTAAGATCACATCCCCGACAACTATGCCTGAGGCAAGTATTTCTGCTATTTCACCGTTCCTTAGAACCCTGGCTTTCGGAGGTATTAACTGGCGAAAGCTCGCCATGATCTTTTCCGCCTGGTATTCCTGGATGAACGTGAAAGTACTATTAAGGACCACAACAACAAGCAGTGCTATGCCAATGTACATATTTCCCTGACCGGGAGCAAGCCACTCTGCAATAAAAGCAAGTAATGAACCGACTGTAAGCAGGATAGAAAAGAAATTCCAGAACTGTTTCAGGTACTTGTGCAGAAGACTTTCCTTTCCGGTATCTTCTAGCACATTTGCCCCGTGTTCTGCCAGCCTTTGGATAGCTTCTTCCTGCTTCAGTCCCGACTCACTGCTGTTCAAACGTTCTAACAATTCATCAAGGGATACCTGATGCTCATCACCCTTTACCTGTGGGGGATGTTCTCTGGTTCTTCCATCCATCGTAAAGAACTATTTGTCGAACCTTACTTAAAAGGATAGGCCCTCAGGTTACTGAAGAGAGAGTGGTATACACGTTCCAGATACCTGTTGTCACAAAGTCTGCAGCCAGTGCTGCAAGGAAAAGGCCCATTATCCTTGTAAATACCAGCATGCCGGTATACCCTATATACTTATAGATGCGCCTGGAGAACAGGAATACCACCAGACACACAAGGAATGTGAGCAATATGCTGAGGATGACCAGGAACTTCTGCACCATGAGATCAGTACTTCCCACAAGCACAATGACGGTGGTGATGGCTCCCGGACCAGTCAACAGTGGCAAAGCAATAGGGAATATCCAGATATCAGAACGATCCTGTGATTCACTGATCTCGTTCTCAGTGATGCTCTCCCGGGATACTTTTGCGAACATCATATCCAGTGCTACGTGGAACAGCAGGATGCCACCGGCAATGCGCAGCGAATCAACAGTGATCCCGAAAAGGTCCAGCATCATCTTACCGGTAATAGCAAAGAAGAGAGCTATAATGCAGGCAAGGAAAACGGCTCTTTTTGCAAGGATGTTCTTTTCCTCAAAGGTCAGGCGGCTGGTAAGGGATATGAAAGTGACAACTCCACTAATGGGATTCACTATAACGAAGATCGAAATAAAAGTGTATGTGAGAAAGGCCAGGTCATCCATTTTTGATCTACATTGAAGTGTTGTTGTTCAGACTGAGATCCTCTGTACGCATCATCACTTTAGATTGCCGCCGAACAGATAAAAGCCTTATTCTTACAATAAAGGCAAGTAAAGGCCGAAGATAATTATTCTTCTTTTGACAGGGCCTTTTTTACTATCTTCATTGCGCACAGATCCCCGCACATCGAACAGGCATCGCTGCCGGTCACACGGCTTTCCCTGATACTGCGCGCACGTTCTCCGTCAATGGCCAGCCTGTACTGTTCTTCCCAATCAAGTCTGTGGCGTGCATGTGACATCCTGTCATCCATTGCACGTGCCCTTTCTCTTTGCCCTTCTTTTGCAATGTCTGCTGCATGTGCCGCTATTTTTGTGACGATCGTCCCTTCCCGTATGTCACTTACCGTTGGCAGTGCCAGATGTTCCGAAGGCGTGGTCATGCACAGGAAATCCGCACCATACATGCCTGCAAGAGTACCGCCGATGGCACCTGTTATATGATCATATCCCGGGGCTATATCAGTTACCAGCGGGCCAAGGAGATAGACGGGAGCATCAAGGCACAGGCTCTTCATGGTTTTAACACATGTCTCGATCTCATTCACCGGTACATGTCCCGGACCTTCGACAAAAGATTGCACATTCGCAGCACGTGCCCTTTTCACAAGTTCTCCCAACGTGACGATTTCAGTGAACATTGCTCCGTCGGATGCATCATGGATACATCCCGGCCTCATGCCATCCCCAAGGCTTACAGCCACATCGTGCTCATAGGCTATCTCGAGAAGGTAGTCGTATTCCGTATAAAAGGGATTATCTTCCTGATTATGCAGCATCCATGCAAGAGTGAACGCACCGCCACGGCTTACAACTTCAGTGATCCTCTCTCCTTTTTTGATCCTTTCCAGGGACTCGAGGTTAACACCTGCATGTACCGTGACAAAATCCACTCCATCCCTTGCATGTTTCCTGACAGCATTGAACATGTCGTCGGATGTCATATCCACAACTGCTTTCTTAGATGATGCCGCCTGGTATATAGGTACAGAACCTATGGGAATATGCACGGCTTTCATGATCATGGAACGTATGCTGTCCAGATCCCCGCCTGTGGAAAGGTCCATGAGCGCATCGGCACCGAACTTTTCTGCAGTGCGCGCTTTTTCGACCTCTTCTTCTACATTGATGTAGTCCCGGGAAGTACCGATGTTCGCATTGATCTTAGTGCTCATGTACCTGCCAATGCCCACCGGCTTTGAATCCCTTGCAGGGTTATCAGGTATGGCAATGATGCCTTTTGCCACACAGGAACGTACAAGGTCGGGATCGATACCTTCTTTTTTAGCTACTTCCTGTATCTGGGGAGCTAGTATCCCCTTTTTTGCATCTTCCATGAGTGTCATTGTTATTCCCGTATGAGCATGAAGATAAAAGCCTTTTGCTGGCCTGAGACGGTCTATCAAAAAGACTGTATCATCATAATGAGTAGTATTATACACATTGATATAGATATTCTTATATAGGTGGCTGCAGAGTTATTCATAGCTGCGTGTGAAATGACGCGGTAAGGTCGCGGTGGTACGATGACCCAGAGTGTTGAAAAAAGTTCATTAGTTTACGGTGTGGATCTTTACAGATTCCTGAAAGATATAAAGTTCGTCTTATTATTCTATGTAATAGGCGATCTGTTGACCACTATATATGCCATAGAAACCGGTCTTGCACAGGAAGGTAATCCGGCTGTATCCACATTTGCCTCTATGCATGGACTCTACAGCATCGTACTGTTCAAGGTATTCTTTATGCTGGCACTGCTGGGAAGCTATGCTTATATAATACGTTTCTCTGCAGGAAAAAAACATGATCAAACCTTCGTATGGGATGCACT
>NZ_JBFYLB010000119.1:0-13307 GCF_041305605.1 Methanomethylovorans sp.
TGACAATGTTTAGCAATTATATACTGACTATGGATATGATCTAATATCAAACTGAACAGGACTATAAAATGTCCTGTCACAATTTTCACTCGGCTGTAACCTGATTTTAACTACACTATTACTTGAACTTTCGGTCAAGGATACCTCTGGCTCAGCGTGAAGTGCATCATTTGAAGAGAGGTATCATCAATGTAACCAAAATATACAAGACACAGTGGAAGCCTCATTACATCATCTGTGGCTTTCAAAGCATGGTCCATACTCTCCCAGTGAACTATATCTGTCCATTGGCCATTTTCACCTTGAAGCAGTTCCCTGTCCAAGAAACCCGACAGTTTGCTCAGTTCCTGGATCATACCAGCAGATGCCTTGAGAAATGTCTGTTCATTGGTACCAGGCTTCACCTTGAAATGTACAATCTCTACAGCTATTGATGATGGCACTGAAATCACTATATAAGAAGGGAACATCAAACTTAATAAGGCTAATGGAACATTGGGGGACGAAAATTTCAGGCAAAGGAAGAAATGAACAATACAGGATAAAATATGAACCTTAGAGATATATTGAAAAGCACACTTACCGAACAAGAACTAAAAAGAAACAACATCAAATATAGTGCCTAATTGCAGATTATGAGAAGAGGGGATTCAAAGTTCTTAACTGTCGCAGGTGCGGTAATGTGGCGCCTGGCGTGGGCAGATGGGCTTTTGATATGATCAAAAAGGTTCAAATCAAGGATGAAGACTGATGAAAAGCAATGGAAATGGATCAAGGATAACCATCCTCTGCTCTACAGTTGACAGGGCGAGCCAGAACATCAAGGAACATATACTCAAAATGAGAGACTGGGTTCCTGTGAATGTGACATGCCAAGACTGGAAGGAGCTTGTATGCGCTTATTCATCCGAAGGATTCTGGCTTGTAGAGATCGATGCACATCATATATATCAGGATGGCATAGACTGCAGGCTTGAAGCATGTGGATTGGAATCACGACTTATCATAGTTGCCTCAAAGCATAAAAGCAAGGATGGAAAAAAGGTGATGACGGCTCATTATACCGGGAACAGCGGCAATGCGGAATTTGGTGGGCACACCAGGGAATTTTCCTATCCTGCGCCTTTTGCCTTGAGATCTATTTTGCTTAATATGCAGAAGCTTGTGAATGATACTGGTTATGATGTAACCATGGAATCCACCCATCACGGACCCACGGATGTTTCTCTGCCGATGGTATATGCTGAGATCGGCAGTGCAGAGGAACAATGGAAGGACCCTGTGGCAGGAGAGATCGCTGCCAGGGCAATACTGGAGGTGAAAGAGGAGATATTACCAATAGTCATTGGCTTTGGGGGTGGACACTATGCAAAACGCCAGTCCAAATTGTTGCTTGAGAACAATATAACATTCGGACACAATTTTCCAAATCATCAGCTTGACAACCTGGACCTGGAACTTGTTAGACAGGCTATAGAGAAGTCAAATGCTGATATAGCATACTTTGACCGCAGGGCGATGTCTTCGGCACATAAAGAAAAGATCACTGATATCATTAAAGAGCTTGGGCTTCAATTGCTTCGGGAAAGTGATATAGTAGATATGCATGGATTGCCCTGGCATGTATATTCCCACATGTTTAAGCTGGCAGACAGGTTGTGCCCGGGGAGCCGCCTGAGGATAACAAATGGATTCAGGAAAATGATCAGCAATGCCGGAAACGTAAGCACAGAGGATATCCATATCTGCAGGATGAATGAAAGCATCTTCAACGAAGCGGTGTCGGCTGATAAGAAAAAGGTTACAGACTTACTTGATGTGTCGGATGTGGCCTATATTGAAAGGGATAATGGGACCTTGCCTTGCATCATGATGTGCATACGAGGCCGGGAAAAGGCTTCAGCTGATATGCTTATAGATGAATGCATTAAAATACTAAAAGAGCATTATGAAATAAAATACATCCCGGAAGAGATGACGCTATATATTACAGAGGAGAGGTTCAACCCGGAACTTGCCCGGGAGCTGGGTGTACCTCCTGGTCCTATGTTCGCAGAGTTAAAAAATGGGAACCCTGTAACTGCCAATGGCAGAATTGTAGAACCATTAATGGTTTATACAAAAACCACAAGAAGAATTACATCAGTAAATAACATTACTCTTAAATAATAAATACCACGATTTTCACTCAAGGGAGAAGAAGAATGAGATCCATAGTAGAAGAGGCACTTGCAAGGTCCGAAGAGGAAGGACGCCTCCATACACGTGTGCCTGAACCGAATGATATCAATGCAGAGCTAGAGGAGATGCTTCGTGACCTGAGGACTGTGATCAAGGTCGTAGGCTGTGGTGGCGGAGGGTCCAACAGTACGCAGAGGATGGCCAACGAAGGAATCAAAGGAGCGGAACTGGTAGCTATAAACACTGATGCTCAGCACCTTCTGAGGGTCAATGCTGATAAGAAGATATTGATAGGAAGAAAGAAGACAAGGGGCCTTGGCGCCGGCAGCCTTCCCCAGGTGGGCGAAGAGGCAGCCCTGGAGAGCGTTGATGAGATAAGGGCTTTTGTGGAAGGCAGTGACATGGTGTTCATTACCGCAGGCCTTGGCGGAGGCACTGGCACTGGTTCTGCCCCGATAGTTGCCGAAGCTGCAAGGGATGCAGGAGCCTTGACAATTGCGGTAGTAACACTTCCCTTTGGAGTTGAAGGGCATGTAAGGCGTATGAACGCCGAAGCAGGCCTGGAGAGACTAAGAGAAGTTGCGGATACCGTAATAGTTGTCCCAAATGACAAGCTACTTGAAGTGGTGCCCAGACTTCCGTTACAGGCTGCATTTAAAGTGTCGGATGAAGTGCTGATGAGGGCAGTGAAGGGAATTACCGAACTGATCACAAAGCCTGGGCTTGTAAACCTTGACTTTGCCGATGTAAGGACGGTCATGCAGAACGGAGGCGTTGCAATGATCGGTCTTGGAGAAGCAGAGGGCGAGATGAAAGCCGTTGAAGCCGTGCAAAAGGCATTGAGGAGCCCATTGCTGGACGTAGACATATCCGGCGCTACATCAGCTCTTGTGAACGTGGTGGGCGGTCCGGACATGACCATTGCGGAGGCTGAGAGCGTTGTCCAGGAAGTATACAGCCGCATCGACCCAGATGCAAGGATAATATGGGGTGCGCAGGTGGATGAAGAGCTGGAGAATACCGTGAGGACAATGTTGGTAGTCACAGGTGTTAAATCACCTCAGATCTACGGCCACGGCGGCACCAGAAATGTTACACGCAAGTATGGGATTGATTTTGTAAAATGAATGGGATTTTGCAGGCAGCTTTTAGTCTGCCTGCTGAAATAATCGAAAAGTATTTTAGAGAAGAAGTTATAGATAGCCGGTACTATTTTATAGCATGATTAAAATCAGACTACTCGTCATTCGATCAATGCGTTCAAACTAGAGAACATAAGGCTTAATCGGTTGTGAAGATATTGGCAGGGAATAATATAGATTCAAGCAAGTTAAATGCCACAGTGGACTCCATAAGTTCTATATTAAGAGCGCACATGAGGGTTCTTAAACTAACAAAGAAGCCCTCAAGAGAAGAGTTCCTGACAATTGCTAAGGTCGCCGGTCTTGGGATCCTTGCCATTGGCATATTGGGATTCCTGATCTATGTAGCAATGGTGGAAATACCAAAGTTGGTGTGAATCAATGGCTGAAGCTTCTGTTGTATTCGTGGTGAAAACAACTGCTAACCAGGAACGTTCTGTAGCAAATATGATGGCAATGGTGGCAAGGAAGGAACACTTGGACATTCGTGCCATCCTGGCCCCGGACGAGCTGAAAGGCTATGTACTGGTGGAAAGCACGTCATCTGGTATAGTGGAACAGGCAATCCAAACAGTCCCGCATGCGCGTGCGGTGATCAAAGGTCAATCCAGCATAGAAGAGATATCACATTTCCTTACACCGAAACCCACTGTGACCGGTATAACAGAAGGTGCAATCATAGAGATCACTTCCGGGCCCTTTAAAGGAGAAAGAGCACGTGTCAAGCGGGTCGATGAGGGACATGAGGAGATCACCGTTGAACTGTTCGATGCGGTGGTACCGATACCTATAACTATACGTGGTGACACTGTAAGGGTCCTCAGGAAAGAGGAAGAGTCCTGAACATATTAAATTTATAGATATATTAAATATAACTGGTGATACTCACATGGCAAATGTTGTAGAAGCACTGGTCTCCGGAGGAAAAGCCAATCCCGGACCGCCTCTTGGTCCGGCCCTTGGACCTCTTGGGATCAATATAAAAGCGGTAATTGACAAGATCAACGAAAAGACAAAAGATTATAATGGCATGCAGGTACCTGTCAAAGTGATAGTTGCCGATGACAAGAGCTTTGAGGTCGAAGTTGGTACGCCACCAACTGCTGCGTTGATCAAGAAGGAACTGGGCATCGAAAAGGGATCAGGGGAACCAAAGACAAAGAAAGTAGGGGACCTGAAGATCGACCAGGCTATAAAGATAGCCCGTATGAAGAGGGACGTAATGCTGGCGTATTCCATGAAAGCTGCAGTAAAGGAAGTGCTGGGAGTATGCGTAACTCTGGGTGTTACGGCAGAAGGAATGGATCCAAGAGAATGCCAAAAGGCCATCGACGACGGTAAGTATGACGATGTGCTGACCGCAGAAGCTTGATCCGGGCTATATAACCGATAGATATAAGAACTATGCTCCACGTTGGGGCACTATAATAGTAATGGGCTTGGGGACATCCCTGACCCCTTAATCAACCGTAGTAGGCCGAAGCGGCCGATGGACGGTAGTTCAGCACTACGGGAGGAATTGAATGGTAAATAAAACAACAGTAGAAGCTGTCAATAAATTGTTAGAGGAATCGCCGCAGCGCAAGTTTATGGAAAGCGTTGATCTGGCTATCAACCTAAAACACCTCGACATGAGTCAGCCCAAGAACCGTGTTGACGAAGAGATAATACTTCCGCATGGCCTTGGAAAAGACTTGAAGATCGCTGTTTTTGCAAAAGGTGAGGTTGGTCTTCAGGCAAAGGAAGCCGGTGCTACATATGTCTTCACTGAGGAAGATATCAACGGGATGAAAGAGGACAAGGCACGTGCAAGAACTATTGCCAATGAATGTGACTTCTTTATAGCCGAAGTACAGTATATGCCGCTAATCGGTAAGAGCCTTGGTGTTGTCCTGGGTCCTAGGGGAAAGATGCCAATTCCACTTCAACCTGGGAAGAATGTAGCCGATGTCATCAACTCCTCCAAGAATTCCGTGCGCATAAGGTCAAAGGATAAACTGACCTTCCATGTAGCAGTCGGACGCAGAGATATGGCAGTTGAGAAGCTGGCCGACAACATAGAAACGGTGATCTCCAGACTTGAACAGTCCCTTGAGAAAGGTAGCCAGAACATCAAGTCGGTCCATTTAACGACCACGATGGGTAAGTCAGTGAAGGTGATGTAATATGGAGATTGATCACCACACATCACATATACCAAAATGGAAGGCCAAGGAAGTTGAGGAGATAAAAGAGCTCATTAGATCCTACCACCTCTTCGGTATAGCGGGTATTGAAGGCATTCCTGCAAAGCAACTCCAGAAAATGAGGAGGGACCTTCAGGGAACTGCATATATCAAAGTTGCCAGGAACACTCTTATAAAACGGGCATTGGAGGAATTGGGCCAGGATGTAAAGGATATGGGCGAATATATTGATGTCCAGACAGCATTAGTATTTTCGGATCAGAATCCTTTTAAACTATACAAGCTCCTCGAAAAGAGCAAGACGCCTTCACCAATCAGGTCAGGTACTGTGGCTCCCAAGGATATTGTAGTGGAAGCAAGACCAACGAGTTTTCCACCTGGACCCATTCTGGGAGATCTGCAGCGGGCAGGCATACCCGCAGCTATTGATGGAGGCAAGGTCGTTGTAAAGGAAACAAAGACCGTATTGAAAGAGGGAGAAAAAGTTCCTCAGTTACTCGCATCCATGCTTAACAGGCTTGAGATCTACCCAATGGTCGTAGGATTGGACCTAAGAGCAGTTCTGGAAGAAGGATCCATATTCCGCCCAGATGTACTGGCAGTGGATGAGACACAGTACTTCAACGACATAGCCTTGGCTGCAAAGCAGGCATTCAATCTGTCGGTATACGCAGCATATCCAACTACAGACAATATAACCACGCTTATCGCAAAAGCTTCAACAGAATCCAAGAACCTCGGCATTTACGCTGCCGTGTTCGAGCCGGAACTGATGGGAGCATTGATGGGCAAGGCTCATTCACAGATGCTTGCTGTGGCTGCTGCAGCCTCAACTAAAAATGAGGAAGCAGTAGATGATGAGCTTAAGCAGGCCCTCGGAGCCGCAGCTGCAGCAGCAGTGAGCGTAACAACCGAGACAGAGGGCGATGAAGCCGTTGAGGCGAAAGAAGAGAAGGAAGAAGAGAACTCAGAAGAGAACGGAATGGCCGGTCTTGGAGCACTCTTTGGATAAGACAGACACATAACTTACATTGATAAAAGGTGATTTCACATGGAATACATATACGCAGCACTTTTACTGCACAAAGCTGGTAAAGAGATTACAGAAGATGCAATAACTGCCGTTCTTCAGGCAGCTGGTACCGCAGTCAACGAGTCACGTATAAAGGCACTTATCGCAGCCCTTGAAGACGTGGACATCGAAGAAGCAATGGCAACTGCAGCAGTTGCAGCAGCCCCGGTTGCAGCAGCTCCAGCAGCTGTAGCAGCAGCCCCAGCCGCTGAGGCAAAGAAGGAAGAAGAGTCCAAGGAAGAAGCAGAAGAGAGCGGAATGGCCGGTCTCGGTGCACTCTTTGGATAAAGACTTCGAACAACTTACAAATATCTATATGCCCGTGTTCTACGGGCATATCTTTTTTTAACAATTACTTGCTTTACAGCTTTTGCTGTATCCTGTAACAGAATATTTAAATTGCCAACCAATGTAGATACTGAATCATGCCCAGATCACCCTTTACAGCAGCAAAAGCATTCTGGCAAACCAGGATAAAGAAACGCCCTCTTGTACTCTCTCATGCCATCAACTCCCGCTGCAATATGAAATGTGAGTTCTGCGAGTACTGGAAACAGAGCGGACCTGAAATGACATTGCAGGAGATAACCAGATTGCTGGATGAGGCAAAGGACTTCGGGATAATGATATATAATGCATGGACCGCTGAACCCTTGCTAAGGGAAGACCTGCCACAGATACTCCAACACGCCAGAGAACTAGGTATAGTAACTTTTCTCATAACTAATGGACTGTTGCTGGAAAAAAGAGTAGAGGACCTTACGGACCTGGATTACCTCTCCGTATCTGTTGATGGCATAAACAGTTATAAGGAGATAAGGGGAGTAGACTTTAAAACCAAAATACTTCCCGGCATAATCAAAGCAAAGAGGTCTATGAAAAATCCCATACTCATGAACTGTGTCATCAGTGGACGGAACCTGGATGACATTGAAGAGCTCATTCGGCTTGCTGCAGAGTTAGAAGCGACCATAGCTTTTGAACCAATGTACGAGTTTTCCGGGATAGAAAAAAGTATATGGAAAGATATAGGCGTAAGAGATACTGACAAATATCGCCGAACAGTGGACCAGATAATCGAAATGAAAAAAAAAGGTTATCCGATAATTAATTCTTACACATACCTGAAGATGATCCGGGATATGAGCACTGATTTCAAGTGCCATGCCGGAGAACTTATACTTAACGTGACAGCAGATGGCACTATAGAACATTGCAGGGTTGAAAAGGAACCACTGGGAAACGTAAAGGATGGACTACAGAATGTATGGGAAAGAAGCAAGAAAAAAAGAAAACAAATTCCTGAGAATTGTCATAAATGTCTGTTTTTCGGATATGTAGAGAACAGCCTCCTGTATGACATGAACCTTGAAGTGATGAGACATTACAAGTGGATGTGAAAGAGTTCAGAGGTCATCGTTTTTTAATCCGGACCTCATCACCACGTTGTATTTTAAGTCTTTTTGCAGCGCTTTTTCCATTAACAGCTATTTCGAGAAAACCATGACTACCAATAAGAGCCAGCAATTCTCCTTCTCCTGCATACCCATAGGTTCCAAGAAAGGATATTGTCTTGCCAAATACTCTTACGTGTTCTTCAAAGTGGAACTTCTTGAACACATCGGAAGCCTGTATATTGGTAATGACATTACCAAAATCATCTATATCAATGACATGTCCTGAAATGAAGTTAGCTCCAAGTTCAACTGTTCCAAAATCAAGATGAACATGATCTACTGTCGTTTCCCCCACCTCTTCCAGGGGCATGCCTCCTGAGAGGTATGCACCAATACGGGCAAACACGTCCCTTCCATGGAAAGTAGCAGATACGTCTCCCAGTAGACCGAAGTTTGTGATCTTGCATATCTGCATATCACCCTGACTGGAAGCCGCGGGAACCATGAGACCGTTGTCCGGACCCACAAAAAAATGCCCACCCGCATAAATAACTATTGAATTCCTCGCAGTACCCACCCCGGGATCTACAACCGCCACATGAACAGTTCCTTTAGGGAAATAAGGAACAACAGAGTAGAGTGCAAAGGCTCCGGCCCTTATGTCGGCATGAGGGATATAATGGGTAATATCTACTATGGTGACCTGAG
This sequence comes from Methanomethylovorans sp., assembly GCF_041305605.1. Lineage (GTDB taxonomy): Archaea > Halobacteriota > Methanosarcinia > Methanosarcinales > Methanosarcinaceae > Methanomethylovorans. The sequence continues at coordinate 8,687 of NZ_JBFYLB010000119.1, forward strand.
GATTGATGCTTAGTATGACCCCCTTCATGGCAGCAGGATAAACTGAACCAAAATCGGTGGTTAATGTTATAAGTGACATAGAAAAGAATCTCACTTCATTATATAAAGAAGGTATAGATAATGTTTGACAGCTTTCTGAAGCAAATCATACTAAAGAATTGGAAGGACTAATGTTAAGCGTAGGTACATTAGTAGAATGTTTCTTTGGCAATGTGACATGTACCGTGGTTCCTGCTCCTTCTTTGCTTTCCATCCATATACTGCCGTTATGAGCCTGCACCACCTGCCTGGAAATAGAAAGTCCAAGTCCACTGCCTCCATACTTCCGTGTTGATGAACCATCGACCTGATAGAAGCTCTCAAATATTTTATCCCCTATTTCTTTTGGTATCCCTATACCTGTATCCTTTATCTGGATGTGGATATCAGGACCTTCATCATAGACCGAGATAGTAATGGTCCCGGCTTTGGGAGTGAACTTCAGAGCATTATCCATTAGATTGTAGAAAAGCTGTGGCAAAATATTGAGATCTGCTTCAATTAGAGGGATCGGAGCACTGATATTACTTATGACAAGAATATTCTTTAGCTGTGCTGGATATGAATAGCGCCGGATAGTTTGATCAATAATAGTTTCTATCTGCACAATATCAAAACTATAGTTCATTTTTCCGGTAAGCACGTTACTCATATACAACATCGAATTTATCAGAGTACCGAGGCGTTCAGAATTACGTGCTATGGCATCAACACTTTTTTTCTGGCTTCCGTTCAGCTCTCCGAAATCTCCTTCACGAAGAAGGTTACTGTATCCCTGTATGGCGTGCAGGGGGGTTCTAAGCTCATGGTTAAGAGTGGCAAGGAATTCATTTTTCATTCGATCAAGGGTTTTTAGCTCATCATAGGCGCGTGCAAGGTTAGCAGAATAATTATTGAGCGCTTCCTCATTCTCTTTGCGCTCTATTGCACTGCCGACAAGGTTGGCAAGTATCCCAAGTACTTTAATGTCTTCTTCTTTCCATTCTCTGGTATTTACGACATTGTCCATCCCCACAAATCCTACCATATTTCCACTTATGTAAAGAGGTAGCACTATGAGAGAACTAATCTGTTGCATTTCAAGAATATCTTTTTCGTTTGATGCCTCTGGTGGCATTGACCCAACATCTGTGATGCGTATGATCTCACCCTTGTGGAGTTTATCCATCCACCAAGGGAACATGTCAACCGGAAGATCCTGAAGATTATCTTTTTGAGGTTCTACGCCATCATTGCACCACTCATGAGTATTGGTCATGGTTTTTGTGGCGCTATTTATCCTGAACAGATAGACACGACTTGCACCGCAGAGAAGACCTGCTCTCTCAAGGCATTTGTCTACTGCAGTATTGATGCTATCAGGAGCGACAAGAATAGCCGAAACAAATGATATGGCCTTTTCCAGCTCAAATTTCCTCTTGATTATTGCATTTGTGGCAAATATCTGTTCAGAGTATGTTTGCAGCTCCTTTTCAACTTTTTTCATTTCCGAAATATCACGCAAGACGACCATATAAGCTATCTTAGCATTGAATTCTATCAGATATGCCGATATTTCCATTGAGATCGTCTTTCCATCTCTGGAAATCAGATCAACCTCATAATTGGAAGGAACTTCTTCTCCTTCCAATATTTTGTTGTACCTCTGAGTAACTATATCTTTATAAGCAGGAGATACAAGATCAAGGAAATCCCTGCCAAGAAGCTCTTCTTTTCTATATCCTGTGCTTCTCAAAAAATTATTATCGAGATGTTTGAAAACACGATCCTGTATGATCAGAACGCCATCATTTACATCTTCCAGAAGTTTCACATACTTATTATTGTATTCCTTATCACTTATTTGCAGGATATATCTGGAAGCGTCTTCGATGTAACATACCAACCCAAAATCTCCGTGGACATCATCTTTTAGAAGAACTGCTTTCACCTTGGACAGGAACTCTTTGCCATCCTTGGTCTTACATGACTGATAGAACTCTGCCTGTGTATGAATGCTATTTCCCTGAATACAACTTCCTTTCATTTTCTCTTTAAGTATTGGAGAAAATAATGCATCAAAGCATTCCTGCCTGAATTGATCAGTATCTTTATATCCAAACAATGAAAGGGTTGCTTTATTGCAATATTCTACCTTACAGGCTTTATCCACAAAGAAAACACCAATAGGTGACTCCTCTACTATGGAAGTAAAACGCTCTTTGCATGAGCTTGAAATATTATCGGAAGAATTCAACTGTTCAACCTTTGATCTGCTGTCGGGAGAAATATCATCCATATTGATATCGTTGTTCAGCATAATTGCGTTATTCGGATGAGATGGCATTATATCAGGTATATTAGAAGTAGTCAATTAATATATTAATAGATTTTGACATATATGGAAAGTGAAACTTGTAACAGAAAAAGAATGCAAAGAAATATCATGACTTTTAAATGTTCTCTTTTGGCACATCCATTCATCACTGCTCGTAGGGTAAGGATTGAACAGAGAACATGAACTTGAATAGAACAGTCTTTCAAATAAAAAAAGATGTTACCAGAAAGATGAGGTGTGAGCGTTCGTTATGAACGCTCAGATCTTTGAGGAGGTACCTGATTCAAGGCACTGGATAGTACAATACATCGCATCACGGACGCACTTGCTCAGGACATACATCTTGCTACCACAGTTTTGACAGGTTACAGCTACAAATTCCATATAATTTTCCTCCTCTTGTTTGCAGATTTGCTGGTAGTGAACACCACTTTGTGATCATTGGCACAGCCATGACCAGATTCGGGAAACCCGTGATCTTAGAGTGGTTTCGTCACCTTGCTATTGATCTAGTACATACCTTCTCAATATCTATATATAAACATTTCTATATTATTGAATATACTAATCGTCATAATGATGAGGTCTGACTGTGGATGTGTTTACAACTGCCTATTTTGAAGCCACGAAATAAAACTCAAAGCCCTCGGGGCTTCAGACAGTATGAGTGAAATGACAGAACGGGAAACCCAAGATTATGTTGTTTCATAGACTGCTGAACAACTCTCCAGCAATGGTATACGATGAACTCTATTACGGGCTGATGAACTCCCTTCTTTCGTCAAAAAATACCCGCCCTTCACCCCATTTTCGTGGATTGTGAACCATTTTCATGCACATATAAAAGTACAGCTTATCCAAATGTTCAAGTGTAGTTGAAATATTATATTGCATGCGATGATTTTCATTGCGGACATGGATTACGTACATCCATGGAAATTGGATTCAAGTCTTGTTAAATATTACATGCCCTTTATTACTTGTTACAAACCTAGTAAAACAGGACACTAGTTCCATATCTTCGGAAAGAAGAATTAAACAGTACCTCCATACTTTAGTTTAGGATGTCAGTATAATCATTTGTGGTCCATGGCTGGCATACTTCAAGTTCTACATATATTACAAAATATGCTTAACAGCATTTAGGTATGATGTCCGGATGCCTTATCAAAAGAAAAAAAGATGCGAGGTTCCCTCTCTGAAATCTGAATATGTTTCTGTCTTTCCACAAAATAGCATTTTTGTGACCTAACCGGAGTTGAGGTATATATGAACGAGGCTGATCTTATTAAGCCACTGGAACGCCATTAAGATACAATATAAGAATAAGATTTTATTGATACGTGCCTGGGGCAAACTGTTACAAGATAATGCAAAAGTGAAGTTTGCATCAAAAAGACCCTAATCATCAATCATTACAAAATACTCTCATGATTGTTTATTAAAATTTTGTTTATATACCAGGATGATATACTATATATTATGTTAGAAAAACACTGGTTATTATTCCTTGCAGCAGGTATTGGATTAATAGTAGTTGAGCATACTACTTTAGGGATCGGTTTATCTTTTGTGGGCTTTGCCTTGGCGAGACATAAAGAAGATCATGCGTATATGGGAACCGGCTCTATCGATATTTGGAAACACGAATCTATTGAAACACACGCCAGTATTCAGTGAACAATAAGTCTGATAAGACATTGTAGATGTCAGCCGCCAACCCCGGCGCGTCAAATAAGTTGCTATACCGGAATAACCAGTAAATTCTATTTTTGCATAGGGCAACAGGCATCCAGTATTTTCACTGGAACCATCTTTACCCTACAAAGGAATGTTAATAAGAATGGAGCAGGAGCATGTTATACGGATGCCCCCGCAGGTGTGTATAGTACACCTTGACGCCAGGTGTACAAATAGATCTATATCGAGCAGGTTTAAGAAGCTAAACTATGCAAGGTGAAAGTAATACTAAGGTGCATAGTAAATCAGACCATAAAATGTAACGTTGTTAAGTTACAATATGAAACATGGCGATTACCTGCAACTTGTAGGCAATCATCCGGGCAGTCTGCTTTTAGTTTATAGGTTTAGTTTACAGGAGATTTTAAAACAAACAAACAAACTATCCACACTCTTTTTACTGGAACAAAAAATATTGCGTCTAAAGTATTTTGAAGCGGCTATAAGACTGCTTTAATTAGAACCCATATTAGTATTTAAGCAAACAAACCTTAACTAGAATTTTTGATAGTCCTGGGCGGACTA
>NZ_JBFYLB010000120.1:0-2868 GCF_041305605.1 Methanomethylovorans sp.
GTCCATAAACAATACAATGTTTCAATTATATTATTTATGCCAATATTCCTTTATGGATATAATTGTATGGTTTCCTTGGTACCGTAAGAAGAAGGAGTGACAAAATCTGCACTTGTTACTATTCCAGCTTCTGGGGTAAAGACAAGAGTTAGGCTTGTTCGTGGCTCAATATCTAATGATGAATCTTTCTGAGAACCACTAGTAGTTATAGGACCGATGGTCGTATACTCAAGGTCTGCACTCGAGACAGTTGATACATAGATAGTTACCAGATCTCCCGTATTCATAATAGGTGAACCTTGAGAAAACGATGTGTCTTCATCGCGGATCTTGGATACTGTGAAAAAGTACTTTGCATTATCTCCTGGAGATGATTGAGTAGCAACAAGTAGCTTTTCGAGATTAGTATCTGCGCTTGCACTGCTTGAGAAATTGCTCATTGCAGTACCGTACGATTTTTCATTGTTAGCATATATAAGATCATTAATGTTGGTCCCGTCAGATATGGAAATAACCAGCTGGTTAAGATCAACAGGAGAACTGCCGACATTAAGGCCGACCTTGATCTTCAGGAGAGATATATTCTCAGCCATGGATGTTGAACTATTCTTAGCTCTGACCCCATCTATGCTTTTTATAACCAGATTGGATGAAACTTCCTGAGTAGCCTGTTTTCCGGTAGCCTGTGCCTTTTGCTGCAACACACCGGATGTCTGGATGAGCACTGAGGCAGCGACTGCCGCTATTAGTACCATGGCTATGAAAATAATAAGAGTACCAATGCCGATCTGGGCACTGGTATCAGCTCTTATAGAGGATTCTTTTCTGGCCATTATGTTGCCTCTTTTTGCTCGTAGCCCTATCATGGGTACAACTGTACTGTTTCCTTCACACCATATGAAGACGGGGTAACGAAGTCTGCGTTCGTGGATACACCTGATTCCGGAGTAAGGATTATGTTAACTACACTCCTTGGAACAAGGTTCAGACCTGAAGACAGGGGACCGCCTGTAGTAGTGGTGGTTCCAACAGTAGAATAACCTGCAGAGTCTGCGGAGGCAGAAGTTGTGGCTATGTACATGATGACCATATCACCGGTGTTCATTACAGGATTGCTCTGGGAGAAAGAAGAATCTTCATCACGAACCCTGTCCACTGTAAAGTAATGGCTTGGATTAGCATAAGAGACACTGTTTATTGATGTTGTATTCATGAGCAGAGATTCCAAATTATCAGCTGCAGAGTCACCGAAATAGCCCATTACACCATTGGAAGCACCTACAGATGCATAAGATTTAGAATTGCCGGCATATACAAGGTTATTGGCTGTAGTTCCGTCAGTTATGGAGATCACTACCTGGTTAACATCCACCGGAGAACTGCCGACGTTCAATGCAACTTTTAATTTAAGCAGGTCGATGGTTGAAGACATAGCCGTAGCAGTGTTCTTTGCACGCACACCCTCAATGTTCTTAACCATCAGGTTGGATGAAACTTCCTGAGTGGCCTGCTTACCGGTAGACTGGGCTTTCTGCTGCAACGTACCGGATGTCTGGATAAGTACGGCTGCAGCCACGGCTGCAACGAGCACCATGGCAATGAAAATGATCAAGGTACCAATACCTACCTGAGCATGGGTATGGTCCCTCATGGTAAATGTCCTGTTTGCTTTCATATACAATCCTCTCATAAACTATTATAGCATACTTTAATATAAAAATAATAGTATAAATATTGATTGGTTGGAAAAAACAAACAAAAAACTTCAAATATCTCCTTGCGTAACAGATAAATATAAAATACACAATATATAATTATGCTCACCAGGGGATGGAAATGACAGCAGGACTGATACTCAATGCAACTATATGTTTTGCAATAACCGTTTCCTCATTCGCTTTTGCATGGGTGCTTGCAGGCAGTGAGGATAAACATAATGAGAAGAGCAAGCCTGCCCTATGGGCTCTGGTGGTGCTCTGGTCTTTAGTGGCTTTGACATATCTGCCTACCACAATTCGCATGGTAGCGGCATTTATTGGTTATCCTTTCCTGGAACTTATTATGTATAACCTTTCTGCCGTACCTTTTTCAATGGTTACGGTCCCTCTTGTTTTCTTTATACTATATATCATAACAGGTGACCAGAAGATCAGCGGCTATATATCATTCCTTTTTGTACTCTTTGGAGCGACATATCTGGCATTCCTCTACTCCAACGGCGTGATCGGGCCAACTGTCACCGGGTATTCCTCAATGTTCAGCATCAACAGTGATGTTGCCATTAACATATATCTTATAGGGCTTTTTGTGATCCCGACAGCGATGATATTGGGAATGCTGCTGCTGATATTCCTTCAACGTATGCCCAGGCGCCTGAGGTATCGTACAGCCTTACCGCTGGTAGCTATATCCTTTGTATTTGATTTCATGCTCACGGACATGATAACCGACGTAGGTGCCATGCAGATGGCAGCGAGGATCTTTGTCCTTATTGGAACTGTCCTGGCATTCCTTGCTTACTTCCCACCTGCGACTTTGCAGGAAACGCTTGGAATAAAGAGACCCCGGCATGAGATATATGAAGAGAAAGAGGAGGATGAAAATGACTCCTGATATAGATGTTGAGATGGAACAAAAAGTCGCTGACTTTTATCAGTCCCTTGGCATTAATCAGGGTCCTGGCGATATCCAGTACAGGCTCATCCTGCTCGTCCTTAACAAGAATGAAGGGAATGTAACTGAGTTCGCCGAGATCAGAGAGTACACTGATCGTTTTGCTGACAAAGGAAGCATTGGAAGTAAAATGAAAACGGTGTTCCAGCTTGAAGGATTGGTGGAGAAAGTAAAAAGAGGGGGATATGCAATAAC
>NZ_JBFYLB010000121.1:0-3463 GCF_041305605.1 Methanomethylovorans sp.
CTGAAGTCCACGATGATCACGTTGACAATATTGTGACCACCTGCAAGAGGCCAGGCCTTTTCTATGAAATAATACGAAAGCGATTCAAAAGGCGGTATGATACCCGGAGTTGCGCTCAACAGCAATATCAATACTACGGAGGCTACGCATATTGCTATCAGAGCGTCTCTGATGAACAGGGAAGGAGATATATGTTCCTTAAAGGTCTGGGGGATCTTAACAATGGCAAGCAGGAAAATAATAGTGGAAAGGGTTTCCACAAGCACCTGCGTAAGTGCAAGGTCCGGGGCTGACAGATATATGAAAAGTAAACTTACAAGGTATCCAAGGGCTGACAGGGATATCACAGCCGGTAGATATTTAGGCAATACTGCTGCTCCCACAGCAGCCACCACCATAAAAAAGAACACTAGTGCTTCGTATGGTTCCACATTGAAGTCCAGTTTTGGTACAAAACCCGCTGAAAGTTTCAAGAAAGGTATTGCGAACAATAGGACCATTAAACCCAGGAAGGCAAGCACATATCCCTTGACCGGTCCTGGCTGCATGAAAGAGGAGAATCCTTTCAGAGTTCCTTTTGCGTTGTTCACAAGGCCGTCATACATGTAATTGACACTGATCATCGGGAACTTACGATTAAAGCTGTTCTGCCATTCGGCTATAGAGTCATACTTTGTGTATACTGCAATACCCAGCAGGAAGGTTATCAGAGTCATTGCCAGGGAGCCTGTCAGTCCATGCCAGAGCTGCACATGCAAATGCTGAGCTTCCATCATTATTGAAGAAGCCGTAGGTTCCACCAGATTTTGCACTGCTATAGATGGTACAAGCCCGAAAAGTATGATGAGTCCGGCAAGGAAAGCTGCCGGAAGGATCATAACGAACGAAGGATCGTGGATATGGGACGGTAACCCTTTATCAGGGCGCTTGCCAAGGAAAATGGCAGCTATGAACTTGATCGAGTATGCAAAAGTGAACACTCCGCCAGCTACGGCCAGAGCTGGTATAATAAATGTGAAAGGACTTCCGAGTGCATGTCCCATCTCAATGGAAGACTCATAGAACATTTCCTTGCTCAAAAAACCATTTAGAGGCGGAACTCCTGCCATGGAAAGGGCACCGATCGTTGCGATAATGAACGTAATAGGCATCTCATGTCGTAAACCACCGAGCCTTGTAATATCACGGGTGGCAGCTTCATGCGCAACGATACCAGCCACAAGGAACAAACATGCCTTGAAGGTTGCATGGTTAAGCAGATGGAAGGTTGCAGCAGCAACTCCCATGCCTGGTTCCTGATATGTACTATAGCCGAACATTGTCATGATATATGCCAGCTGGCTGATAGTGGAATACGCAAGTATAGCTTTTATATCGGTCTGCCTGAAGGCCAGGAAACCTGCAACCAGCATTGTGATGATCCCTGTACCACTTACCAGTATGAACCAGGCTTCTGTTCCTGAAAATATCGGGTGTATCCTGGCAACAAGGTAAATACCGGCTTTTACCATGGTGGCCGAGTGCAGAAAGGCACTGACCGGGGTTGGTGCTTCCATTGCGTTGGGAAGCCATATATAGAAAGGACCCTGGGCGGATTTTGATGCTGCCCCAATAAATACCAATACAAGAGCTGCAAGGAATAGTTCATGACTTTGCACTGTTGCTATCAGTGCCTCATTCTGAAGGATCGTTGGTATATCAAAGGTGCCTGTTATGGAACGTAGTACTATGAAGCCTGCAAGCATGAAAAGCCCGCCTGCAGCTGTCACTAACAACGATTTAGTGGCACCGTAATCAGATTCCGGTTTGTTCCTCCAGTAGCCAATGAGCATGAAAGAGGTTATACTGGTAAGTTCCCAGAAGATAAAGAGCATTATCGTATTGGCAGCAAATACCATTCCCAGCATGGAACCCATGAACAAGAGAAGCCATTGGTAATACCTGGGCAGATCTTCTTTGTGGCTCATGTAGCCGTTAGAGTAGGACATAATGATTATGCCTATACCGGTTATGATGATACCGAACAGAATGCTCAGGCCATCCACATATATACTGTATTCCACACCCATCGAGGGAAGCCACTCCACAGATGCCTGGAAGTGATCACCATGTATCACAAGAGGCGCGACACTGATAACCAGCAGAAAGCTCACGAAAGCAATGAGTGAAGCAAACCAGCCAACTCTGTGTTTTATCAACTTCTCTACTGCTGGCACTGCAGCGGCCAACAAGAATGGTAGGAATACCGCCAATGTTATCGATATGAATGGGTCCATGCCTACCCCCATTATTCTACGTATATATAATTGTTTTTAATGATGGATTCTGACTATATAACGAATTAAAATTTTAAAAAGTGAGTACATGTAAAAGGTATGCTTATATGTCCTGTAAGGCGGTGTGTCCATCATCAGATTCCATCTATAAGTGAAACCATTTATTCGACATGTACCAGCACTGTCTTTTCAGCATCAAATATCTTCAGGACCACTTCCAGCACTCCGTTGCGGTAAGTGGCCTTTGCACTTTCAGGATCAACTTTTGATGACAGTATGATCTGCTCCGAGTACTTCCGTTCGCCGTGAGAAGCCTTAAGATCAAGCAAAATATCTGTTGCTTTTAGAATGATCTCACCTGTCGAGATTCCCGGAAGCTCTGCCGTAACATAAATTCTATCGTCTGTTTCTACTATGTCTATCAAGGGCTTACGTTTCTGTATAAAGGAACTCTTTTCCCCAAATCCTTCTGTTGTGGATTCTGCAGGTAAGCTGCCGAATTCCCGTATTTCAGGTTCGTCTTCCGAATGGTTGAGAACAGAAAAGCCATAAATGAAGGGTGTTGGAAATTTGTTCAAATCAGACCCCAGATTTTCTATCATCTTTTCTATCAGATCTTCTATATGATCAAAATAGTCCGGACCAAAGACTTCATCAAAGAAACCCTTGGTTTTTATTTTACCTTTTTTTTTCCTCTTATCCTTCATACCATAACACCGATTTTGAAATGTTCTTGACCAATTTAATATATAAGTATGAGCTGTTGGAACTTTTTTATTTCCATATTCATCTGACATTGTCAATCAATGACTACATTATGAAATAATTATTACCAAAAATCTTTTTAGCAGGTAAGATCAATATCATTGAGATCATACATGCACACGAAAATCAAATAAGGAGAGGAAGATACAAATGCCAAGAGAGCTCTCTCAGAAAGATATCAATCTATTGAAACAAGTAGCTCCCGAGTGTAAAGGTCTGGATTGTGCAGGTTCAGGTGCTCCCTACAAATCTATTTTGCCACCTCTTGCCAATCATTTTGCTACAAGTGAAAAGGATTTCAGAGAAAGGCTGGAAAAGCTAGGTCAAGAAGACCTGGAATATTTGCTGTCACTTATTCAGAATGGAAGCGAAAGCCTTGGCTGTGTGCCTCCGCATTATATGCAGGTATTCATTGATCTGGT
>NZ_JBFYLB010000122.1:0-8021 GCF_041305605.1 Methanomethylovorans sp.
CACATAGAAAGCATTTAGGTCGAGAAGACCTACCAATTCTATAAATTTCTGATTGCTACCCAAAACCCCTCACCTCAGCATCTTTTGCACTCTTTCCCGAAGTTCCTGTACTTTCTTATCACCCGGTTTCAGTCTGAGGGCTTCATCGTATGCACCAACAGCCCCTCTTATATCTCCGAGACGATACAATGCAGTACCTTTGTTCTTCCACACCACGCTTTGGTTCGCACCCATGTTAAGAAGCCTGTTGAAGCATGTAAGAGCAACCTGGTTCTGGCCAAGGTTGAGGCAGGTTATACCCTTGTTCAGGAGTGCGCCGGGATTATCAGGTTCAAGCTGCAAAGCAGCCTCAAAGCATTCATACGCCTGCTCATGGTCTTTTTGCTCTTTTCCTGCGGATATTCCGACTTTTACCCATTCGGCTGCTGTCCTTGTCTGCCTCTGGCGAAGTTTCCTTCTGGCCCTGTTCAGAGCACTTACAGGATCAAATCTCTGTTCTGTTCTTTCCTTGTTCTCCGGTATGTCAGCAACACTCTTTTCCTGCTTTTTCATATCACTGGCGGTCTTTTTCTTCTGCGGGATATAGTCGGGTTTTCCGAGCATCTTGCAGAGTATGATCATAGCTGCATCCTTATCCAGCGGATTGTTGTTGTTCCCGCATTTTGGGGACTGGATACAGGAAGGACAACCTTCGTTACAGGGACAGCTTTCAATGGACCGCAGAGTAACCTCAAGCATTTCAACGATCTTACCATATCCGCTTTCAGCATAACCGACTCCTCCCTGGTGTCCATCGTATACGAATATCCCACTGTTGCCTCCAAGATCAGAGTGTTCTGCTGTGGAAAGTCCCCCTACATCATTGCGATCGGCCAGCAGATGCAGCGGATACATCGCTATCATCGCGTGTTCAATGGCATGGATCCCACCGGCAAAATCCAGGTTATATGCTGCAACCGATCCCATGAACCTGCCAGGCAGTTCAAGCCAGAGGGCTTCTGTTTCAAGAGTGAACTTTGGCATTTGCAGGGCATACTGCCCAAGTTCCTTATCTGTACGCTGCTGCAACTTCTTGTAACCTGTTACTTGCTGGGTCACATCCACGCTTCCAAAGCCGACCTTTACATCAGGGCAGGTTGGCAACACTTTTGTTTCTAAAACATCCCTTACGATCACATCCGAGGATACCATTGACCTCGTATAGTATTCATCCTGTGTGTACTCTACGTGTATCTCCCTTTTTTCATGGTCCTGTGAAGTGACAACATAGGCAGTTCCTTTGTTTATGTACACTGCACCTTCAAATGCTTCTCTGTAAGCCTGAAGTCTGCCAAGAGAGTTCTCCAGAGGTCTTTTGGAAGCCCTGTCAATAATAGTATATGCATCACTGTCAATATCCCGGATAGATATGTGCATATGAGCATTAGTATCCAGTGACCTCTTTTCAGAGATACCTTCCAGCAATTTTTCCTCTTCGAGTACATTCACTATCCTGCTGAACTCACTGCCAAAATACCGTTCATCTTCTGCACGCAAAGGGATCTCCCTGGCTGCACATAGCAAATGGCCTGCCTGTATATAGCGGTTAGAAACATTGATCACTGCTTCTTCGCACTGTCTTCTGAAAAAGTCTCCCGGATTTCGCATATAATACTGATCCAGAGCATTGGGATCTGCAACAAGTACCACTATGCTTTGCTCATATCCGCGTCCGGCTCTTCCTGCCTGCTGTCTTGCGCTCATTATTGTTCCGGGAAAACCATCCATTATACAGGCATCAAGACCACCGATGTCAATACCTAATTCAAGGGCATTGGTGGAAATGACACCTGCAATTTGCCCCTCGGAAAGTCCCTTCTCGATGATCTCACGTTCATTTCCGTGATACCCACCTCTGTATGAACTGATCTTTTTCTCAACACCTCTGTGAGCAAGAGTGTTCTTTGATTCAATGAACATCCGTTCCACTTTCTGCCTTGACCTTGCAAAAGCAATTGTCTGGAAGCCGCTCTGGACAAATGTTGTGAACAGGTCCACCGTTTCCCCAAAACTGGCTTTCCTTATGGTGAAGTTCCCATACTTTGCATACAGAGGTGGGTTCCAGAATACGAATTTCTGTAGTCCTCTCCCGGAGCTGTCATTGTCTATCAGCACCACATCCTTGCCTATCAAAGCTGAAGTATGTTCCACAGGGTTACCGATTGTAGCGGTGCAGCAGATGTATTGGGGATGTGCACCATAATGGTCACAAACTCTGTTCAGCCTCCTTAACAGGTTTGCCATGTGGCTGCCCATAACACCGCTATAGGTGTGGCTTTCATCAAGCACGATATACCTCAGATTTGAAATAAAGTGTTTCCACTGATGTTTCCATTGCAGAAAGCTCAGGTGCAGCATATCGGGATTTGTGAACACTATCCGGGGGTTATTGTACTTCACAGCATCTTTTTCATTTTTCGCCATCGTTCCAATGAACCTGTTTATATTGATATGCAGTCCCATCAGCTGGCTGAAGTTCCTGAAGGTCTGGAGCTGGTCGTTCACCAGGGCATTAAGAGGTGATATATAAAGCGCTGTTGCCGATGGGTCTTCCATGATGGTCTCAAATATAGGCAACATGTAGCAGAGGGATTTGCCGCTGGCGGTACTGGTGGATAATACGATATTATTCTCTTCCCTGGCCTTTTCGACAGCTTCTGCCTGATGAATGTAAAGCTGCTTTATACCCGACTCACTTAAAGCATAATTGATAAGGGGTTTTAGTTCAACAGAACTATAAATGGGTTCCTTTGCAGGTATGTCTTCAATATGCACTATCTGGCCTTCGTATCTTCTTGAAGACTTTAGTTTGTTTACCAGTTCAGAAACATCCATGTTAAGATAACCCCACAATTTACAAAAGGAGAATTTGCGTGAAAGGCTAAACACCTTTTACGATAAAATGGTTTTCCATTTATACGATAATTTCTCCTTGAGTATTCTTAATATCTCTACGTAGCACTCAAAACCTGAGTAAATGTCAAATAGCATGATTAATATAGTGCATTTATATTGTGGAGAATTATATTGATTCAGAAAAAGAATTATCAAGCTCAGGAAATCTTAAAAAAGATCAGCTATTTGCTACCAATTGCCATTTTTGCGCTTTCATTATGGGTTCTGGACAGGCAGCTTCAGCCCCTGCAACTAACTGAGATCTTGGTAAGTTTCGCAGGTATCGAACCATTGAGTGTGGTATTTGCCTCTGCCTTTACATTTTTGAGTTACATTGCTCTTATCAGCTATGATTTCCTGGCCATGCGATACATTGGTCAATCTGTCTTATATAAGGAAATTCTTCGTTCATCTTTCACAAGCACGTCTATCAGTTATAGCATTGGTTTCAATCCTCTTACAGGCGGTTCACTGCGTTACAGGTTATATTCTGCCTATGGGCTGACAGTGCTGCAAATAGGCAAGGTGATCACCTTCTGCAGTATAACATTCTGGCTTGGTATATGTTTTGTAGGTGGATTGCTTTTAAGTTTTTATCCTATTGACTTACCTGCGTCTCTTTCTTTCTATGAGATTTATTTAAGGGTACTGGGAGTCTGTTTACTGTTTGGTTTGATTATTTACCTGGTGTTTTGTCAGCAGCAGAGGACTTTTATTATAAAAGGAGATGAGATCCGGTTCCCCAACGTAAAAACTGCTTTGGTACAGATCCTCATTTCATCACTTGATTCAATTTTTGCAGGCAGTGCATTATATTTCCTGCTCTCTGCGGGTGGAGAGATATCTTTCCCATATTTCATGGCAATGTTCTTAGTGGCACAGACCATTGCCTATATAACTACCATTCCCGGTGGGCTGGGAGTTTTTGAAGCACTCATGCTCCTTGCACTTGCTTCCCATTTAGCTCTTGCAGATATCATTGTTGCTCTTGTGATGTTCAGGATAGTGTATTATCTTACACCTTTCCTGGTGGGATTGATCATCCTTTCATATAGTGAGTTCAATGCAAGGAAAGAGATACTAATAAATTTGCACAAAAAAACATATCTTACACTCTCTTCATTCACACCCCAGATATTCGCTGTGCTCATATTCTTTGCAGGGATCATACTTCTTTTTTCGGAAGCTCTGCCTCATCAGATGGAAGGCATGCGCATTATAGCTAAAATAGTTCCTTTATCGTTAATAGAGTCTTCCAGCTTGTTAAGCAGTGTGATAGGTGTTCTGCTCCTCATTCTCGCCAACGGATTGTGGAAGAGGATCGACGGAGCGTATCTTCTATCGGTAGTAATACTGTTCCTGGGAAGTATCTTTTCCATCCTGAAAGGCTTGAACTACATAGAATCCGGTATCTTGTTTGCGATATTTTTACTGTTATTGCCTCAAAGACAGCATTTTTACAGGAAGTCATCACTGTTGAACCAGTCCTTCAGCAGGGACAATATAATTGCTATTGCTATTGTTGTTCTAAGTTTCATATGGCTTGGTATCTTCGCACACGAGCATGTGGAATACTCGGAAGAACTTTTATGGCAGTTTGGAACTAACATGCATGTATCCAGGTTCCTCAGATCAGTTGTAGGAATTGCTATTGTTTTAGCTATCTTTGGGCTTATGAGACTGCTTGGTGGTTCCAGTAAGGACCTCAAGCTTCCGGATGAGGACGAAATGGTCACAGTGAAGGAAATTATCAGGACCAGCGCTGACACTAACGGCAATCTCGTCCTTCTTGAAGATAAGTATGTATTGTTCAATGAACAAAAAAATACATTCCTTATGTATGGGATATCAGGAAAAAGCTGGGTCTGTATGGGTGACCCGATAGGAAACAGTAAAAATGTGAAAGAACTGATATGGGATTTCCATGAAATGGCAAATCTGCACCAGGGATGGACCGTTTTTTATGAAGTAAGCGAGAAATACATTCCTTATTACCTGGACATTGGGCTTACTTTGATCAAAATAGGAGAGGAAGCAAGGGTCCAGCTTTCAGATTTCAGCCTTGATGGCAGTTCCGGAAAGGATTTCCGATATTCTGTGAAGCGGATGGAAAAAGATGGTTACCATTTTGAGATAATGCAGCCAGAGGATATTCCTGCTCATCTGCAGGAACTTAAAAGCATATCGGATGCCTGGCTGGAAACTAAGAACACGAAAGAAAAGAGCTTTTCAATGGGCTCCTTCAACATTGAATATCTAGCTAATTTCCCTCTTGCGATAATAAAAAAAGGCGAGCAAATAGCTGCTTTTGCAAATATCTGGATGGCGGCCAATAAAGACGAGATGGCTATTGACCTTATGCGTTACGATCCTACCATCTCTAACACTACTATGGAATATCTTTTTACCAAGCTCATGCTGTGGGGAAAGGAAAACGGGTTTAAATATTTTTCATTGGGCATGTCACCACTTTCAGGTCTTGAGAACAGGACACTTGCACCTTTGTGGAACAAGATCGGTTCAACCATTTTCACACATGGGGAATATTTCTACAATTTCAAGGGTCTCCGTGCTTATAAAGAAAAATTTAATCCGATGTGGGAGCCCCGTTATATAGCCTTGCCAAAGGGCATCAAACAAATGTTCGTCCTGAAGGATATTGCTTTATTAATATCAGGTGGGACGAAAGAGATATTTACGAAATGAGGACTATAGCCTTCTTGATGAGAAACCATGTACATAGAAATATCCTTTTTTACTTGATAGTCAATAGTCTATTTATTCTGATGGTTTTCTTCATCATTGTTCAAGGCAAGCAGTTGGAGTCCCCTTTGACTGGTTTTCCTGATATTACAGTGAAGAGCCAAAGCCACCTTCTGGCATATGAGGATCTGGGGATGGCTATGGGTCGAAGTTTAACTAGTAATTTGACCCATCCCTTAAGCCTTATGTTTTTACAGATCGCGGTCATAGTATTCATAGCCCGGCTCTTTGGGTTATTTTTTTACAAAATAGGTCAGCCAAGTGTGCTAGGTGAAATGACAGCAGGGATCGTGCTGGGTCCATCTGTGTTGGGAATGTGCTGTCCGCAGTTAAGCGGTTTTTTGTTCAGTCCTGCCTCTTTGGGGTGGCTGGAAACGCTCAGTAACCTTGGTTTAGTCCTTTTTGTATTCATCGTTGGTCTGGAACTTGATTCAGAACTGCTGAAAAATAAAGCGCAAACTGCCCTGGTAGTCAGCCATGCCAGTATTGTAGTGCCTTTCTTCCTGGGAGTTTCTTTAGCCTACTTCCTGTTCACCGGATTTGCACCTGAAGGAGTTTCTTTCGTCTCTTTCAGCCTGTTCATGGGCATTGCTATGAGCTTGACCGCTTTTCCAGTACTGGCTCGAATTATCCAGGAACGTAAGCTGACACAATCCCCTTTGGGCACCCTGGCTCTCACATGTGCTGCAGCCGATGATGTTACAGCCTGGTGTTTGCTGGCGGCTGTTGTGGGTATTATAAGGGCCGAAACAATAATGACTTTTGTTGCTACCGTTGTGATGGCTATATTGTACATTTTGTTCATGATTTACCTTGTGCGACCCATATTGCAACGTTTAGGCAATATATATGCTACACAGGAGCCTTTAAGCAAAGGATTCATCGCACTGTTGTTCGTTGTGCTGTTCCTGTCAGCTTTTGCCACAGAGACAATTGGGATTCACGCCCTTTTCGGAGCTTTTCTGGCAGGGGTTATCATGCCTTCCCAGGTTCATTTCAGGAATGTGCTCATTTCCCGCATAGAAGATGTCAGCCTGGTGATATTGTTACCTTTGTTCTTTGCCATTAACGGCCTGAAAACTCAAATGGGCCTGCTGAATGCAGGCTATTTGTGGCTCATCTGTGGTTTAATAATTCTGGTGGCGGTTATGGGTAAATTCGGTGGCAGCGCTGCAGCAGCCCGTTTCACAGGCCAATCCTGGGCTAACTCATTTGCCCTGGGAGCGCTGATGAATACGCGAGGATTGGTGGAGCTAGTTGTCTTAAGTATAGGATATGAGCTAGGAATTTTGAGTCCCACTGTCTTTACCATGATGGTTCTGATGGCTCTGGTGACCACATTTATGACCCGTCCTATGCTGTGGGTGATCGAACGTTTTTTCCCGAATTCTGATTTAAAGGGTGGATGAAGTGCATTTTCCTGAATGAAAAAAGATATTTCGGAAAATAGTATATATTTAAAGCCGAATCTTTTTCCTTCAGGAGATTATCAATGGAATTGATACCTATTACACAGGACGTCTCTCAGATGATTCCGGATGAGGAGAATTGCCAGATGGTCTTTGCAATGCAGCAGGAGTACTATCTGAAGGTTGGTTGTAATAGGCCATGGATAGCTTATTTTGCAGTGGAGGACGGACAGTACATTGGTACATGCGCTTTTAAACGCAAGCCGGCAGGGAATAGAGTAGAGATAGCTTACTTTACTTTTCCGGATCATGAAGGAAAAGGATTTGCGACGCGGATGTGCAGGGAACTGGTGGAGATTGCCCAAAAACATGATGGCTCTGTGTTTGTCTGTGCAAGGACTTTACCGCAAATAAGTGCATCAACAAGAGTGCTTGAAAATAATGGCTTCACATTGACAGGAACTGTTATTGATCTGGATGACGATGAAGTGTGGGAATGGAAGTTAAGTGACGGATAACAATATTACTTAATATGGGAGAGCCCGATGTCAGAAGATCTGGTCAGAATATTCTTTCCTCAATGGCAAGGTTCCGGTGATAACACTGATCTGTATTTCAGTGCAACGGAGATCTATGATCTGTACCTTAAAGAGCATGACTTCATATCAATAGATGTCTGCTGTCATGAGAAATTTGGGGTAAAGAAAAATATCATGGGCTTGGATGCCATAGTTCATAATTTGGAACAGGTAGCAGATCTGCTAAACAGGGAAAAACCAATAAAGATATTTTCTGTGGGTGGTGATTGTGGGATTGAATTAGGTCCCGTTTCTTACCTGAACAAGGTTTACAATAAGGATCTGGTGGTAGTATGGTTTGATGCACATGGCGATCTGAACACACCGTTGAGTTCTC
>NZ_JBFYLB010000123.1:0-8988 GCF_041305605.1 Methanomethylovorans sp.
ATTCACACTCCGGATCGAACTTCTGCTGCTGCAGCCAGGGGTTGAAGATCCTGAAATATGGAGTGGCATCCGCACCCGTAGACGCTGCCCACTGCCAGTTGCCATTGTTCACACACGGATCGTAATCCACAAGCTTCCGGGCAAAATATCGCTCACCCCAACGCCAGTCAATGTGCAGGTCCTTCACAAGGAAAGATGACACGATCATCCTCACCCTGTTGTGCATATAACCCGTGGTGTTAAGCTGCCTCATTCCAGCATCCACTAGGGGAAAACCTGTTCTGCCCTCGCACCAGGCCTGGAATCTTACAGGATCATTATCCCAATGAAGGCCATCGAACTTTTCCCTGAAGGCGTGCCCGAATACCCCGGGATGCTCAGCCGCAAGCTGAATGAAGAAATCCCTCCAGTAAAGTTCTGAGATCAGAGTGTGGTCAGGTCCAAGTTGGTCCCTGAAAAAGTGATACACCTCACGAATGGATACTGTCCCAAATCTGTTGTGAGCCGACAGGCCGGTAGTGCCCAGTACAGCCGGAATATTCCGCAGTCTGTCATAATCCACAAACCCGCTCAGATCGGACAGCACTTCCAGCGCATTGCTGCGTCCACCATGTACAAACAAGTCAGGATTATCGTGATCGAAATGTGGAATAGTCTTAAGAGCACCTGGGACAACGGAATTACAGAATGTGCCATTCTCAACAAGCACAGGCAACTCCACCGGAAGCTTGCCTGCAGCCCTGAAGAACTGTGTGAACACTTGGTACATCTTTCCCTGCTGAGTCCTCACAGAGCCTGGAACCTGCAGGATTGCATCATGGAACTGATGGAACTCCAATCCATGCTCTGCACACACCCTTGAAATCTCCGTATCCCGATGGACACTGAAAGGAGTATAGTCGTTATTCACAAAAACAGCATCAATACTCTCTTCACTGATCAACTTTTCAATTACCTCATGTGGCAAGCCTGAAAACAAAAACAACCTGCCACCCCCCAGCTCAAGCTGTTTCTCCAGGTCTGCAAGGGACTCCATCATGAACTGCAGGGCATTCTTACTGTATTTACCCTCCTCCAGCAACCTGGGATCAAAGATAAAACAAGGCAACACTTCGTGTGAAGAGTGAAGAGCCTCTATCAGCCCGGTATTATCCTCAACACGCAGATCCCGCCTGAAGATGAAAAGTGCCTTTGAATACATAAGATACGACCTTTACTGATTAATAGATATTAACAGTGTCACAACTATATTACAGAATTCCCGCACAGTGATATACTGAAAAACAAACAAACAAACAAACAGAAAACAACTGCATAGAAAAGAGAAAGAGAAAACGATGCGCCAACCGGGATTCGAACCCGGGTTTAGGGCTTGGAAGGCCCCAGTCATAGCCGCTAGACCATCGGCGCATTGAGCAGCCTATACACGTCTTTTTGTAATATAACATTTTCGCATCACCAGCAAGGTTTGATACGATTGGAACAGCAAAACTAAAAACAAAACATAAGTGCTTATTCACTGTTCACAGATAGATCACAACTGAAAAACTGAAAACACACTGCGACATTCACAGTGAATAGCTGGTACGCAGTTCCTTGATCATGTCGCGAAGCTCTGCAGCCCTCTCAAATTCCAGGTTCTTTGCAGCAAGATGCATTTCGGCCTCAAGGTCAATGATCATATCTGCAACTTCCTTTTCCGACTTGTCCTCTGCCAGTACAAGAGCCTCGGATATGAATGTTTCATCCACTTCTACCAGTTCACGCTGTAATGCTTTCCTGATGGTCTGGGGGATGATCCCATGCTCTTCGTTAAATTCTACCTGAAGCTTGCGACGTCTGTTCGTCTCATTCACAGCACGTTCAATGGAACCTGTGATATTGTCAGCGTACAATATGACCCTGCCTTCGGAGTTCCTCGATGCTCGGCCGATGGTCTGGATAAGAGACCTTTCGGATCGCAGGAACCCTTCTTTATCTGCATCCAGAATGGCGACAAGCGCAACCTCAGGGATGTCCAGCCCTTCACGCAGAAGGTTAATACCAATCAGCACATCGAAATCACCCTTGCGCAGGCTGCGAATGATCTCAGTTCGCTGAATGGTGTCAATATCCGAATGCATGTAACGCACTCTGACACCTAACTCATGCAGATAATCAGTGAGTTCCTCAGCCATTCGCTTAGTAAGAGTAGTGACAAGTGTCCTGTAACCCTTAGCAGTCACCTTGGACACTTCCCCAATAAGATCATCCACCTGGTTCCCCACAGGACGAATGGTTATCCCCGGGTCCACAAGTCCGGTGGGGCGGATGATCTGCTCCACCACAGATTTACTCATCTCCACCTCATAGTCGGCAGGAGTGGCAGAAACATAGATGACAGTATTGATATGCTTTGCAAATTCATCGTATTTCAGGGGCCTGTTGTCAAGGGCCGAAGGCAGTCTGAAACCGTATGTCACAAGTGATTCTTTTCTGGCTCTGTCACCATTATACATACCCCTTATCTGAGGAATGGTCACATGAGACTCATCGATCACCATCAGATAATCCTCCGGGAAGAAATCCAGTAGTGAAGAAGGAGGTTCTCCGGGTTTTCTGCCGTCAAAGTGCCGGGAATAGTTCTCTATACCGCTGCAGTAACCTAATTCCCGTATCATTTCCATATCGAACTTTGTTCTTTGTTCCAGACGCTGAGCCTCAAGCAGCTTGTTCTCAGCCCGCAGCCTGGCAAGCTGCCCCTTAAGTTCGTCTTCGATTTCCACCAAGGCCTTGTCAATGTATTCCTGAGGCATGACGAAATGCTTTGCAGGATATATAGACAGAGTTTCCCCTATGCACAGCTCTTCCTGCACCTTACCTGTGAGCGGCTCGAAATAGGCAATTCTGTCGATCTCATCACCAAAGAGTTCTATCCTTATGCCCCGCTTCTCCTGAGCCGGAAATATCTCAATAGTATCTCCCCTTGAGCGGAAAGAGCCCTGTGCCGGTTCTATATCATTGCGCTCATACTGGATATTGACCAGATCTGCGAACAAAGTAGAACGGTCTATCTCTTCACCTACAGTGAGCATCATTGTCATAGCACGCCATTGCTGCGGTGAACCCAGACTGTAGATACAGGAGACACTTGAAACAACGATCACATCCCTGCGTTCCATCAAAGATCTGGTGGCTGACAGGCGCAACCTTTCGATCTCTTCATTGATGGAAGCATCCTTCTCGATATATGTATCCGTAGTGGGAAGATATGCCTCAGGCTGATAATAGTCATAGTAACTGACAAAGTATTCCACAGCATTATTTGGGAAGAAATCCCGAAACTCGGAAAACAATTGTGCTGCAAGGGTCTTATTGTGCGCGATCACCAGAGTTGGCATTTGCACGTTCCTGATCACATTGGCTACTGTGAACGTCTTGCCCGAACCCGTAACGCCCAGTAATGTCTGGTGTTTCACTCCTTTGTTAATACCATCGGTCAACCTGGATATGGCCTCTGGCTGGTCACCTTTCGGAGAATAATCAGATACTAATGTGAAAGGGCGCATACTCTCGTTCTATCTTAGTAAAGGAGTATAAAAGTATGCATTTGTAAAATGTGATCAGGTATTTCACAATACTATGCAACAGACCAGATTACTCACTCCTACTCACTCCTACTCACTCTTACTCACTTCATCCACATATTCACAGGATCACATGCCTTCTGTGATATGTAGGCGACTGTTAACAGACTGTTGTGAATGAATCTGTGAATCTGAAGATACACATGGAAAGTTCACCTGAAAAGGAAAAAAGCCATAAGCATCAGAACTATGGCAAGCAGTATCAGGATCAGTGTGCTTTTACTGTCGGTGCCCAGGATTATCGGAATCGGACCGAGCATGATGATACCTCCACCTTGCACTTCTGTCCTTGTGAACTTACCTCCAGAGTCCTCGCAGATATGTTCACTGCTATCACTTGCCCGATATCGCGTATGTTCATCCTCTGGATTACCAGTCTCCCTACCAGATGACATGAAATTACCAATGAAAACCAGAATAAAACCGATGAATATGGACAGTATTCCCATGGATATCAACAGTTGCGCTACCATCACATTTTCCTCCGGATAAACAGGTATATGATGAACATGAGGAGACCCACGTAGAGCATAGAAGTGGTGATCTCAGGAGATGAACCAAAAGCTATTGGGATGGGACCAATGAGCACAAGTCCGCCAAATTCTCCGCTGCCACCCTGAATAGTGCTGAGGAAAAAACCTGCAACCACCAATACAAGTCCAATAGATATCAGATAGGAGCCGATCCTGACAATGTCCTGGGAGGATGCCATAAGAAATAGTAGAAGCTATTATTAAATCATGCTCTGGTGAGGAATACCCTGGTATGCCTGCAGCTCTGCGGGTTCATCAGAAATATACCTGTACTCCCGCTGTGTCCTGTTACCTCTGCGCTCAAGAAGGTCCTTGCCGAACATACGGGAAAGATATGTAGACACGGTACTGAGCTTTATAGGACCGTATATTTTCTCATAGTGCTGTTGTATGTCCTGAGATGAAAACCAGACACGTGGATATTCATATTTAAGGAATAGTTCCAGTCTTTCATTGATCGTGAGCTTAGTATCCCCTATCCTTTCCTGAAAAGAAGGGGTCTTGCGCACTGGAGTGACTGGCTGTTCCTGTCTGACCTGCGATTGTTGTGAAGTGTTATTCACCGGTGTATACTGGTTCACAACAGGCTGTGGGCTTGGCGATTGGGCTTGCACCACATATTGAAATGGAGATTGGGAGAAATTAGACTGCACAGGAGGCACCATTTGCTGGTATTGCCCGTACTGTGGATATTGATACATAGAGGATTGTTGTACCGGAACAAAAGGTGGTAGCCCTGGTTGCTGCATAACTGACTGTGCTGGTGGTACAAAAGATCCTGGGAAAAACTGTGGTGATTGTTGATAAGATTGTGAGATAAACTGTGGTGAAGGCTGTGGAACTGGTTGTTGATAAGAATTAGTGTAATTTGCTACAGAAGCAGAAGAAGGCCCTGATGCCTGGATTCTCTTTCCTGTGAACGACTCTATGAATGAGACCAGGCATTTCTGCCATTCATCCCCTGTAAATTCAACATTTACATGTGTTGTCCCGTCTTCATCTGTTATTTCGAGCCGGACCTTCATTTTTCTGCCTCTGTGCTATGTGGATCCATTCATCCCCTCTGATGGAAGGATTCACGAACCATATATCCCCTCAGACAATGGTTTTCTTTTAGCCTGACTGTTTTGTATTCACAGAACACCACTTTAGTTTCCTGTGCTACAAAGATATACATTGTATTAATAATATATAAATATTGTGCTGTTTTTATTGTGCTAAATTGTCGGCATAACAATTAGAGGACGAATAAAGCTTTATTTACCTGAATAGGCTAGATTCTATCCTATCAATTGTACCACATAGATAGATAGTGTGAACTTGATAGATAAAGGTTTCTTTTAGTATTCCAGTGGAAATAAGGGGGTTACTTGTTTGATGTTGAAAACTGTTTTATGCTACTAAATTAGTAAAATAGCACATAATACAGCTTATAATAGTC
Source organism: Methanomethylovorans sp. (assembly GCF_041305605.1). Classification (GTDB taxonomy): domain Archaea; phylum Halobacteriota; class Methanosarcinia; order Methanosarcinales; family Methanosarcinaceae; genus Methanomethylovorans. The sequence goes on from NZ_JBFYLB010000123.1 coordinate 5,601, forward strand.
AATAAGGTTTTACATTAGAACATACACGTGAACGTAAATTAAAATATAATATTCATTGAAGATGAAAACTATACCTGATTATCAGATAAATTTGTACTTGATAATTGTCTACAACAAATATGGTATCAAACCTCGGTCGGATTTATATCAAATGATAACCATAGGGGCGTCTTATGACGAACACGAGCGCAGATACTCCCGTTGATACCGGCGCATCCAGAAGCAAAACCCGGACAGGATTTGAGAACCTTAGCAAAGAAGATATCAGATCACTGCTCAACGAGATAGAACTGCTGAAAGTCAACAATGAGAACATGCGGGCAAAACTGCTTGAAGCCAGCATGATGAGCAACTCCTATATGGAGGAGATCAGCAAGCTCAAGAAGCAGATCGAGCACCTTACAACACCTCCATTATTCATTGCCAGTGTTATGGAGATCGAAGATGATATGGTCCTGATACGACAGCATGGCAACAATCAGGAAATAATGACAAGGATCTCGCCTACCCTCCATGGAAAACTGGAACCCGGAATGAGAGTTAGTGTTAACGGGGCCTTTTCTATAATATCTATCATACGCAAGGGTACTGACGTCAGAGCACAGGTAATGGAACTCATCAATTCCCCGGGAATAGACTATGATATGATAGGTGGCCTGGATGAAGTTATCAAAGAAGTCATAGAGTCCGTAGAGTTACCCTTGACAGAACCTGAACTATTCTCTAATATTGGCATTGAACCACCAAATGGCGTGCTACTGTATGGTGCACCTGGTACGGGGAAGACCTTGATCGCAAAGGCAGTTGCCTCCAGAGCCAAAGCAACATTCATTCGCATGTCCGGTTCTGACCTTGTACAGAAATTCATCGGAGAAGGAGCAAGACTGGTGAAAGATGTGTTCCAGCTTGCCCGGGATAAATCCCCTGCCATACTGTTCATAGACGAAATTGATGCCGTGGGAGGCATGCGTACCCATGATGGAACAACCGGCTCAGCCGAAGTGAACCGGACTATGCTGCAACTACTGGCTGAAATGGATGGGTTTGATGCTACAAAGAACGTTAAAGTGATTGCCGCAACAAACAGGATCGATCTGTTGGACCCGGCACTCTTGCGCCCCGGAAGGTTTGACAGAGTAATAGAGATACCTCTGCCCGACATAGAAGCACGTGTGGAAATACTGAAGATCCACACCCGCAAGATGAAACTTGCCACAGACATCGATTTCGAAAAGCTTGCCAAGATGACGGCTGGACTTAGCGGGGCAGACCTTCAGGTAATTACCAAGGAAGCGGGCATGTTCGTACTAAGACGCCGTGGAGAACAGGTCACTATGAAGGATATGCTGGATGCTTACGAGAAAGTAGTTTCCGAAGAAGAGGCAGCCACCCCATCAGGTATGTTCGCATAAGGAACATACCTTATTTATCCTGAACGAAAAGTTAATATCCGTTAAGTGTATTTTGGATATGCTGTCAAAGCAAATACCGCAACGCTCCGATAGTGTAGCACGGCCAATCATGCAGGACTCTCACTCCTGCGACTGGGGTTCGAATCCCCATCGGAGCACTATAAATTTAATTATACTCCCAATAAATACTACTTTTTTTGTTACATTTTAAATTAAAGTACTGAAGTTGAAGGTCCGAATTAGACCTTTGTAGAGCTTCTTAAATTTTCAATCCATACATTCATACCATTTTGAGTTTTCTTCGAATATAGCCCATAATAACGTTATTACATGTTAGAATTTGGTTCTCAGAGAGCTTCTTCAAGTTTCCATATAAGGGACCTGTTTCCACGAAAAGAATGCATGGGATAGCCAAACAAGGAAATGTTTTGCGGCTTACGTTGGATAGTTATCTGTCCCCGGGACTGAATGAGGGAAGAGCAGTTAGGTTTCATCAATTTCTTTTAGTTCAGACCGTAGCTTTTGAAGCCTTTCCTTAAGTATAGGCAATTCGTTTTCCACAGTCCCACACAAGCTTGTAATCAACAATAAAATATGCATGAATGAGTCTGTCCCTCATCTCAGCAATCCTGCTCCATGGTGATTCGGAACAAGAGCCTTTATATTTTCAGGTATTACCTTGGCAGCCTCACCCAATATTTCGAACTGCCTGACCACAGCACTCTTAGTTTTCGCATCACATAGGAAATCTTCCTTATCCATACCACGGGTGAAATCCTCTATTGCCTCTACAGCATCGATCATTTCAGACAGGTATAGCAAAGGCGACCTCATAAAGCCACCAGCTCCCTCAAAACATCATCGCGCATCATTGGATGCAGGGCCCACATGGAAACCACATCAACAGGAATGCCAAGCATCTCTTCAAGGTAGTCTCCAAGTCCCACCAGATCAAAAAGAGTTGCACCATCATGAAATTAACAAGTACGTCCACATCACTGCCAGCTTTTTCTTCACCTCTGGCATAAGAACCGAAGATGCCGATGACTTCAGCTTTGAACATCTTTCTTATCTCACTCCCATGCTCTTTAATAAGAAGCTTAATATTGTCCATTTTTACGCATCTTCCTTGTGCTTCATTCATAACGAGATCCCTCTATTATTTAGACTAACTACCTTCGTATTAAGATTTGGTCAACCGGCAGGTATGGTATTAGCATTAATGAAAAGCATCCTTGAAAACCACATTAAGCTTTCCACACCTATTTGCTAGTTTTATATATTCCGCCTTCAACATACAAAGAATCGTTTAATTTTTTATGCTCTAAGTGGAGAACGATATTTTTTGGTGTATTTCTTGACATATCTGCCAATATTATGCAGTAATGCTGAAAAAGTTCAGATCAGATAATACAAACCAGCAAATTTAAAATAAAGATAGTACTTAGTATTGTATTATAGCAAAAAGTTACAGGTGAAAAAAATGTGTAAAACAAATGAAAATCATGTTCATAGATGTTGTTGTGCGGCTGATGAGACAGAAGCTGAAAATGGCTGCGATGAAGTAGACATTGATACCCACGTATTAGCAGCATTTAAACTGAAAGCAGAGATGGAGACAGTTTTAGACAAAAGCGAATGTGACGATGAACAAAAACTGATCGCTGTAGCACAACTTGCCGCTGAGGTCATATCTGTTCGTCCTGATTCTCGCGAATGTGCATTCCAGTTAATGGAACTTATTATCGATCTGATCCGGATAGAAGAAGAAGAAGATGATGATGAAGAGTGCGATTCGGACTAAATTTTCTTCCTTTTTACGCTGGAATTAACTTCAACCTGTTACATGACCTTAAATAAGGAATACCCGGATCCTCGCAGATCATCCGGCATATTCGCTTGCATGTAATTCCATGCAAATAATGATCAATGGCACGAGAACCAGTGTACGTTAATGTGGGCAACTGTAGCTTGAA
>NZ_JBFYLB010000124.1:0-3455 GCF_041305605.1 Methanomethylovorans sp.
TCTGCAGTCTTGTCAACGCATCCGGAAATGGTTACCAAAGTCACAACAAGCAGTCCCAATAACAATAAGTTGAGTAATTTTTTCAAAATAGATCACCTAGCCTTTTTTAGAATAATAGATGATTAGCATAAAATGCATCTATTAATAAGGCTTTCGTTTTTAGTATAATTTATAATTTTTGTGATGCAGTTAATTACTTTTATAAAAGAACTCTTGTAAAAAACAACATGGCCATGATCTACTTTGCAGCTGCAAGGCTTGCTTTTTAAAAAGAATAATCCAACATATGTATGAGAATGTGAGAACTGGAATTATATACTTGGCAGGGTGGCTCCATGAGCTATAAATGGATCAATGGAAAAGAGGGTTTTGACGAGGTCTTTAAAGTAAGGAAAGCAGTGTTTATCGAAGAGCAAAAAGTACCGGAATTCCTGAAAAAGGATGGATTTGATGATAATGTGCATCATTTGCTGGTATATGCTAACGATATACCGATAGCTGTAGGCATGTTATTTAATAACGGTTATCATTTCAAACCGGGAAGGATATGTGTTCTCAAACCATACAGGGGCATGGAGCTTGGAAGATTTTTAATGGAGAGATTATTGGAGAAGGTTAAAGAAACAGGTGTTGAAAAGTTATTCATTGAGTCTCAAGTCAAAACTATAGGATTCTACAGGAAATTCGGAGTTAAGGAGTTTGGAGAAATGTTCGATGATGCAGGGATCAAGTATATTTCAATGGTGAAGGTCTGCAGATCTTTATATTTCAGTGAGCAGTAAAGATGCATAATTTGATTTCTTCCATTCATTTCAGGTATTCTACTCAGCATCAGTGCTACAGGAATTGAAAGTAAAGGCGAAAGGTTTATGCTTTTTTATCCATAATGTTGTTTGCTATAAAAGATAAAAGGAGTGTTAATAATGCAAGAGTTCACAATTGAAGAAGTTGCTCGCTACAATGGAAAAAACGGTGAAAAAGCTTATGTTGTGTACAAAGACAAAGTATATGATGTTACAGGCAGTGGTTTCTGGTCAGACGGAGAGCACATGGGATTGCATGAAGCTGGTAACGATCTGACGAATGCTCTTGAAGCCGAAGCTCCTCATGAGACCTCTGCTTTGGATGCATATCCTGTTGTAGGCACAATAAAAAAATGAACCTAATACTTTTTGCAGCGTCGGACATGCCATACTATTTATCTAATGAGGTTTTACGCTGTTAACAGGTGGAAATCTATATATAAAGACCCGATGGATATAACGTCGTTCTTATAGGGGGACCTATATGCTGGAGATACAGAACCTTACCGTAGAAATAGGGGGCCGTCGGATACTTAATGGTATCAACCTCAATGTTGAGGACGGCTTTAAAAATGTACTTTTTGGACCGAACGGTGCAGGCAAATCAGCATTGCTGATGACCCTGATGGGATTCTCAGGTTACAAAGTAATCAAAGGAAAGATCATATTCAAAGGTGAGGACATCACAAATATGTCCGTGTACGAACGGGCACAGATGGGACTTGGGATAATGACCCAGAGACCACCAAACATGAGCGGGGTGAAACTGCGCAGCCTTTTAGATGTGATATCTAAAGATGGTTCAAAATATAATGAGCTTGCGGAAACACTGGATATGGTGCGTTTCCTTGACAGGGACATAAATGTAGGTTTCTCAGGTGGAGAGATCAAGAGATCTGAGCTTTTGCAGTTGTCAATACAGAATCCCGATATGGTGTTGCTTGATGAACCTGAATCCGGCGTAGACCTTGTAAGCATTGAGCAACTTGGTATCACTATCAGGAACCTTCTTGGTGGTGGAGGTAAATGCGCAGGAGAGAGATGCAAACATGGTAAGTCAGCTCTTATCATCACCCATACAGGACAAGTGCTGAACTATGTGGAAGCAGACAGAGGGTTTATACTATGTAACGGTACAGTGATGTGTTCCGGTAACCCACGTGAGATGCTGGATGACATTAAGACGCAGGGATATGAGGAGTGTATCAAATGCAAGATGAACTATCTCTGAAGAAAAAGGCAGAGGACGCCCTTAAGAAGAGTGCTGCCTATGGTGAGGATTTTAACCTGGATGATTATGGGATGGCCAGCAAAGATGCTCAGATCACAGAGAACCTGATGAATCTCAGTGATGATGACAAAAGAACGCTTCTCAACGTAGGCGTAGTACCGGGTGAGGAGAACAGAAGCGGTACTTTTATCATGCTGGATAATACTGTGTCACATAGCTCTGTTAGCAAGGATGATGCGGTTGAACTTATGTCCTTACAGGACGCTATGAAAAAATATGAATGGGTAAAAGATTACTCATGGAAGCTCGTGAAACCGGATGCCGACAAATATACTGCTATGAGTTATTTGCAGGATGCAAACGGCTATTTTATCCGTGCTCCGGCAGGTAAGAGATCCAAGATGCCTGTACAGACATGCCTGCTCATCGGATCAAAAGATGTTTCACAAACAGTGCACAACCTCATAGTTGTCGAGGAAGGTGCACAGCTTGATGTAATCACAGGATGTTCCAGCAGGCATGGTGTGGAAAAGGGATTGCATCTTGGAATATCAGAAATGTACGTGAAGAAAGGAGCTACGCTGAATTTTACCATGATACACAACTGGGCTGAGCAAATAGGCGTCAGACCCCGTACGGTGGTACATGTTGAAGAAGGCGGCACGTACATCAGTAATTATATTACCCTTAAACCGGTTAGATCTATCCAGACATATCCGACGGTCCTCCTTGAAGGAAAAGGCGCATTTGCAAGGCTTAACAGTATTGGAGTAGCTCACCCCGGTTCTGAGCTGGATATGGGTAGCAGAGTGATATTCAATGCACCCGATACAAAGGCAGAGCTGATCTCAAGGACTATCACCACAGGTGGAAAAGTCATTGCAAGAGGCGAGATGATCGGTAATGCAAACGGTGCAAAAGGTCACCTCGAATGTCATGGTCTTGTGCTTTCGAACGAAGGTACTCAGAGGGCCATCCCCATCCTGGAAGCAAATGTCGAAGACATCGAACTTTCTCATGAAGCTGCCGTGGGCAGGATCGCCAGGGAACAAATAGAGTACCTCATGGCCCGCGGCCTCACTGAAGAAGAAGCTGTTGGAATGATCGTGCGAGGATTTCTTGATGTGGGCATTCAGGGAATACCTGACGAACTTCAGGCAAGCATCGATGAGACCATTGCCAAGATCGGTGAAAAAGCCATTTGAGGCAAAATAACAATGGGTGCGGAGATTGGGAATTACCGCATCCAATTTTTGAGAGTATTATTACCAAAATTGTTAAGTAAAGGTTTTATCATCAAATGTCATAGGATAAAGCCGAGAGGATAATAAATGGATAAACAGAGAGCTATTGCTATTTTTCTCGCAGTGATCATGGTGGGCTCCATTGTTCCCATGTTCTTTAGCGGTTCATCGAATAAT
>NZ_JBFYLB010000125.1:0-8032 GCF_041305605.1 Methanomethylovorans sp.
GTCGCGATCGATAAAGCCAGCCTGGACCTGATAAACCATCAGATCAATAAAGAAGGCTGCATGCACTCCATAAAGGATGTATGGGGTATTGACCCGATAGTGCATCTGGAATACGCTGAAAGGATGGGGGTCGGCAGTATGGAATATTCCTTAGATATTTGAAAAATCGTGGGGCATGAACACTTCTTATGGAGTGGGAGCCAAATTCCAGATGGCCATTGAGGACGGCAAGACGTTGACCGAAGCTATGAAAGAAGAGACGGTAAATAATGCAAAGGATGATGAAGTGTTCTATGGTAATATAGTCACTGTGCCTGTCTATGGAGTAGGTGATGTGGCGCATCACATATCCTAGTCCATGTTCAACATGGCCAAGGACGATGTGGTGATGGCTGTGATCAATGCTGTTACTGAAGTAATGGAAGCTACAATGGAGAAAGCTAAAGGCAAATTCAGGAACGAATATTCACCGCTTACGATTGCCACGGACGCAGCGGCAGCTACAAAGATCCTATGGATGGACGGTTTCACCACTATGATGATGCTGGATCTCTTGGTCAAAAGGTTCCATAACCTTGTGCTCAATAACCCTAAAAGAGGTGCTGCGGCAGAACTGCATAATGTTGACTTTATTGATCTGATAGAGAAAGGTGAGAGGATCATAGATCACAAGCCCAGAGGTGCAGGTTGGTAGTTCAGGGGATTACTATCGACCTGAGTCCCATAGAAAGAAATATGGTACTCAATAATCCGCAATGGTACACTTACCCGGCATGTGCCATCACGGTGAGGTTCTCTGCTGTGATGAGACTGGCGGATTTCCCATGCCTGCTTACCAGTGAGCCGATAACTGCAACGATGATGACGAACATAATAGCCCTGCACAAGAAAGAACCACACTCATCTGCCAGGGTATGTAAGTTCTGCGCAGCCAACTATTTCGATTACAAATGCGGATACTGCAACTGGACAGAGGCCGTTTGATCAGTGTGCCCTTTTATGTGTACACCCTTTTAAAGGAGTTGATCAAATAACAGAAATCGATCTTTAAGATTTCACTAATGATTTTCAATCATATCAGGAAAACTCCCGACCGAAAATCCTATCTAATCACACACATTATGGATTGCAATGACTTTTACCATTTGTCCTAAATGCGGGAATGATACTTCAGTATTACTTAGTGGTGTATGTAGAGAATGTTTTTTTCAGAATTTTGCTCTGGCCCAGCTACCTCAGGTGATCCAGGCACGGATATGTGCCAGTTGCGGGGCGCGTTTTACCCGTGGCAGGTGGACAGATGAAGATAATATTGGAACTATAGTTCTGAAAACGATCGAAGATAATCTTTCAATACATGAGGCTGCAGAAGACGTTGAGGTATGTATAAATCCCCGGCAGTTGACGCCTCACATGTATAAGGTGGAAGTGGAAGTAGTTGCAGCAATTCAGGGAGAAAGGGTTACTTCTGATCTGTCCAGTGAGATACGGATAATACGAGAGTCATGCGAGATGTGCAGCCGGATGTCAGGAGGCTATTTCGAAGGCATCCTCCAGATACGGGCCACTGAGAGAATACCTACTGAGAACGAGATAGAGGCCTGTCTTAGAATTGTGGACATGACCATTGACCGGATGCGTGCCAAAGGCGATCGTCTGGCATTTATAACCGATACAATCAGATCAAAGGAAGGTCTGGACCTTTATATAGGATCAGTTAATTCCGGCAGACATATTTGTAAAGCTATAATAGAAGAACTCGGTGGCACATTCTCTGAATCTCCATCCCTGTTCGGTCAGAAAGATGGCAAGGAAGTATATAGAATAACTTTTTCCATGAGGTTGCCACGATTCACACCCGGTGACATCATAACTATCGGAAACAGGAAAATTGTGGTTAAACATATGGAAAAGAAGTTAACTGGCACTGACCTCACTGACAGTTCACGTTTCATTGCCACAGAAGATGACATTGCCTTGGCCAAACATGTAGGCCACGTTAGAGATGCAGTTAATGCCGTGCTGGTTTCCGAAGAAGAACATGAACTTATGATATTGGACCCATTCACGTTCAGGACCGTAAATATAAAGAAGCCTGCGGGATTTTCGCTCATGGAAGACGAAGAGATCCCGGTGATAAGGATAGAAGATGCATTATTCCTCTTGCCTCCTGAATGGAGAAAGAGCGACACATGAAAGGGCTGATCGTTTGAATGTACTTGTAATTGGTTTCAGTACCCGTAATATTGTCTGTTCCGGTAGCAAGGCAGGTTACAATATGTATGCTATCGATGCCTTTTGTGATCAGGATACTGTAAACTGCTGTATTGCCACAAAGACGCTGCCAAAGGACCTGGACATAAGAAGCAAGGATGCAGCGGATATGATCTTTAATATGATCCTGAGCTTTGAAGTAGATTTTGATGCAGTGGTACCTGGTTCTGGATTTGAGTCAATGGACTTTAGTTCTCTTCCCTGGGTTGTACTGGCCAGTGATCCTGAACGCATTCAGATGGTGCAGGATAAGTTCATACTATCCCGCCGGCTTGCGGAGCTTGGATATCCTCATCCGCATGTTTATGAAAATATCGATGATAAGCCTCATAAATTCCCGGTGATTGTCAAGCCCCGCAAAGGAGGAGGAGGAATATTTAACAGGATAGCCTGGAACGAGCAGGAACTTTTAAAGGCAGTGAAAGAGATCCTGGAAACTGAACCGTCTTTTTGCCGCAACGACCTTATGATGCAGGAATTCATCCAGGGTTTACCGGCAAGTGTATCACTTATCGCCAGTAAAGATAAAGCAGTGGCTTTGGCAGTGAATGAACAGATTATCGGAACACCCTGGCTTACAAGGATGCAATTCGCCTATTGTGGCAATATCACCCCTTATGAGGGGAAATATGCAGAGGAAATGTGCAACATCTCAGAAAAGCTCATCAGCGAAATGGGGCTTCTGGGGTCCGTAGGGATAGACTTCATTGTGAGGGAAGACGGACCTGAGATAATAGAAGTGAATCCCAGGTTTCAGGGAAGCCTGGATACAGTAGAGCTTGCTACTGGCATGAACCTTTTCGATGCACATGTAAAAGCATTTCGCGGGGAGCTTCCTGTGAGGTGTAGAAACGTACAAAGGTCTGCCGGAAGATGCATAATATATGCAGATAGAGATATCAGGCTTGACGCACAGGTTCTGGCTTATATGCGTCAACAACAAATAGTAGATATACCGCAACCAGGTTACACTGCACTTGCGGATTACCCTGTGACATCTGTCCTGCATACAGGTGCAAACAGGGATGAGGTCCTTAATTCATTGAGATGCGATTCGGAAAAGATAAAGATACTATTAGACAATTGATCCATTGTACATACTGAGATAGATGTATAGCATACTGAGCATAATGTGCAAAAATTAATATTACAATACAACAGAGTATAATCCCATTCTTGAGGTGAGTGTTTTTGATAGATATGAACGATCCTGTTATCCGGGGATACCTAATTCGGCTTGTGGGTGAAGACGGGCTGGCTATGATCGAAAAAATGCCGGAGGGTGAGGTCACTGACGAGCAAATAGCTCAGGCCACAGGCATACTTCTCAATATTGTAAGGAGAACGCTATTCATATTGAATGAGAATAAGCTTGCTATTTGCAGGAGGGAAAGGGATGCCAGTAGTGGATGGCTCACTTATCTCTGGACCCTCGATATGTCTGACATCGAAAAACAGCTTGTGAAGGAGAAAAAGAGGTTGATAAAGAACCTTAAAGTGCGCAAGGAATTTGAAGAAACAAATGTCTTTTATGTTTGTCCTGAAGGCTGTATCAGAATGGATTTCAAACATGCTGCAGATGCCGTTTTTATGTGCCCGGATTGTGGAGAGGATATGATACACCAGGACAATTCGCCATTCATCCACATTATACAGGAACGGATCAAAAATCTGGAAAGCAGATGATATGATCACACGGGGCAAGGCATTACAAATACTAAGAGATGAGGGCTGCTCTGAAAAGGTAATAGCGCATTGCATAGCTGTTAGTGAACATGCTGCCGAAATTGCGGAAAAACTGGTAGCATCCGGTAGATCCGTAGATGTGGAGCTGGTAACAATAGGAGGTTTGCTCCATGATCTTGGAAGATGCCGCACTCATGGTATAGACCATGCAGTGGTAGGTGCAGACATGGCTATGCAATTAGGTCTTGATCCATTGGTCGTCAATATAATTAAGAAGCATATAGGCGCAGGCATTACCATAGAAGAGACAAAAGAACTCGCCCTGCCGGAAGACGATTATATACCATTTACCCTCGAGGAGAAGATAGTAGCACATGCTGATAACTTCACTTCAGGTGATACGAGGATAACCATGACCGAGCTAATGGAAAAAATGAAGAAAAGGCATTTCACAGAGGAAAGTATAGCACGCGTCATTGCATTGGCAGAAGAGATAGGCATCTATTGAACTACAATATTAATTATAAAAATTGTACTTTTGATGGAAGAACATCTAATTCATAGAAAGGCTTATATATATTCTGATTAATCAATACTTTGTCTGGGTGACAGATACTATCTTTTTGTAAAATTTTCTCATTTTGCGACGATGAGGTATACTGATGGTCGATGATAAATATTTAAAAGGTACAACTACTGTAGGTATAGTTTGTGATAAAGGCGTAGTACTTGCTACTGAAAGGCGCGCAACGATGGGACATTTCATAGCCAGCAAGACAGCCAAAAAGATTTATCAGATCGATGATCTAGTGGGTATGACCACTGCAGGATCTGTAGGAGATGCTCAACAGATCGTGCGCATAATGAGCGTTGAGTCACACCTCTATAAAATGAGGCGTAAAGAGCCCATGACTATCAAAGGCATAACTACGCTTCTGTCAAACATCTTGAGCGGACAGCGCTACTATCCTCTTATGGTGCAGTTGCTTGTGGGTGGCGTGGACAAGAACGGACCCGCCATATTCTCTCTTGATGCTCTTGGAGGCACCATCGAAGAGACAAAGGCTGTATCAACTGGTTCCGGTTCACCCATGGCTTATGGAGTGCTTGAAGACCGATTCATAGACGGGATCTCAATAGAGGAAGGAGTAGAGCTGGCAATACGTGCACTTCACAATGCAATGAAGAGAGATTCAGCTTCAGGCAATGGAATAGATGTCGTAGTGATCACAGCCGATAAATTTAATCGATTAGCAGAAGAAGAAGTTCAACAGTACAGGGATAAATTGAATTGATAAAATTCCTGTTTATTTGTTGACTTTACTTTGACATCCTGTTCTATCTTGAATAGATCAAAATTTTATATTTTTTTATTTTTCCCAAAGGAAGGCTTTTAATGGCAATAGATGAAGTATTAGCTGATCTTAAACAGAAAATAGACGAGAAATTGCCGAAGGGCACTACTGTTTCTAGTGTAGAGTTCGAAGGTCCGCAGCTTGTAATGTACACGGAGAACCCATGGAGTTTCGCGGACAATGGTAATATTGTCAGAAATCTTGCAAAAATTCTAAGAACACGTATTGTTGTACGTCCTGACCCAAAGGTTTTGCTGCCACCGGAAGAATCTGTGAAAAGAATCGTTGAAACTGTACCGGAAGATTCGGCTATAGCTAATTATCACTTCGACCCGGATGTGGGAGAAGTTATAATCGAAGCGGAAAAACCAGGGCTTGTAATTGGAAAGCATGGCGAGACCCTGAGAGAGATCACTAAAAAGATAGGATGGACACCAAAAGTGGTGCGTGCCCCACCCATATCCTCACGGACAGTAAAGAACATCCGTGAATTCATGAAAACAAATCACAAAGAAAGAAAAGAAATACTCAAAACCGTGGGACGTAAGATACACAGAGAATGTACATCTAAGGACAAATGGGTCAGGGTCACATCACTCGGCGGATGCAAAGAAGTTGGAAGAAGCTGTTTTCTGCTATCTACTCCTGAATCCAGCGTAATGATAGATTGCGGTGTTAATGTCGGTTCTGAAGAAAACATGACCCCTTACCTTTATGTTCCCGAAGTTTCACCCCTAAGCAAGCTGGATGCAGTGGTAATCACTCATGCCCACCTGGATCACCAGGGTCTGTTGCCACTTTTATACAGATATGGATTTGAGGGGCCTGTGTACTGCACACCCCCTACAAGAGACCTGACAGCGTTATTACAGCTTGATTTTATAGATGTGGCTTCCAAGGAAGGGAAGAGGCCCCCATATTCTTCAGCAGATGTGCGTGAAGTGCTTAAGCACACTATTGTCCTGGATTATGAAGAGGTCACAGATATTGCACCTGACATCAAGCTTACGTTCCACAATGCCGGGCATATCCTTGGTTCAGCGATCTCTCATTTCCACATAGGCGATGGACTGCATAATGTTGTCTTTACAGGTGATTTCAAATACGAAAAAACCAGGCTTTTCGACCCGGCAGTCAACAAATTCCCACGTGTGGAAAGCGTGATAATGGAATCCACTTACGGTGGTGCAAATGCTCTTCAGCCGTCCCTGCAGGACGCAGAGAGCCATCTGCAACAGGTTATTAAGAACACTCTCCAGAACAAGGGAATAGTATTGATACCTGCCTTTGCAGTAGGAAGAAGCCAGGAGGTTATGATTGTCCTGGAGGATGCTATACGCAAGGGACTGATAGATAACGTGCCTGTGTACCTTGATGGTATGATCTGGGAAGCTACGGCTATCCATGCTACATATCCTGAATACCTTAACAATGACCTGAGGAAGCTAATTTTCCAGAAGGGGGAGAATCCTTTCCTTTCAGAATCATTCAAACCCGTGGACTCCAATGAGCTACGTAAGGAGATCATAGAGAAACGCGAGCCATGCGTAATCCTTGCCACATCGGGAATGATGAACGCAGGGCCTGTGATGGAGTATTTCAAGGCCCTTGCTGAGGACGAGAGGAACACACTTGTATTCGTAGGCTACCAGGCAGACGGTACACTGGGACGCAGGATCCAGAAAGGCTGGAAAGAGATACCTCTCAATACCGGAAAGGGAACAGAGATGATACACATGAATATGAATGTGGAGATCGTTGACGGTTTCTCGGGCCATTCGGACCGCAGGCAGCTCATGGAATACGTGCGCAAGATGAAACCAAGACCTGAACGTGTTTTCACAGAACATGGAGATGAAAGGTCCTGCATCGATCTTGCAACTTCGATCCATAAAAAGAACAAGATGGAGACAAGAGCACTCACAAACCTCGAAACCATTCGTCTTGTATGATAGCGTCAGATAAGTCCGGACAGATACGCTATCAGTTCGGCATGGTCTGTAAGTACCATGTCGGCACCCATCAATTTTTCTTTTGGAAGATAGGTCGGGACTGCCACACAGTAGATACCGGCCATTTTTGCAGACTTGATCCCCAGGGGAGCATTCTCTATCACCATGCATTCTTCCGGTTCCAGCCCAAGTTTAAGAGCTGCTTTGAGGTAAGGTTCAGGATCTGGTTTTCCACGAGTTACATCTTCTCCCGAAACTATTGCCTCGAAGATACCGGGATAGAACTGGCCCATGAGTGCGTTGACTATAGTTCTGTCAGCTCCTGAAGCAACAGCCAGTTTATACTTTTTTTTGAGCGCCTTCAAACACATCTGCATCCCCTTGAAAGGTTCTGCTCTGTTGTTCCGCAGGAAATTCTCCCTCTTCTTTATGAGAAATACTTCGTAATCCGATGTGTCGGGCTCCATGCCTGCCTTATGAAAAATGAGATCAACAACACCTTTGTGATTGGAACCTTCTATCTCATATATATCCATATTCGTGATATGGATACCTACCTCCCCGAATGCCTGCACCCAGGCATCAGCATGATAGGGCATGGAATCCATAAGCACTCCATCAACATCAAATATCAGACCTTTTAACATGCAACTTCATCTTTTGGTATCGGATAAATATTTGTGCATGGGAATGCACTTGATATGTAATGTCTTGTATGAGTTTAAAAAGAGGATAGAATTATGGTATTTCATAGCCAAAATCCAT
>NZ_JBFYLB010000126.1:0-6340 GCF_041305605.1 Methanomethylovorans sp.
GAAGTTATCAAAGTGTGGAGAGAAGGGACTGGCCTTAACATCTATGAAGGCTACGGCCAGACAGAAACCTGTTGTGCAATCGCATCTTTCGCCTGCCTGGAGAACAAGCCGGGTTCAATGGGAAAACCTTCTCCGGGATGGAATATTGAGCTGCATGATGAACATGGGAACAAGGTCAATAACTTTGAAGAAGGAAGAATTGCGATCTCACTTGACCCGCGACCTGTGGGTCTTCTTGTCAAATACCTTAATAACGATGAAGAGAACGAAAGATCATTCCAGAACGGATTCTATTACACCGGTGATAAGGCATATATGGATGATGACGGATACTTCTGGTTCGTAGGCCGTGATGATGATGTCATCAAAAGTTCAGGATACCGTATAGGTCCCTTTGAAGTTGAAAGTGCACTTCTTGAACATCCGGCTGTGCAGGAATCTGCTGTTATTGGCTCTCCTGATAATATAAGAGGCATGATAGTCAAGGCGTTTGTAGTGCTGAACGAAGGATTTGAACCCTCGGAGAAACTAATACGGGAACTTCAGAACCACGTGAAGCAAACAACAGCACCATACAAATACCCGCGTTCTGTCGAGTTCATGAACGAACTGCCTAAAACAATAGGAGGCAAGATCATGAGGAAAAAACTTAGGGAAATGGAATTAAAAAGGCTTCAGAGCGACTGATATCAAAAATATAGATACAAATAAAAGATGTAAATCTTTCAATCTTTTTTTCTTTACTATTTCTTAATCTATACTTTAGATCTTTTTAAACAATAACTGTTAGTTTTACTATCATAAAAATATACAGCAAAGCAGAAAATGTAATTTACTATAAAGTCGATGTTGCACATTATTATTCACAGGAGTATTCACCATGAAATTGCCTATAGCCATAAAACATGCCCTTATCGAAGCAACTATTTCCCAGGATACTGAAACTTCTCCTTCATCTCTGATCAGCAAAGATCCTCTCACTTTCAAGATCCCATTGGCCAGGATACTGGACAACACAAGTGTTTTCAATATAAATGACTCCGATATCCAGGCCACTATCAAAGAAAACCCGAATTCTCTGTCATACCTCGAAGATTCCGAAGCTGTGCAATTCATTCCCCCCTTTACCCGCACCTGCAACTTCTACGATGCAGTGCTCGATGAGATCAAAGAAAATACATCCACAAATCCAAAATTCACGATTGGTTATGACCCTGCAATAAAAGAAGCTCTTATTTACCATTTCTTCAGTGGCTCCATCGTTCTGATGGTCCCTGAAGGCATGTCCAACCTTTCCCAACTTAAATTCGCCCTGACGGTAGGAGGAAGTAAGCTTCGTACTATCATAGATATGACAGGAGGCTGGATTTATGCTTTCCCAAAATACATAATGGAATCTCAGGAGTGTGGCAAAATACTGGCAAAAGACACCAATGTTGAACAAGTGCTCGCAAGTTATCTTGATGATATATTTCCGGAAGAAACTTGAAGTTTAAGCTTCTTTCCACGTCTCTAACCTTTCTACCGGATGCCTTACTGATACTCACTTAACCTCTGCCAGGATCACAACGTAGTTCTTCCCGTATTTCTTTGCACATTTAGGGCATGTCGTGTACCACATGAACCATTTCCTGATCTCAAGTCCCTGCTTCCCTGCATATGCCTTGAAGTCATCGCACCATTTTCCCGTATCCTTGAAAGGCCCTTCATACACCTTGCTTAGGAATCTCCCGCTAAGAGTAGTGTTCTCAGCATCCGGGATCTCCCTGTCTACTGCCAGGTAAAGGTCCATGTTCCATTTAGAAGTGTGATCGGAAAGGCAAAGCCAGTCTGGAATATTCGCACCTGCATTTCTTACCTTTTCGTCAAGTTTTTTCATAACTCTACCAAAATTAACGGGCATATAGAAAAGTGTGAAGACCTTATCCTTTACAAATCTCTTGTTTTTCCACTCTGTAATCTTTTCGTCCCACGGTGCGGGCTCAAATTTCGGACAACACTCTTCATCCATACCAATACCTCTATCAATTAATAGAAGATGTGGAGTATAAATAGACTTCTTTCGCAGCTTGATATTCAGTAGTATCTCTGAAAATATAGATCAGAATAGTTTATATTTAACATATTTGTTATTTATTATGAAAAAAAGTGGAGAGAGCAATAATGAGTATTTCGATCAGGCAAGAGGAAGAAAAGGACTTCAAAAATGTAGAATACCTTACAAGAGAAGCATTCTGGGATCTATACAAACCTGGATGTAATGAACACTTGTTAGTACATAAAATAAGAAAAGTACCCGCATTTATAAAAGAACTGGATCTTATTGCATGTGATAAGGATAGAATTGTCGGCAATATAATCTATTCAAAAGCTAAAGTGATTAATAAGGAAAATACTGAATTTGAAGTATTGTGTATGGGTCCATTTGCAGTATCACCATCATATCAGAAAAAAGGAATTGGTTCTTTACTTCTGAATCATTCTATTGAAAAGGCAAGGCAGCTGGGATATAAAGCCATAATTATTTTTGGAAACCCTGACTATTATCAACGCTTTGGTTTTGGAAATGCTGAGAAATATAATATTCATACATCTTGGGGTGAAAATTTAGATGCATTTATGGCATTAGAACTCTACAATGGTAGCCTGAAGGGTATTTCAGGAAAGTTCTATGAAGATGAAGTTTTCAAAATAGAAGAAGAGGAACTGGAGGATTTTGAAAAGCAGTTTCCCCACAAAGTGAAACATGTTACAGATACTCAATTAAAGTAGTCATTTTACAAATAACGATGAAGATTTGAGTATTAGGTAAATATTTATACAACTATTACAAACTTTAATGTATAAAGGGGTTAGTATGCAAAAGATCGTTCCACATTTATGGTTTGATAAAGAGGCTGCTGAAGCTGCTAAGTTTTATACGTCTCTTTTCAAGGATTCTAAAATCATTGACAAGACAAAGATTCAGGGCACTCCTTCCGGAACAGCAGAAATGGTCACCATTGAACTATCAGGCCAGGAGTTCATGCTGCTATCAGCTGGTCCTTTTTTCACATTCACTCCGGCTGTATCATTCCTTATTGCCTGTAGCAAGAAAGAAGAGGTGGATACACTGTGGGAGAAACTCTCCCAAGGTGGTAAAGCGCTTATGCCTTTAGATACGTATCCGTTTAGTGAGAAATACGGATGGGTGGAGGACAGGTATGGTCTTTCGTGGCAGGTAATGTATATAGGCGACAGTAAGATTACGCAGAAGATCACCCCAACACTTATGTTCACCGGTGATAAGTGCGGAAAAGCAGAAGAGGCGATCAATATTTACACGTTAGTGTTCCGTAATGCAAAAGTTGGTGATATTCTCCGTTACGGTGCAGGCGAGGAACCCGATAAAGAAGGAACAATAAAGCATGCTGCTTTCATTCTTGAAGGCCAGGAATTTGTGGCTATGGACAGTGCTTATGAGCATAATTTTACTTTCAACGAAGCTATCTCGTTCATAGTGTACTGCGATACCCAGGAAGAACTTGATTTCTACTGGGGAAAACTATCAGCTGTTCCTGAGGCTGAACAGTGTGGCTGGCTCAAAGACAAATTTGGTTTCTCATGGCAGATAGTTCCCACTGTTATGAAAGAGATGATGCAGAATAAGGATGCAGAGAAATTGGCACGTGTAACTGAAGCTTTCCTTAAAATGAAGAAGTTTGATATTGCTGAATTAAAAAAAGCATACGAGGGATTACATTATCCTCAGTGACTGTTTTTTAACATGATGGATAATGAAATACCTTCATCATATAGAATTTAAAGTGGTCATGACACCACATTGTGGACAGTAATATAAAACGTTTAATCCAAGTGTTTGTTTTTTCAGTGTAGTCCTGCAATTACAGCAGACATGGTGGTTATTTACACTCATTTTTCTTCCTCATTAGCATAGCAATATTGATTCAACTCTTG
Organism: Methanomethylovorans sp.; assembly: GCF_041305605.1. Lineage (GTDB taxonomy): Archaea > Halobacteriota > Methanosarcinia > Methanosarcinales > Methanosarcinaceae > Methanomethylovorans. Next base: position 3,958 of record NZ_JBFYLB010000126.1, read on the forward strand.
CTGTACCTGTTTTTGTCCAGTATCCACACACTTTGCAGACCTGGATGTTCTTTTCGTTGGTCTGGAGTTTGGCATGGCATTCAGGACATATCTTTAACGATCTCATTATTGATACCTCTCAAATAGAATGCAGGTCTTTTACCTTAAATCCCTGAAGATTAAGGGTGTTGATAATAAAGTAAAAGATAAAATGATTACGTTTTTTTAGGATCATGTTTTTCACAGGTACTCTTTAACACGTGGTCATCGATATAACCACTATGCACATTGAGAAATGCACAATTATGGGCATCTTTGTTTTATATATATCTGAAAAGTAAATGAAGATCTCAAAGCAAGTTGATATAATTTGACAGGAGATAATGAAAACAAAAGCTTAAGCCATGATCACATTTGTAGTATCTTACTGAATGCTATTCATGATACATATCCAAATGGGCAACGTTTAAGATGTGACTGGAAAAATGCTTAAAACTGTCCAGTACATGGTTACCTGCAGGACCTGCTTATTATGATAATCCAAGTCCGGCATGATCGTAGCAGGTTATGAAATGAGCCGTGTTACGTAACCCTGACTCAGCGCCAATACTGTCCTATATATGGTATTCAGCATCTGGGCCATTTGCGCATGACCCATCAAACCCATTTTCTTTGAGGTCTAACATATTTAGATATAGTTTCCTACCTATCCCATATTTTCGCTAAAGATTTAAATAACCTGCATCAATGCAAATAATATGGAAAAAATCACTCCGAAAACACAATTCAGAAATATAGATGAATATATCTCAACATTTCCAGAGAACATTCAAGCTATATTGTACAAACTGAGGAAAATCATAAGAGAATCCGCACCTGAAGCCGAAGAAGCCATAAGTTACGGAATGCCCACATTCAAGCTCAATGGTAACCTGGTGCATTTTGCCGCGTACAAAAATCATATTGGATTTTACCCGACCCCTTCAGGGATCATTGCTTTCAAAGGAGAACTGTCTTCTTATAAACAGGCAAAAGGATCTGTTCAATTTCCAATTGATGAACCGATTCCTTTTGATATTGTGAAGCAAATTGTGGAGTTCAGAGTAAAAGAAAATAAAGCAAAAACCGGAAATAAAAAAACATCCACTAAACCAAAATCAACTTAAAAAAGAGGGGGTTAAAAAATGGAAAAAAGTTCATCTTTTCAGAGAAGGTCCGACCATGTGTATACCACTCTCGACCAATGGATCCGGCAAGAAGCTATTTCTTTCTCCGTCGATTCATCAGAAACCTTCAACGCTTCCATTGACAAGCTCATGGCCTCACTTGACGGTTCTGTGGAGTTACTTGGTTTCGGAGAAGCACTCCATGGGGGAGAGGAAATTCTTATACTCCGCAACCGGCTCTTCCAGCGCCTGGTGGAGAAGCATGGCTACAGTGCCATTGCCATTGAGAGCAGTTTTCCCAGGGCGCGTGTAGTGAATGAGTACATAGCCGGTTGCGGTCCGTCGTCGTATGAAGAAGTGATTAACACCGGTTTTAGCCATGGTTTCGGTCAGCTCGAGGCTAATCGTGAACTCGTGGAATGGATGCGGAAATACAATGCAGATCCTTCTCATCACGTCAAAATCCAGTTCTACGGTTTCGATAGTCCGACCGAAATGATGTATGCCGACAGCCCAAGGCATCTCTTGCATTTTGTACTGGATTACCTTGCCTCGATTGATAGCGCCAGCGGCATACATCGTCACGAACTAATCGACTCGCTTCTCGGCAACGATCCGGAGTGGGAGAACCCTGCCGCAGCGATGGACCCGACGAAATCGGTGGGTCTATCACCAAGTGCCATTGCAATTAGGATCGAGACAGAGGATATCATATCGGAACTAAGAGAACGGCGTCCCGAATTGGTAGCTAAAAGCGACAAAAGTCACTATCTGGAAGCGGTACAATACGCCACAGTGGCCCGACAGTTGCTGAACTATCACGCCGTATCAGCCCGAGCGTCAGCCGACAGGCTGGTCAGGCTTCTCGGCATCCGCGATGCGATGATGGCTGATAATCTGGCATACATCGTATCGAGAGAGCGTGATCGGGGGAAGGTGTTGACCTTTGCTCACAACAGTCATCTGCAGCGAGGAAAAGCCCATATGCAATTGGGCCCTTACGCATTAAAATGGTGGCCCTCAGGAGCACACCTCAATGAGATGTTTGGTTCACGCTACGTTGTTATTGGTTCGGGAGTAGGTGTTTCTGAAGCCAATGGCATCAGTCGGCCGGAAACAGACACTCTTGAAGCATTGCTTATCCATTTGCAGGGACCGGTTCGGTTCATTCCAACTCACAAAGGCCAAGGGCTTCCAGCATCGGAGATTGCAGCTCTTCCGACTCGTTCGGGCAGCAT
>NZ_JBFYLB010000127.1:0-3277 GCF_041305605.1 Methanomethylovorans sp.
ATCAATATATATCTTGAAGCTGTTGAGATCATTGACTCCGACCAGGAAGGAAAATTCACATACAACTATAATACTTCTGCTTTACCTGCCGGGGAGTTCACTGTGCTTGTGGGAGACTCAAGCAAAACGATAAGTCTTTCCCAGATGATCTGAATAAATGCCTTTTTGTAAAAAAGAGAAAATCACGTCAGCCTCAAAGGCTGACCAGTTACATTATATCTAGAACTTCATTCCACGTTCTGTCATGTGCTTGATGAACTCAGTTGCTTCCATGACAGGAACGCTATCAATCTTACAGACGTCAGACCATGGCAGATTAAAAGCGGCATATGCTTCCGAGCTTTCAGCCTCATATAGAATGAAAAATCTTCCACCTGTGAGGTCCAGCCACTGATTGATTACATGCACACCTGCCGGCGGCCTGAGCTCCTTGAAGTGCTTCAGTATGTCTGCTCTGTGTTCAGGTTGCCATGTACTTATGTCCATGAATAACATTTCTTATTACACCCCTTTAACTTTGGATTGTACTGAGCTTGTGGCCCAATTCTCCCAATTAAGAATTGGCTCACATACAATATGAACCTTTCCACTGCCAGAATAAAATAACTGAGTTGTACAAAAGTATCTGATTCAGAAAAAGACATATAAGAACGCATGTTCTAAGAATGTGCCAAGGGTTATTGCAATCATGCTTCAAAGAACAATAGAAAGTAATACATAGTCTTTTTAGATATGACAGATATATTCCATTCACCTCCAACTTAAACCAGTGAAACAAAATAAAGATAGGAGTAATATATGACAGACCCCAATGTCGAAAGGAAACTTATCGAGATAATGCGGATTATCAGCAAAAGCGACAAACCACTGGGCGCTCGTCTCATAGCAGATGAGCTGCAGAACAGGGGATATGCCATTGGGGAACGAGCGGTACGTTACCATCTACGTATACTGGATGAGAGGGGATTCACCAAGAAGCATGGATATATTGGGCGCACGATAACAGAACTAGGACAGAAAGAGCTCAATGATGCGCTTATAGGTGACAGACTGGATTTTGTAATCACAAGAATAGAAGAACTGGTGTACAAGACCACATACGACCTCAGGGAAAAGACTGGAAATGTCATCGTAAATGTGTCTATCATTGATAAAAGCGATTATGAGAAGGCAATGGATGTGCTGAAATATGCGATAGATGCTGGCGTATCCATAAGTCCCAGGATCAGGATAGTGGATGAAGATTCTGAAGAGGACGACATCTTTGTACCAGACGGTAAATTTGCAATAGCTAATGTATGCAGTATCACCTATGATGGTATTCTTCTAAAGAATGGGATACCCTCAACTCCATTGTATGGTGGCCTTATGCAGATGGAAGCTCACCAGCCAGTCAGTTTTGTGGACCTGATAGGTTACAGCGGAACATCAATTGATCCTATAAAAATATTCATCAACAGGCATTCCACTTCAGTGCTCGATTACATAGAAAATGGTACTGGAAAGCTTCTTGCTAACTTGCGCCAGATACCAGGTTCTGCAAGGGAAAAGGCACATGAAGTAATGGAACTTGCAAAGGAATCCGATATCGGAGGATACCTGGCGATCGGTGAGACAGGAGCAGATGTTTTCGGCGTGCCCATGGAAAGGGGAAAAGCAGGCATACCTGTAACCGTGGGGAGCAATGCCATCACAGCTATTGCAGAAGCAGGGATCTCTGTGAAGTCATACCCTGTTTCTACGACTATGGATTACAACATAATGAAAAAACTGGAATGATCATATCAAGTTATTCCTGTTTTTCTTTATAATGTTCATCATAGAAAAATAACCCCTCCCAAACTCCGCGGAAAGGAGGTGGTAGGCTTTTTTGTCAGTAAGCCCCGAACTCTTGATGGCATTATAGCGTTCAATGACCTTACTTGCTTCTTCTTCTGTCCAGCGTTTCCTCTGGTTGTGATGCGGATTACCCCCGTTAGAACACAGGTCTTTAAGCATGTAACCCCTTTCGATATTTTGCATCTGTTCTAGCTGATAATTATAAGCATCGCTATTCACCTCAAATCCTGTAGAGTAACGATTGAGAGACCTGGCCATCTTTGCCGTGGAAAAACTACCTAAGAAAAAATCACAGACCAGGTCACCTTCATCTGATGAGTAGAGGATCATCTTCTTTAACAGTTCTGCAGGAAGAGTATTCTTATTCCTCAATCTGCCTTTCTTGAAATCCCTGTTGATGACCCACACATCCTCCAGGTCATTATAAAGCAAGGAGCTGTTATCCTCGCTCTTCTCAGAAGTTCCAAATCTGCAGAAGGTATTGAATTTCACCCCTTTTGCATCTGATTTTTTACAGTAGAGAATATGATAATGCGATGTTACGAATTTGTGCCTGGTACTCACACCGAAATTATACTTCCATATAATGTGATTGATGAGTTCAAAATCATTTCTTTCAAGAGCAAGCAATATATCCAGAAGATTGCTCCATCCTGAGACCACATACATGGAGCCAGTATCCTTGAGTACCCTGTGAGCCTCATGCAACCACTTTATAGAGAACTCACGGTACTCTTCCTGATCCACCTCAACATACCCTTCGAACACATGTTCTTCTTTTCTATGATAATGTTTGTGGAGACTGCCACCATTTATAGCAAAAGGGGGATCGGTGATGATAAGATCGACACTTCTGTCAGGAAGATGTTCACTTACACCGGTTATGCAATCCTGATTATAGTAAATATCCCTCATCCGGGGTGGAATTATGTCGCGGCAGTATATAAGGACTTGTAGTTACCAGCAAGGAAAGGGAGATCATATAACAACCATGCTCTTGACAAATGCATGTGTCTGTGATGAATAATATTAGTAACTATAGTATAATTGATGCTAATACAGCAAAAGTTTAAATGACTTACATATATATATTAATATGAAGTGGGTAGGAGAACAGTTTTGAGGGGAAATTGTAGCAATGATTAAATAGAATGAAGTCTACAGTGGACTACCGTCTTCCTACTAACAAGAGGTGTACATTTATGGAAACAATGTGTAAAATCAATAACCTAAGAATTCCAGGGAAGGCCCTGTTCCTCTTAGGGCTCATCCTTATGATGTTGATATTGCCGGTATCGGCAGCGACCGTTGAAGAAAACGCAGAAGCTATAACTAAGAACACAGAAGATATAGCTGGTGTGCAAACTGCACTTACCGTCGTATGGCTGATACTGTGCGGTGGAATAGTATTCCTGATGCATGCCGGATTCTCACTGGT
>NZ_JBFYLB010000128.1:0-18003 GCF_041305605.1 Methanomethylovorans sp.
GCCCCCTTTTTCCTCTACCTCTTACGAAGCACAAGAGCAGGAGGTTGGGAATGAACGAAAATACTTCGATGGGGAATTGTGGCATCTCAATTCAGAACATAAGTTTAAGTTATGGGAAAGAACTTGTATTGAAAAATATCGACCTTAGAATAAAAAAAGGATCAGTTGTTACATTGGTAGGCCCTAACGGCTGCGGAAAAACAACACTTCTTAAAGTAATAAATGGTTTTCTCAGGCAATACGAAGGAACAGTTTACATAGATAATAAGAATACAGCAGATATCTCAAATCTTGAAATGGCAAAGACTTTGAGTTATGTATCTCAGCTCCACAAATCATCTTTCCCCTTTTCTGTACTGGATGTGGTGCTCACCGGTCGCATGCCTTATATTTCCACTTTATCGACACCTGGAAAAAAGGATATTGAGAAAGCCCACAGGATTCTGGAATTTTTAGGTATAGGGCATTTTGCCCATAGATCCTATACCCAGATAAGCGGGGGAGAACGGCAAATGGTGATGATCGCAAAAGCACTGGTACAGGAACCGGATTTTCTTCTGCTTGACGAACCAACTTCTTTCCTTGACCTGAAGAACCAGATCCATGTCCTGAAAACAATTACTAACCTTTCAAGGACCAGAAACATTACTGTTCTGATGACGCTGCATGAACCAAACCATGCAATGCTGTTCTCGGACGAGATCATTTTGCTTAGAAAGCTTGAAGACAGGACATGTGGAAAAAGTACAACTTCTAACCAATGTGATTTACATAATTCTACTGATAATAAACCAATTTTAACATATCCAATAGATAATATAGTCGTTGCAGGAGCTCCAGAAAAGGTGATGACTCCTGAAAGAATACAAGAAGCTTATGGAATACACGTGGATATTCTGGAATACAAAGGAAAAAGAATAATTGTGCCTAATATTTGAATGTTGAGTTGAAGTTCAGATTTTCCATGTGGAAGTAAATACAACCAAATTTTTAGCAAGATCGGCAAACTATCGATGGTGGAGGTGTGCAGTTTTACAATCATGGTATTCCGGCAAGCGGTGTTTCAGGCAAAAAGACCCTCCGCAAAAGTGGCACTTATAAGGGATTCTCAAGCACTTCATACCATGTATCTCTCCATGACAGTAATCACATTTCATATCAACAGTACATCAATATAGATCAATGATTTAAAAATCTATGGAGAGCTGTCAACAGCAAAAAATGAAAAGATGAAAACCAGTTCAGATTAAAAGAGGGTGGGAGGGTGGTACTTAGATTGGGACATACTGAACTGGTATTCTTAAATTAAACGAAAGGTATATATATTGTTTTTTATTTCTTTCCGGCTTTAACACAGTTCAATATCCCATATATATACTGAATAGGACTGCGATTATCCAAAGCAATACTGCGCAAAATATATAACTTAGTTTACGAAATGATTGTGTTGAGGTGTTGTGAATGAGTGGTGTTACGAATGGATCTGTTCAGTTTTCCCCAATGAAGTTCCTGTACGGTCTCTACGACAAGTATTTTGATAAAAGAAAAAAACAACAGAAACCGTTCAAACGAAAGTGGATCTCTGGCACTAAGCTTGAACCAGAGGACCTGCTGGAAAATAGACCTTACTATAAATACCGTCCTCGTGAAGAAGATGATATTCTCAGAAACCTGTTGCTCGAAGAGAAGAGCGTATTGGTAAAAGGGGTTGCACTGGCTGGCAAAACCCGGACTGTCTTTGAAGTTCTCAAAAGTATGGGTTCATTGGCAGATGTCACCATTCCACATCCGGATGATATTGATTCCGGAGATTATCCTTTTGCAGATAACTATGGGATGAATATCGAAGTTGTTATCCTGGATGATCTTGACAGATTTGTTGAAAAGAGTAACTTTGAAAAACTACTGGAGATCATCAGGGCTAAGAATTTTATCATCGTTGCAACCTGCCAGACTGGTGAGAGGTTTGAACTCTTGGACAAAAAACTGGATATTGAAACAGTTTTTGCCAAGAATATAATTGACATTGGTCATTTCTCCACAGATGAAGCTCAGAGAATAGCCGAAAGAGAAAATATCACATGGGAAGACATCGATTTCGACGGAACCATTGGCTCGGTTTTCCTGAAATTGCATGAAATGCAAAGAAGATATAATGCACTTATAGAAAGAGAGCAAGAAATATTAAGAATAATAAAAAAGCTACACATCGCAGGCATATATGAGGGAAAGCATATATTCGCCTATGATTGGGTAGAAACTGTTTATAGTAAAGATCATCCTGACACCGGCTTAGACTGGGAACAAGTGCTTGGTCCACTAAAGAGTAGTGAATTAGTCTCTGCACCTGAAGAAAAAAAGATCCATGTCGAAGAAGTGTATCTGGAAAAGATAGTGAAACTCAGTGAAACAACATCAAAACTTTCAATCCTGAAAGAGATGTCAGACACCTTTTCTCTTAATCATGCTGTCCTTACAGGAATAGGTGATACAGCATCCTCAAATTCCCTCATCAGAATACAAAAAGCCGAGTATGCTAAAGCAGCTATCAAAGCATACGGGGAAGCACTTAAGTTAAGGACCCTGGAAGAATTCCCACTGGATCATGCAAAGATCCGGAAAAGCCTGGGAATGGTATACAGGAATCTGGCAGCCGTGGAGGAGAGAAAGAACAACCTCGAAAAAGCGATCAAAGCATACGAAGAAGCTCTCAAAGTATATACTCTGGAGGAATTCCTCATGGATCACGCCATGACCTGGAACAATATGGGGCTTGCATACGCGGATCTGGCAGGTATCGAAGAGAGACATAAAAACCTTGAAACTGCAATGAAAGCGTATGAAGAAGCACTAAAAGTAACAACTTTGAAGGAATTCCCGATACAATATGCAATGACCCGGAAAAATCTGGGGATGGCATACAGTTCTATGGCAGATTTAGAAGAAACTAAAGTCAACCTCGAAAAAGCAACAAAAGCATATGGAGAAGCACTTGAAATATTTGAAAGTTTAAAGCTTCTTCATCATGCGAAAATTGTAGATAATTACCTTGCTGCCATATTCAGAGAACTGAGACAAGAAGACTAGTAAGAAAAGTAATTGATAACATATAAATAGTCGAACACAAGAGAATCTGTAATGTGAGTTGAAGTGTGGGCTGGAATCCATGGTGCAATCCATTACAAGTGATAGGACCTCTGCCTCGGAGAAGACCGAAAGACGTTACGATATTGACTGGATACGTATTTTCGGAATGGTAACCATCTTTTTTTATCACTGTGGCAGATTCTTCAATCTCGAAGACTGGCATGTGAAAAACAACGCACTCTCCTCCGGTATTTCAATAATACTGGAGATCCTGGAAATATGGATGATGCCCCTGTTCTTTATCATATCCGCTATGTCATCCAATTATTCGCTCACAAAAAGATCACCAAAGCAATACATAGTAGAGAGATTTAAAAGGCTCATAGTACCCTTAATATTCGGTACTTTAGTTATCATAGTACCTGTGCAAGTTTATATAGAACGTGCATCCCACGGCCAGTTTAGTGGTTCTTTCATTGACTTCTATCCCCACTACTTTGACGGACTCTATGCATTCGGAGGGAATTTCGCATGGATGGGACTGCATCTATGGTATCTGGAGTTCCTTTTCATCTTTTCCATGTTAACGCTTCCATTGTTCATGCTGGGCGTGAAGAAAAAAAACTCCCCTTCAGTTTCTCATGTATTTTCCTTTTTCACAAAGCCTGGAGCTATCTTCCTGTTGGCGATACCTCTCATTCTGATGGAGATGTTCGTGGGGCAATACAGAGATAGTATAGGTATCCAGTCCTTTGGCAGCTGGAGCCTGCTGACGTATCTTCTTTTCTTCATCACGGGCTTCTTCCTGTCACTTGACGTGAGATTCAAGGGTACGATCGAAAAACACAGGGTGCCAGCCCTATTGATAGCAGCTGGGATCACCTTGCTGGGTATTGTGAGCTACCTGTACAGCCTTGAATCCGTAGGCAAATATCAGGATGTATTAACTGCAGCTGCTTCATGGTGCTGGCTTCTGGCGATATTCGGTTTTGGCAGCAGGTACTTAACTTTTAATCACGCTATCCTCAAATATGCCAATGAAGCGGTCCTGCCATTCTATATACTTCATCAGACTGTCATTGTGATCTTCGGATTCTGGATAATGGATTGGGAGCTTGGATTATTGGCAAAATACCTTTTGTTGAGTTTAAGCTCATTTGTGACAATAATGCTGGTATATGAATTCCTTATAAGGAGAATCAATTTGATGCGTTTCCTATTCGGCATGAAATGAAATAAAATGAAATCGATGACATTTGATTCTATTTGGTTAAAAGATCCACAAATGGGACTTATTCTGCATGAACTGCCAGATTAGACAATAGAAGTATATGGATTAATTATATATATTTTCAGAATATAATTACCATTTCAATCCAGGAGTGAAAAGATACATCAAGTGAGGGAATGGACAATCATCACTTGAATAGATATCCAACAATCGTGGATCCTACACAGGGAAGAGATCTGACTAAAACACCTGGAAAAAATAGAGGAGAGATATGATGGGTCTATTTGACAAAGTAAAAGGAAGCAAAGAAGCAGAGCATGTTAAACTGAACAAAGAAGAAGCATTTGCTGCAGTTTCTTTGGCTGCCATAGCTGCTGACGGGGAAATCACTGCGGATGAAGCAAGAGGTCTTGTAACATCATTACTGCGCATGAAACTTTTCTCAAACTATAACGATAAGAATATGTCATCCATGTTCAACAAGCTCACCGGTATAATAAAAAGGGAGGGTGTCGAAGCTTTGGTGACATCTTCAAAGGAAGTCCTTCAGGCTGATTTAAGGGAGACAGCATTTGCAGTTGCAGCTGACCTCACGCTGGCAGATGGCGTACTCGCGAAGGGAGAAAAAGATATCCTTACAAAGATCCAGGAATCTCTGGGTGTTCCCGAGGACAAAGCGGTCAACATCATTGAAGTCATGTTGATCAAGAACAGAGGCTGAAAACAACAAAGCTAATTTCGCTTCCATAAATGAGGACAGGATTAAGCCTGTCCAAACACTTCCTTCTCTAAATCCTTCAAGAAGAATGACAATTCTTCTTTATTAACAGTCATCCTATACGGAAACTTCTCATGGAAATGGAACCATACTGGAACCCTTCATGCACAAACTCCAGCCGATCATCCTTTTCCTGCAGTGCAATTGCGTATATCATCGGCAGGTAGTGATCAAGAGTAGGCACTGCAAAAGGTGCGTTTCTTCCCATATTCCGGTAGTCAATGAGATCCCTATGGTTCCCTGAAAGCAGATTAGACTTTACTTTTTCATCAAATTCCACAGCCCAGTCAAAAGGTTTTGCATCGATGTTACGAAAATCAAGCATTCCCAGGTTATGTACAATATTACCGCTTCCGATGATCAAAACACCCTTTCTGCGCAATTCTCCAAGTTCTGATGCCAGATCATAATGATACTGGATCATTTTAGGATGCCATTCGTTAAAGGAATAATCCAGGCTCATCTCGAAAACCGGGATATCGGCTTGCGGATACATGTGCTTTAGCACAGCCCATGAAGCATGATCCAGCCCCCAGTCATTACTGCATCTTACCTGCACTTTACGTACTATTCCACTGATAAGCCTTGCAATGTCAGGTGAGCCGGAACTGGAGTATTTCACCTGGTACAACTCACGTGGAAAACCGTAGAAATCATAGATCTGCTTTGGTTTTTCATTGCATGTGACAGAGGTCCCGTTTGTAAGCCAGTGTGCCGAGACTACCATTAAGGCCTTAGGTTTTGGCAGATCGTTCCCAAGACGCACCAGGCTTTCTGTGTAGCTGTTTTTTAAGATTATATTCAGAGATGAACCATGCCCGATGAACAGTACTGGCATTTTCCCGGATTCAGACATTTCTTGATTAATGTCCTCTTGCATCACATTACCCTATGAAGAAAGATGAACTGGATATATTAATACGTCTTTTGGTTATATGGGATCATCTTACACCTGTGGTATAGATCTCCTTAACCCTTCCTACACGACCATCTTCCAATTGAACTTTTATCCCATGCGGATGAGATGAAGAATTGGTTAAGATCCTCTTCACAACACCGCGTGTTATTTTTCCAGTGGCTTGATCTTGTTTCAGAACAATCCCCACGTTCAAGCCTATCTTAATATTCCCTCTGGTATTTCCTGAACTCATGGCACAAGTAAATTCTTCATCATATAAGCATGTTCTTTCATAAAATTACTCTGCTACATTGATCGAACTTTGGAAGCAGGAATAACTTCGGAATGAACTAAAAAGTAAATACCTACTGTCTTTATTTTATGTAGACATCATATAGAGGTATATGTTTAGAAGTAATGAATATATTGATAGCAACATGTTTATATAGCATGTGGATGTTTATATAAGTAGAGTTCGAATGTTTGTCGATTTAATAAAAGGATTATCTCATTCTTGTGTTCTTCTTTTAGTTAATTGATTTAACAACAAAGAGTTGGTCGTATCAAAAAGTGGAGATCTGATGAAGATCAGATCGAACCTGTCATGCGAAAATTCTCGATCTCAGCTTTTGCTGAGACGAACTACCTAAATAAAGGAAAGTAAAATATGAGATTCGATAGTAGAGGCGGAAGCGGTAGAAGCGGTGGAAGCGGTGGCTTCAGACCAAGTGGTCCAAGAGAAATGCACAAAGCAACTTGCGCAGACTGTAAACAGGAAACTGAAGTACCTTTCGTGCCATCCGGTGACAGGCCAGTATACTGCAGAGAATGCTACCAGAAGCATAGACCAGCTAGATATTAGATCTGTAACCAACAGATATCTGATTCTATAACTTCACACAGAAGGCAGATGTATGAACATATTTCTGCCCGATGAATTTTTTTAATATTGTTTTTTAAAGTTACAAAATTACGTGATGTAATTTTGTGAGAGAAATCAGGGGGATATAGAGATGACGAATGAAAGTGTAATATGTCCAGGTTGTGGAACTCAAATTCTCGCTACGGTGCCTTTGGGACAGCAGATCATTTGCGTCTCATCGAAGCTGGGAAGTCCCGCTAGTTTTGGAGCAACATACAGGTCTGCATCCAGATGTACTAGCTGTAAGAAGAGCTTTACTTGCTACACAAATAACAAATACCATAAAATTAAGCAAATACCATAAAATTACCAAAATGATTTGAATAATTTCACTTTACATTCTTGATGATATTTTTGCCTTATTCTGACTGTAATGTGATACTATTTTCCTTAAAGATAAATTGAGTCCTAATAGTTGTTGATATATTTGGCCTCTATTTGTATACCATCAACTCGAAAGCAGATTTAAAGAATGTATCGGAAATCTTTTTCTGATATCTCAGATGTCACGCAATCTTTTTAAGAAACCTTCGGCTTCTGTGCTCTATGTTAGAAGGTAAGAAGGGACATCTGGCTATACTTCTTGGGTGTGTGCTATATGGGACCACAGGAATATTCCTGGCCCACATATATGAAATGTCCATCCCTTCGATGATCTTCTATAGGCTGTTCTTTGGTGTTTTGCTGATACTTCTGGTGATCCTTGCTACCGGTAATATATCACAGATCAAGCTTCGGAAAAAAAAGAAACTGCTTGCACTGCAGGGTATTCTTACCGTAGTAAACATGTTCTTCTATTTCTATTGCGTCAAAACAACATGTTTTTCCATTGCCATATTGCTTGAATACACATCACCGATCTACGTGATGATCGCCTCACCTTTCATACTAAAAGAGAAAATAGCCAGGGAAAGTATATACTCAATGATCTTAGCCATTGCAGGTGTGATCCTTGTGATACGGCCGGAAGGTGGATTTTCAGGATTACAGACAGATCCTATATATCTGACAGGTATTCTTGCAGGTATAATCTCGGGCATTCTTGCAGCCACTCTGATAATGAATATACGGCTAATGAAAGACGAATACCCTGAGATGGGAATAGCTTTCTGGTCCATGGGACTTAGCTGCTTACTCATGACACCATTTGCATTCAATACTCCATGGAACATATTAACAGAAAATCTCAACGTGTTAGCATCATTTGGAGCAGTTTCCGTAGGAATGGGAGCATTCCTCACCATCATAGGATTTTCCCAGGTGGAAGCGCAAACCGGCTCCCTGCTTTCATTGATAGAACCCGTAAGTGGTGTGCTATTTGATGTCACGTTGCTTGGAGTTCACCTTGGAACTAACGTATTCATAGGCTGCATTCTGGTGCTGATCTCTGCATTCCTGGTGAGTCTAAGAAATCTAGGAAGTAAAGGAACTTAACTGACATTTCTACTGAAACAACTTCAGACAGCGCATATCCCATACTATACTTTTTACCCTCTCCATAAGTTAAAATACTTGAATCACCAAATACTTTAAAAATATAATATTGGTGTATACGCATGTCTGGAAATGGAAACATAATTGCAATAGTAGGACCCTTGAATAAGCCAAAGTTAATGGGCCTTGCTAACGATAGCTTTACCCTTGTCGTCACAAAGGAACAGAGCATTTTAGCCAAACTAACATCAGATATCATGAAAAGTGTGGTAGAGGAAGCAAGGCACAAAGCCAAACAGGAAGGAAAAGGTTTCTTTGGACAATGGGGAAGCCAAATAACCGGAGGAATGAACTACACCCAGCGGTATCTAAGCATGACGCCTGAGGAGATATTGAAAGAAAGTCCTGCAAATTTCTCAATCCCAAATTCCAGCATCAGTTCGGTGGAAGTCAAGTACAGAGAAAATAATGACGATGATGGCATGGGAAGGTCAGAATGGAAAGTAACCATCCAGGCATATTCACATAAATTGGGTTTAAGATGTAACAGTGATCCAAAGGATGAACTGAAAAAAGCATATGGTGAAATAGTGAAATAAGTGAAAATTGTAGCTGCCGGGTAGAGAACTACATACAAAAATTAAGATTTTGTCTTTTGATTGAAAGGTCACTTTTCACTTAAGTTCGCATTTGAATTCTTTTCCTGTGATATTTATCAGATAATAAGCACCAGCAAGGGCCAATACGAGCACCCCCAGTCCCATAAGGAATAAAGGAGCAGTAGTTTTCAGGTCTATTATTATTACTTTACGTACTATTGCCGTGATTCCCACCAGAATGATCACACCAACATTCATTGTGGATTCAGTGATGATCATCTTGATGGTCTCCAACAACTCGATGCCTATGATCACAAGGAAGAACAGACCAAATATATCCAAGACTTTTTCCACATTGAGGAAAATGACCGGGGGAGTAATAAGGCCACGCAGAATAATCCAACCGACCTCCAGAGTGGAACTGAGAATTACAATCACCATCATGACAATAATAGACTTTACTATTAAAGTTTGAAAAATATTTACATATTTCATCATGTGAATCTTATCCTAATCATTATACAGTAGATTCCTTCGATTTGTCCTGATAAAAGTAAGAGTCCTATTATTAAAAAAGTGTGTGTGAGATTGAGAAACAATTAGGTAGAAGTTGAGATACTTAGAATCATAAAAGCCTCATCGTAGGAAAATGAACTAATCATCCATCACTGAACAAAGGATTAGTCTTTCCCTGAAGCCACCCCTGTTCTTAAGTTTTGACATCTTCATGTTCTCAATTTCTTCTATGTCAAAACCAAACAGGTCAATAATTGCATCTAGCACTTCTACAATGTCCGCAAGCTCCTCTTCGGAAGGAGCAGATATGAATTCTGTTGCCTCTTCTACCAGTTTATCCAGCAACTTTGTCCTGTACTCTTCCTCAGAAGCCTGATGATATACAGGCTTTCTGCCATCCTGCATGATAATGGCAGGGATCTTGTCCCTTACAAGTTTTCCTTTTATGAATTCTGAATTCATGGTCATATCCATTGGTAATAATGATCCTTTAACTGATCACTAAGAATCATCGTAAGTTAAATAGATACCTCACGGGATGGCCTGTTCATCCAGATAAATACAGACAGAGATAATATTGCACAGGCCACAGCAAATACCATTGTTTGCCTGAATCCAAAGTATTCCATGATCAGTCCACCGAGAATAGATCCTGCGATATCTGCTGCAGATATGCTGGAGTTCAAAATTCCTGCAGAACTTGCTTTCTCGATGCTTCGTCCCACAACCAGCTGATTTGCACCAACGTACAAGAAAGCCCATCCAAAAGCTATGAGGATCATTCCCGGAATAATGGAATAGAAATTTTGCGCCAGAGAATAACTTATGAAAGCCAATCCCGAAGTAATAATGCCCCATTTGATAAGCCATTCGTTCCTGAAGTTATCCAGCCTGCGCATGAGAAGGAATTGTATGGAAGGATTGATAGCATATATGATCCCTGTCCAGAAATTAGAAGCACCAAGAGAAGCCATGTACAGAGGCAAAATGACCCACACGGCAACCGCACCCATGTGCCTAAGGAACATAGATATATATACATCAAAATTTTTCCTGAATGCAGCCAATGAAAAATAACTCACGGAAATAGAGGGTTTCTGCACGTCCGTAAGCCCAAAAGCTACAAAAAAAGCGATGGTGAAGAAAAGAGATGATAAAATGAAAAGATGCTCTATGTCCCCTATGAACCCGGCAACCAGATAACCCACCATCCAGCCAAGGGAACCGAATGAACTGAATTTGCCGATACTTTCCTTTTCATAATAAACGCTTACAATAAGGGCAGCTGGATACACTCCTACACTGAAACCCACCATTGCACGGATCATAGCAAGTGATGCAGCATTATAAGCAAATATCTGCATGAAGAAAGAAACTGCGGAAACTGCAAGACCTGCAAGGATTATAGGACGCAGGCGATTGATATCAGCGGCTTTTCCAAATACAAATGAAGAGAAAAAAGAAGCTGCTGCAAAAAAGGCACTGATCAGGCCCACTTCAAAATATGATGCGCCCAGGGATTTTGCAAAAACAGGCATGAAAATGCCGGACATCATTAGAGAAGAATTAGCCAGAAATTGGATCAGGTTTAATCTCATTGTTCATCGAATCCGGAATATATTTCCAGAATAATAGCTAAACTATTTCTAGTTATTGAAAGCCGGAGACTTGAGACCATCTGGAAAAAACATAATGCGTATAAACCGACGATTATCGATTATTGCGTTTATCGAATTCGTTTGATAACTGAAATAAAGTTGCTACTGTTAAGCATTTCACAAGTAAACATTAATTAGATATATGATTTAAATATGATTTAACTTTTTGATATACGATGCATGTATAAGGAAAAGTGGACACAATAATAGAAAGTAATGAAAATAACATTGTATTCAAGGTAGATCAGTGACCATAAACCATGAAAAATATATTCTTCTATCAAACCGATATTGGGAAAATAGGTATTGCTGAAAGTGAGAATGCCATTACGAATGTATATTTTAATGGAGATAAGTTTCCAGAAAATGCCGTCATAAATGAAACAGAAACGTTAAAAGAGGCAGGCAGACAACTACAGAGCTATCTTGCAGGAAAACAAAAAGATTTCATGCTTCCTCTTGCTCCAAATGGCACAGAATTCATGCTGCACGTATGGAAAGCTTTACTCACCATCCCATATGGTGAAACCCGGAGCTATAAGGAAATAGCACAGAAAGTAGGCAATCAAAAAGCTTCAAGGGCGGTAGGGCTTGCCAACAATCGCAATCCAATCCCGATCTTTATTCCCTGTCACCGGGTTATCGGCACAAACAAAAAATTGACAGGCTATAGAGGGGGACTGCAGATAAAGGAACATCTGCTGGAATTGGAAAAGCGACATGCAGATCATTAAATGTGGCAAAGCAAAAATAAGATCTCTATTAAATTTAACATGCAATACATGAAGTAAGCGAATAGTTAGAAGAATACAATCTGCATTAAGGAGGAAATGTTATGCAAAACCGCATGAAGAATCATCAGCTAAACGAAGACCAAATAGCAGAGATATTAAAAGCACCTGTAGGTAATATTGCAACCATAAATGAAAATGGCTATCCCTATGTTGTTCCTGTCCATTTCACTTATTATGAAGGCAAAATTTACATTCATGGCTTGCCACAGGGACAGAAAATCAGTAATATTTTGTCGAATGAAAAAGTGTGCTTTCAAATTTATGACATGAAAGGTCTTATTCTTGATAATTCCCCATGTGGCATAAATACGGAGTATGAAAGCATTGTTGTTACCGGAACAGCAACTATCGTTGAAGATCATGAATTGAAAAAAATTGTGCTAAATAAGATTGTGAAAAAATATACTCCTCATTTAAATGGAACAGCATTACCCGATAATGCGATAAAAGGCACAGGTGTTATTGAGGTAACCATTAAAGAATGTACAGGTAAATATTACAAATAACGCTGTAACATTGAATGACACTTAAGGATATAAAAAATTAATACCTAATTGCCTGAGAATAGAACGGTCGATCAAATATTCTGAGAATTAATAGAGAAAAAGGATTGAAAAAAGATTAAAAAAAATCTTTATCTTACTTTAAGAGTCATTACTCAAAACTCACCTTTGGAGCAGTTTTTTCCCCTTCCGCAATTTCTAACAATTCCTTCTTTTCAAAACGGAACAGGCCTGCGATTATGTTATTAGGTATCTGCTGGATGGAAATATTGTATTTCATAACAGTGTCATTGTAAAACTGTCTGCTATATGCGATCTTATCTTCTGTCTGCGAGAGTTCCTGCTGCAGTTGCCTGAAATTTTCATTCGCCTTAAGTTCAGGATACGACTCCGCCACAGCAAATAAAGACTTCAATGCACCTGAAAGCATGTTCGAAGCTTGTGCGGCCTCGCCGACGGTTGATGCAGACATCCATGCGGACCTGGCTTTTGTTACCTCTTCAAAAACAGATTTCTCATGCTTTGCATAACCTTTCACTGTTTCCACGATGTTGGGGATCAGATCGAACCTGCGCTTAAGCTGAACATCTACCTGCGCCCATGCATTCTCCACTCTGTTGCGTAGAGCTACAAGTTTGTTATAAATGGAAAAGACAAATACCGCAATAAGCAACGCTATAACAAGAACTATACCGAGTATCCATAATATATCCAATATCATCTTTTTCCCTCCGTTCTCAATTTATCTGGCACCGCCACCACCACCACCGAAACCACCGCCAGCCCCGCCTACCCCATGACTTCCGCCGGATGAAGATTTGGGAGCTGATACCTGATAAGCATGGCTGAAATCAGAAGAATAACCTGTAACATAGACCCTGTTATGGAAATGACTTGTCTGGAATTGTTCTTTAGGAACTATGACAGACATGTTCTTGAGTGCTTCTTCTGCTACACCCAGTGCCATAGCGTATACCATATAGTGATCCCATAATTTCACAGAACCCGGAGGATGCGCCTTAAGATCAGAGAAGTCTGTAATATATTTTTTAAAGTTCTTCCAGCGCTCCATGTAAAGCTTACCTTCCGGAGTCCACCTCCCCAGAACAGTTCGGTACTTAGCATTGAGGACAAGCACAATAGGTGAAACGACTGCAATAATTATTGGCATGAAACCCAATTTTTCAATGATCGGATAAGCAGATGAGTCTCCCAGCCAGGGAACAGCAAAAAGACTCAGGAGAGCTATCAGAAAAAGTACACCTGCGAAATAGTCCATTTTCTTGGCGCCTTTTTCAATGAACAGCTTTTCAAGGTCTATATGAGCCTTCACCTTTTTGTTCCAGGAATTTATGAAAGTATAGAAAGATGTGCCTTTTTTGAGCTTGGACTGGAACTCTTTCCAATGTAGCTGACTTCCATCTGAATGACTTATGATAAGGTCCAGAACATCCTGCTCGAAGTCCAGAAGTCCCGGATAATCTCCCTTCTCTCTCTCGGAGCCGTTTATATGCAACACAATGTCCCCTGGATCGCTGTCATCTATGCTCAGGTAATCCCGGTGTATAAGATCCATTACAGTTGCAGCGAACCCATCTATCGTGGGAACGCCTACATCATCTTTCATCATGGCGTTGACCACGGCAGGCCTTGAATCGTATGGCAGTTCACGTTCATAAATAGCCACATATTCGATGTCCGGTTCCCTTCCATATTTGAAGTAGAGGTAGAAGGGAGCTAAAAGGAGAGACAATGCCAGAAGAGCGAATACCATGAAAACCAGATACAGAGCCTTCTGCTTCAGTGCGTATTGAGACTCGGTACTGAATATTTGAAACTTGGCATTCTGATCATATAGGGTCACATATCTTGAGTCCGGCGATGTGAGCCTGGGAAAGATCGCCCGTATCTCATACCAGCTGTTAGCAGGGATCTCATCGGCCTGAACTGCGATCTTATTGCCGTTTATAGTTGCGGTTTTGGTATAATCATTCGGATGTATCCAGTAGGTTATGTCAGAGCCGTTGGCGGGAAGGATCGTTACGGTGGCTGAAAGGTCGTTAAGAGGCTTTTCCCATTCATCTCCCCAGAATTTGTAGTGTAGCTCTGAGACATCGTTGTATACTTTGAGACCGCCATAGTAATCATAGGAGGTAGTAAAGGTCACCTGTTCCGGAGTTGGAGAAGGTAACCTGCCTACAAGCTCGTAGCCTCCGTAAATGTCAGTAACGTAAAAATCACACGACTCAACATCGCAATAGCCCTGTATGTTCCCTATGGAACCACCGGGTGGAGGGTATATCTGCCTGTAGACCTCAGAAAATGTGCCATCGAAGTGATAGGTGAGTGATTCCTGCACATGCACAATGCCCTCGGGGAATACTGTGACATTCACATCCGCACTTTCAAGAGAATAATCCCTGGCTGATGCGATTGGCAAAAGCAATAACAAAATAAGGGATACTGTAGAAGCAAAAGTTATAGTTCTTAAACAGCCACTTCTGCCCGTAAAGAGTTTGTACACCAAATTCACACCCTATTTAAAAAAAGAGGGTGTTGGTATATACACTTATCGTCATTGCATGGCATTTATAACTGGAAACAATCCTCAACGCCACGTACCAAAGATACACAATATTTACCAGTGATTGCACAAAAAAGATAGATATAAGATCTAATGCTTCAAATCACTGCTATCAATGGTAAAATCACATGCAACACTATATCCGCAGAAAAATGCGATATCATGGCCGATTCTAAACCCTTTTTCCAATAAAGCCATCCAAATATAATTCCGCCAACAGCATTTAGAATAATGGTACGGACAATTACCAGCGGTGTGAGTGTTGTTATAGCCATTACTGCTGGTAAATGGCCAGCGCCAAAGATAACAGCTGCTATAATAATAGCTAACCACATGCCCGTGTTTGTTGGCTTTCCTTCTTCTGTTTTTTTGATCCTGAAGATCATCCATGCAATGAGAGTCATTACGAATAATCTTAATAGGACCTCTTCATTTATCCCGCCATAAAACGATGCAAGGAAGCCCTGCCATGCCGGAGGATTTATTGAAGCTTGAGTTACATTAATTGGTACGCCGGCAAAGGAAAACAAATAATCAAGTCCAATTATAAGGATACCGGCCAGAATTCCAAGCCCAATTGATATTCCAAGTATGGATTTTAAATAGCTTTTAACTACCCTGCCTTCAAGCCATCCTCCAAGGATTGGAAGGCCAAGTCCAACTTTCTTAGCAAAATAAAGACCAACAAAGATAGCAACACCAAACAGGACTATAGCTTGGATAAGCTGAGCAGCCAGGAGGACGTATAAAGGTACCGGTAAATTTTGAAGTAATTCTCCTTGAAGAGTAAGAGTATAAGGCAGTACAGCTATCGTTCCAAAGATACATGCAATTAGTAAAATTAAGAATAATTTCCTATCTGCGCTCATATTTAATCTCCATATTACGACTCTGTAGAAATCCTCTATTTCCAAGTGAGGATTCAAGTGAACAATTATTTTGAATATACTGTAAGATATTGATGTGAATTACCTGTTTTAGCCAATTGATTTTAATTATTATAGGATTTCTACCGAACCTTAAGCTCATCGCTTTTTATCATTCAGCGTTCTTTCCCTATCGAGAAAGCTTTTCCAAGATCACGTCCAATGCTATAGTAGCTTCTATTCCCTGTCCCATATATGATCGGTCGGATCTTTTCTATATCGGGATTCCCGTTTTCGTCAAGTACAGATCCTTCTGCCTTGGTATCGACTATCTCTCCGACAAACATGGTGTGAAGCCCAATTTCAAGAGTGTGGAGCAGTTTGCATTCGAGAACGAAAGGAAACTCTCCTACATAGGGAGCAGGTACAAGCTCACTCCTTACTGGAGTCAGACCTGCTGCCTTGAATTTATCTTCATCCCTTCCGCTTGCGAGACCAAAGTAATCGGCTTCTTTTACATGATCTTCGGAAGGAATATTTACGGTAAATGCCTTATTTTCTATGATACCGGCATAGCTGTAGGTAGCCTTTCTTAACGATACGCTGACACAGGGAGGGTTAGAACAGCAGATCCCGGCCCAGGCTACAGTCATGGCATTTGGCTTTCCATTCACGTCGTACGTACCGACAACCCATGTTGGTGTCGGGAACGCGAGTGTCTTTGCTCCAATCGATTGTTTCATGGTTTAATGTTCTTTCAGATGATATAAAATGGTTTTCAAGCTGAATCCACATGTTTTTCTGTCCACCTAACTCTTTCACTCATTTTTTAATATGTATTTATATCTAGCTTACTCAAAGCAATAGAGAACTGTATACTATAGTCAGGGAAAAAAGAGAGCAATAACTCTTCCTATGAAAAATGGCAGAATCTTTTTTGAAATTCTCCAAAGTCTCCGATCTAGAATAGTATTAATGTATACAAAAAGTAAATACTCGCTTTAGTTGGACAGTTTAAGTATCAATACTATCCTAAGTCCACACCTGCGTTTATCTTCGGAAGGTCCTTTGAAGCCATATACATGGCAAACATTTCCAGTTCATCGAACGGTATCTGTATCTCTTTTAAAGTGTTCTTCATGTGGAATCCGGAAAGTTCTTCAGCATAGGATTCGATGGTATTTTCCCACTCTGCTATAACTTTGGCCTTTTCTTCTTCTGCCATCCCTGTTTTTGATACGTTGGCTATCATCCACGACGCAAACTCCCTGATGATCAGAAAACCTACTGGACAGGGTTGTAAGCCTATGGAATTGCCTGAAGTGTTTACCTTAAACGGATATAGACCGCACACGATTGGACGCTGGTAATAGACACCGCATCTGTCATGTGCTTTCAAAAAAGAGCAAGGTGTCTCTATCCTGTAAAGAGGACTTGCAGGCATCTCGCTCTGTATCTTCTTTGCCTTTTCCGGGTCGATCTGAGAGAAATTCCTGTACTCCTCCTCGAATATATGGATCTGGCCATTCTTACAGCAATGTGCTTCACATTCCTCAGGACATATGTAATATTGCAGTATGCCTTGTATGGCACCATAATGAATTGCCTTTTTGACAGCTTCTCTCATATCCATAAATGATCGTACCGATGTATGATTTTGATGATTACAGCCTATATAAGGCGATTGATAAACTCAATAAGTTGAATATATAGGTTTGGTTAAAAAGACGATCCCATAGAACCTACTTCCCTTCAGACCTGTAGAAGCATTTTTCAAATACTGTACCTTACGTTCATTTTATCGATATTAACTGTTTTCTGTTATTGAAAAAGTTCCTGTAGGACAGGTAACAAGCCACATAAGAAGAAATAGAAGTGGTCGAAAGCAGCATGAAAGTGACCATTATCTGATATTTTATTGCCTCTATGGGGGATATCCCTGCAAGTATCAATCCTGTCATCATTCCCGGAAGTGATACGATCCCTAATGTTTTTGCAGAGTCTATTGTTGGGATAACACCTGTTTTTATCGCATCCCGTATTATTCCGACAGAAGAAGGCAAGATGTCTGCCCCCAACGACAGCTTAGTTTCGACTTCTTCGCGCTTGCTCTTAAACTCAGACAGCATCTGC
>NZ_JBFYLB010000129.1:0-5052 GCF_041305605.1 Methanomethylovorans sp.
ACATTATTGATGCTCTCCTTAGTAAGGCTGATCTTGTCCTGACCATTCAAAGTGGAAGCAACTTCCAGTAGATCCTGTATCATCCAGTTTTGCCTGTCTGCAGCTTCTATGGATTTTGCAAGAAAGGCATTTCTTTTTTCTTTGTCCTCTTCCGTGATTGCAATTTCCATAAAGCCCCTCATGATATTGAGAGGTGTTCTCAGTTCATGGGAGATATTCGAGATCAGATTGTTCTTCAGGGATTCAAACTCTTTCTGTTCACTGATATCCCTGACCATCAGTACGTATTTTAGATCACCTTGATATTCTATACTCTGGATACTCAGAAAAAGAGGAGTTACAGAACCATCTTTGGTAATAATATTAGCTTCGACGAACAGATTTACTTTTTTTGCACCGGGTGAAGCATTAAGATGCTTTTTGAAGGCAGGAATATAATTTGAGATATTGTCTTCCATTACTTCATATTTCGCAAAACCCGAGATAACACAGAAAGCCTCATTACAGAATTCGATCGTTGTCCTTGAATCCAGCACAAGGATACCATCACGACTTCCGGAGATAATTGTATTCAGGTAGTTCCTTGTTTCCAGTATTTCACGTAGATACTGCTCTTTGTCTGCTATCAGCGATCTGATATGGTCTGCCATTTCATTGAAAGAACGGGAAAGATCACCGACCTCATCCCCTGAAGTGATAATTACCTTCTGTTCCAGATTCCCTTTTCCAAACTCTACTACGCCCAGATTTAAGGCAGCAAGCGGAGAAAATATCTTCCTGGCAGAAAAATACGAGCCCGATATACCGATAGCCATCAGCAGCAACATAAAAAGTATGAGAACAACGTTCGACTGAAAAACAGATGCATTCACCCGTGCATGAGACATGCCCACATGAACTTCACCGCTTCGTCCCCCCAGAATAGGAGAGGATACATCGGTCACAAGGCCATATTCCGTATCAAGAAGAAGTGTTCCGGCCTGGGAGGAGGGAATGTTTATGTACTGAAGCTGATCAGGGAAGCCATTCCGGAAGGTATGTGCCACCACATTTCTATTTTCATCTAATATGAATACATAGAGTACATCCTTTTCTGTGGCAACAACATTTTCCACCAGCCATTGGAGATTCACATAGTTGTCAGTGAGCATAGGATTGATGCTACTTTCAGAAAGCTGCATCGCAAGATTGACCCCGCTTCTTTCAAGTTCATCATGAAGTGTTTTGCTCTGTACAACATTAAGGTATATCCCCATAAATATGCCCAGAATAAGAGTAATGGTAACAAAATGCAATACTAACTTGGTGCGAATGCTCTTATTCTTTGCTACTTTGGATATTGCAGTCAACATATTTCCGACCGGCATGGCATGATCATTCATATTCAAGTGTTTCATATGTGGAATTGTCCATTGGGATGAACATGTCGATCCCCATATTACCAAGGATCTGTTTTCCTTCTATATTTCTGTGCATTGAGATGATAACGTTTTTTATAATCTGCATTTCACCTGTGTCCATAAGGGGACTGTACACCAGCACAGGAACTTTCTGCGGGGGTGAAATATCAATAATGATCAGATCATAAATATTCTCAGGATCATTTTGTTTCATGTAAGTCCAGAAGAAACTGTCAACTTCAACACCATCCACCATTCTCTTTGATACCATCTCGATAAGCCGGTCCTGGCTTTCACTATAGGAATAACTTGAAAAAAAACTCGATGGCGTTTCGTTCATTTCAGTGAGGACCATTTCCACATAATCGGGTTCCACTTTCTCTTTGGTGAACCTGAAATCATTAAAAATGAATTTCTTACCCCGAAGATCATCAATTGAATCAATGCCAGTGCCGGAGTGAACTATCAAATACGATCGGTAGTAGGTGTTTCCCTGCATGAGGGGGATCGCCATGACCTCAAGAGCAAACTTTTGTGTACCATCATAATATGCGTCTTCCCGGACAAAGGCTATATCAAGATAACCACGTTCCAGTAAATAGTTGATCTCACGAGGGTTATCCCGCTGCACAAGTTCAACTTCCCTTCCTGTGGCTTCAGAGACATGATTTCTAAGTCCTTCATAGTATTCCATTGTTGCCTTAGGTGAAGCTACTAAAAAAACTCCCATACGTAAAGGTTTTGTTGTTTCGTTGGTTGACAATATATTGCCTGTGGATTCAAGTGAGACTTTTACCGCTTTTTCTTTCTCCAAAAATACACAGCCGCATGAAAAAATAGCTACATTTGTTATCATGAGAATGAAAACGATAAGCAAACCTGTTTTATGTTTATCATTCATTGCTCATTCACCTATACCCGAAGAGAATCCTGTTTTAGAAATATTATAATTGGTAGTATTGATTGATGATATTAATATATGGGTTTAGATATATATTTTACTGTTTAACTAGTTAAAAGTTACACATTTCTATAGACCATGTTTAAAAGTAAAAAAGAGCAGCTCGGTAGAAAACCTGTATCTTAATTGAAGCATGAGTTCACAGAGAACACAGAGAATAAAAGTGATGTTAAGTAATTCTCTATGAACTCCGTGTTCTCTGTGGTTATTGTTGATGCTGGTGAATTCACGAGCATTCCTGCAGAACCAGTTCACAGAAAATGAATCTATAACATGCACCTAATAATGGCTCACATGGATTTATAGGATCAAGGAGCCCGGGACCTGTAAGAATAAATTCGTTCAAAAGGGGGGTGTAAATGAATAACATCTTTTACTGCAAAACGGATGTTACCTCCCTGTTTTACCCAATGATCCTTCATTGCGGTAAAACCCAATGCAATGGCTCCTCCTTTTACTTGCCGATGATGCCGCCCATCATGAAACAGTAGATCTCCATCTCTTCCGGAGTGAAGGATCTGTCAGTGCGGCCCCTGGTTATGTCAAGGAAACCACATGTTGTTTCATCTCTATATTCGTGTTTATATTGTTGTTTTATCATGTTTTACTCCTCATCTTTCGTCAGAGATAAGAGGTCACGCCACCTTATATAGTTAACCAAACAAAAGTATATTCTTCTGCAAAAAATATATAGTATATGTATCTGCTTTTCGGCAGGCATTTATGCACTAGTAGCAGCACCCGTACCTCTTCGTGTTCAAATAATATTTGGACCTGCCGTTCCCGGCCTGTTTGTGCTGCCTTTGTTCCGTGTTCTTATCCTTCTTCCTGGCCTTGTTCTTCTTTTTATTGTTCTTCCTTAAAAGATCAAACCTTACCTTTTCTATAGCAAGGTCTACGGCAAGCCCCCTGAGCATCCATCTTAATGCCTGTGCCTGACAATGCTTGCTCTTTCTGGTAGTGCCAGGGAATTCTCGTAAAGCTATACTTGTGGCATGTACCCCTGCCATCTCCTCCAGTTCATGAAGCCGTGTCTCAGAAAGCGCATCCTTTGATCCGGGGTGAAGTTTCCTGAACATCAGGGACGTTGGCGTTCTGCTGGAGTTCAGTTCAGCGATCTTCGTTCTAAGGTTCTTAGATATCCGTACGCTGCCCACATCTGCTATACACGTTCTGTCGTTAGGATACACAAGGCTTATCTTGTGCCTGGTTTTGGATAACCTGTCAGCTTTATGGTTCTGAGCTCTTGGTATCCAGTGGAAATATATGTCCAGCTCATGCTTTTTTATTATGTCCTTTATCTCTTCATGGATGATCCGGATGTTGTCATCCACCACAGCATAAATGCCCCTCAGCTGATATATCACGGTCTGGCTGTCACCAAGGACCTTAAGGGGGCCCTGCCCGTCAGCCCTCACATATTCAAGCATACCTTTCTTAAGGGCAAGATATTCTGCAAAAAGAGCGTTGTTATAATCGCTTTTCTCATGGCGGTCGTTTCCGAGTATTGAAAATGAGCTGTCATGCAGGGTAACTACCCACCCCATCCCCATACAACCACCCGGATTAGGGTTGCATGAGCCATCAAAGGTCATTGTATCCATGTTTATCGTACAGGTTGTGATGTTCTTTCAGCCGTACTCAGGATATGCATCCTTTGCATGAATTATATAATTTAACAACATATAAAGCCAATCAATGCAGATCCAGTATTACTATATACAAATATATATGGCACATGATACTTATTATCAAAATAAAGAACAGCCGTATATGATGTTGAGCC
Source organism: Methanomethylovorans sp. (assembly GCF_041305605.1). GTDB lineage: Archaea > Halobacteriota > Methanosarcinia > Methanosarcinales > Methanosarcinaceae > Methanomethylovorans. The sequence continues at coordinate 4,148 of NZ_JBFYLB010000129.1, forward strand.
AATCCCGGAAAAATATGAAAGAAAAATATTCTTGCCGGAAGGCTGTTTCCCTGGACGTTACCTCTGCATCAGAACGACCACTATAAGAAAAGCCCCTATAGCTACTACAATAATAACTGCATAGAGATAGTTTTCCACAGCATCCACGGCCATGCCTTCCACAGTAGAGAGTGCAGGTCCGATGGTACTGTTCACACCTGAAAAGGCACTCTTCAACCCCAACTCCACTGAATCAAAGGCACCGCTGATCTTTTCCAGGATCTTGCCAAGTATCGAAAGTTCAGGTGTGGATTCTTCTACGGATAGGACCTGTATGGGATCATCCTCAGATGTCACAGACATCTCCACAGAGGAATATGATCCTTCAGTTACTTCTTCGACCGTTCCCAGTGGCTCAGAAGGATCCATAGCGGTCCATTCTCCGGTCACGATGTCGTAGTTCTGCTCCACGCGCGCACCTGCTACGAAGAAAGCGGAACGCACTGTTCCCTTGTAACCTTCAATAGCTTTGAAATCACACTCTGCATACGGCAGGTTGGGAGCCTCATCAGGCTCGATCTGATAACTAAGTTCGAGGGATTCACCGGGAGATAGGAGCACGCCCTGAACGCCGATAGAATGAGAACCATCAGAAGAAGTTGTGGCGGCCAGGTCCCAATCGCTCAGGGTCATGTTGCTATCCGGGAGGCTTCTCTCCAAGCTTCCCTTGACGTAGTTTACCACATAGGGTACATGATCTTTAACATCCACCCAGGCAGCCCGGTCTCCTTCATCCTTGACCTTGAGGAGGACATCATAACCGGAACCGTTCTGTACAAGTGATTTATCCAATGTAATGTACGCACCATGTACCTTGATACTCTTACTTTCGGACTCCCAGGTAAACTCCTTACCAAAGAAATCAA
>NZ_JBFYLB010000130.1:0-3380 GCF_041305605.1 Methanomethylovorans sp.
CCAAGGATGTTGGAACAGATAACAAAATAATCATCCGTATCCAGTGCTTTTCCTGGCCCTATAAGTGTCTCCCACCATCCGGGCCGGTCCTCTCCTGCATGATAACCCGCAGCATGAGCATTGCCGGAAAATGCATGACAAACAAGAATTGCATTGCTCTTCTCTCTGTTAAGCCTGCCATAGGTCTCATATGCTATTGTAACTGGGCTAATAGAAGCACCGCTTTCCAGGACCAGCGACTCATCAAATGTCAGGTGTTCCGTTCTTGTTATGCCGACCGATCTTTGCATATATCACACCTTTTCAAGAGACTGCTCAAGGTCTTCGATTATGTCTTCAATGTCCTCGATACCTATGGAGAGACGTATATAATCCGGCGTGACACCTGTAGCCATCTGTTCTTCAGGAGTCAGCTGCTGATGAGTAGTAGTAGCCGGTTGGATGACGAGGCTCTTTGAATCACCTATGTTCGCAAGATGTGAGAACAGTTTAAGATGATTGATGAACCTATTTCCTGCTTCTGCACCACCCTTCACACCAAAACCCAGCAATGCACCATATCCTCCTTTGAGATATCTGGATGCAAGCTCATGACTTGGATGGTCCGGCAAACCCGGATAGTTTACCCATGATACCTTCGGATGGCCAGATAGATACTCCGCTACCCTGGAGGCATTCTCCGAGTGCCTTTGTATCCTCAGATGCAACGTCTCAAGCCCCTGCAGTAACAGGAACGAGTTAAATGGCGAGATTGCAGCACCTGTATCCCTGAGCAACTGCAGCCTTACTTTGAATATGAAAGCTACATTGCCAAGTCCGGGAAAGTTGGAGAATGTGTCCCAGTATCTAAGACCATGATAACTGGGGTCTGGTTCTGTTAGTTCAGGGAATTTGCCATTGTTCCAGGAGAACTTGCCGGAATCCACTATCGAACCACCTATGGAAGTCCCATGTCCTCCTATGAACTTGGTTGCAGAATGTACGACAATATCGGCTCCGTGTTCAATTGGCCGCACAAGTCCTACAGCAGTCGTATTATCTACAACAAGAGGGACTCCGGCTGCATGGGCAATATCTGCAATCGCCTCAAAATCCGGAATATCCAGCTTAGGATTGCCTACGGACTCAATGTAGATAGCTCGTGTCTTTTCATTAATGGCCTGCCTGAAAGCTTCAGGATCAGCGGAATCCACAAAGACGGCTTTCCTGCCCAGTTTCGGGAAAGTGTAGTTGAGCAATTCGTAGGTACCACCGTAAAGATTGTTACCGGATACGATCTCATCACCTGGCTGTGTAATAGCTAGCAGGGCATAGGTTATAGCCGCTGAACCGGAGGCAACAGCAAGTGCACCTGTACCGCCCTCAATGGCTGCAATGCGTTGTTCTAACACATCCGTTGTTGGATTCATGATACGGGTATAGATGTTGCCAAGTTCCTTGAGAGCAAAAAGGTTAGCAGCGTGATCACTGTCCCGGAATACGTACGAGGTTGTCTGATATATCGGTACGGCACGTGCTCCTGTAGTCGGGTCAGGTCTCTGTCCGGCATGCAGTGCAAGTGTTCCTAACCTGTAATTTTGCGTTTTCATTGTAATTAACCCCTGTTCACTTGAAGTTCGTATTTGTCAGCGATATCCTGGAATGTGTCTGTCAGGTAACGGACCTTTTCCCAGGAAAGGCCGTATGTGTTCAGTTTCCATACCCGTGTAGCCCCAGCAAATTCCCCTATTATGCCTCTGCCCGAAAGTTCATCCGAAAGGAAAAATCCTTTGCGTTTATGATGTTGGGCGATCGTATCAAAGCTGTGGGCAGTGTCAACTTTGGACAGGGTATGCTTACGAGGGTATTCGGACGCTACTTTGCTACCTTTGATAGAGAGCAATCCATCGATGAAGTAATTTGATTTTTTTACTTCTTCTTCCCAGTGGTTCACTCTCTCCTTTACAGCAGGGAAAGATGCCATCATACCCAGCAATGTCGAACCCATTAACGTACAGCCAAGCATCTCGACCTCCTTTACACCGAACTTGCGCTGAGTGACATCTCCCACCATCTGTGTGGTGCGGAATACCCTGGAAGCCCATTCATCGGTTGTTGCCAGCACGCCGGATGGTGCGGGCGATGCCATGCTTTTATGACCTGAACCTACTACGAAATCAGCACCAATCTCCTTTCCATCAACTGGCATGACGCCTACGGTATATGCCCCGTTGTACAGAAAGGGAATGTCGTACTGATGGGCAACTTTTGCTATACTTTTCACATCATGCTCGTTGGCATACTGATAATCGAAGTGATCCATCATCACCAACACTGGCAGTTTGCCTGTTTCTCGCCTGACAGCCTCTATTTTCTCTGCAGTGGCATCTGCGGTCACAAGATTTTGCTCATTGAGAGGGACTTCTCTTACTATCCCTCCCGCCTCTTCAACTGCCAAAAACTCAGTGTAATGGGCCAGAGCCGAAACTATCACCGGGTCACCTTTACCTACCAGTGTGGATGCAATTGCCTGAAAGCCACGCCTGGCACCAGGCACTACACGTGCAGCATCCATATTCAGGAAACTGGCAAGCTGTTCATGGAATGGAGCTATAGGCGGATTGCTGATCTTGTCCAGCCGGAAGGGTTTGCGGCAGGCATCGCAGGTGGAATAGCCGTCTCCATAGGCTATAAGTGCCTTGCGTGCTTCCGGGGTGAGCCTTCCGGCTGCCTGGATAGGCTGAATATTGATGTAGTTTTCCTCACGGGACCGTATATCAATGCTCCCGGCTATTTTCCTGACCTGCGGAGTGCCTGTACCGGCTTCAAGATCATCCAGTATATTCCTGACTTTGTTAACACCTTCACGGATAATACGTTCATCTTCCGTACCTGTGATATTAGGAAGCCTCTGCCTGAGTGTTTCCCTGATATCTTCAAGGGCAAATAGAGCCTCAAATGTTTTTTGTGTGCGTATATCCATACTTATCATCTGATTAACTGCCACTGATCGATTAAACCAAAGCTGAGACCCGGATTCGAACCGGGATGAAATGGATCTGCAGTCCATTGCGTAGCCGTTCCGCCATCTCAGCATGTAATTAAATTCACAATTGTGAATTGACAGTTGTAAATTGCAATATTTCTATTTAAATCTGTCGCAGTTGCCCTGTATCTGACCCGGGGTCATTAAAATGGCAGAGTCCTGGCAAGAAAAGCATACCTTAATAAACAAAAAATTAATTCTACAACAGAGATAAATATGGATATACTATCAATAATCATGATCGTCGGTGGTTTGTGCTTATTCGAGACCATCAGCAGCATTGACAATGCCATCATCAATGCACAGGTGTTGTCTACGATGGGAGAGAAAGCACGCAGGTGGTTCCTGATATGGG